>JBJTQN010000241.1:0-5230 GCA_046075665.1 Armatimonadota bacterium | reverse complement strand
TCTCCAATCTGAATGGTCGTAATGTCAGAATTGCAATCTGGCTATTTTGCGTCGGGATTGTGGTTTTTTCAGGTGGCTTGTACATCAATGCACTGACGGGGTTCAAAGCGCTGGGACGGGTGATACCTATTGGTGGGATGGCCTGGATTTGTGCGTGGTTCCTTCTGGCATTCGCAGGAGGAGGAAAACAGTCTGATCAAGGACTGGGGGCCTGATTGCTCCCCGTCTACGATGACAATCCTGGAAAGCGTCGTCCGCTTGTGACATGGGGTATCGCTTTAGCCTGTGTCACTTTATTTTTGCTACAGGTTGTTTTTCTTAATAGCCGGGTTCCCGTTGCCGAAGGCGCTACCAAAACGCCACCTTGGATGCCTCTTGGTCTGGTCTTATCAACCTTCAATCTCTTTGTTCATGCTGATTTCTGGCACATCGCCGGAAACATGCTCTACCTTCTCATCTTCGGAAACAATATCGAAGACCTCTACGGCAAGGCTCGCTACTTTGCTTTCTATATTCTCTGCGGCCTCGCTGCAACCATCTGCCACTGGCTTGTAAATCCGGACCAAACCGTTGTTGGTGCATCCGGTGCGATTTCCGGTGTGATGGGAGCTTATATGGTAGCTCATCCAGACGCACGCATTCACTCAATGCTTGGACCGATCAAAATCAAACTTAAAGCTGTTATGTGGATACTCATTTACGTCGTGATGAACATCGCAGGCATGGCCTTCCTTACTGATGGCACGACATCGTTCATTGCACACCTTGGGGGTATCGCTACTGGAACATTTCTGACATGGTTGTGGCTGTCCAATATGCGACATATTGCCTAGGGCGAGTTTTGTGCGTTATGAATACCTCTCGTCCAGAGCAATCAGATTACACAGTCAGATGAGTCATCGTTCGTCGAAAATTGTGAGTATTTACCTTTACATCGACTGTCCGGAAGGGATTCGGATCAGCAGTTAAGGCCTAGGGGGTGAAAATCCATGCAAAATCCGGAGCGTTGGTTAGGCGACATTCTCTCTGCTGCCGTCACATCAGCAAATGGACTTTTAGATGACCCATTATTGCGAAAGTCTGTCGTGCGCATCACCAGGGCTCTTACTCAGGGAAAGTCAAGTCCGAGGATATTGATTCTTGATACTGCCGTCGTCAATGCCTGGACACTCCCTGGTAACACCATCCTGATTACACGTGGCCTTGCGACTTGGGCCGAAACAGATGACATCCTTGCTGGAATAATCGCTCATGAACTTGGTCACGTTGAGCGGCATCACGCATGGAGACAGCTGAGTCAGTCCATTCTCCTTAAGGTCATTTTCGATCGGATTCCGACCAACGATCGGAAACTACGCTTGGTGCTCAATGGCATCAGTATCCTCACCGCACTCAGTTGGTCACGCTCCCATGAGGTTGAAGCCGACCGGTTTGCATCGGAGCGCCTGGCCATATCAGGATTTAGTCCGGATGCCTGGTGGCGATTTCTTGATGAGCGGGCACAAGCCTCCCCAATTGCTGAGTTGTTGTCGACACATCCATCCGATG
Source organism: Armatimonadota bacterium (assembly GCA_046075665.1). Classification (GTDB taxonomy): domain Bacteria; phylum Armatimonadota; class Armatimonadia; order Armatimonadales; family Armatimonadaceae; genus CAIRTT01. Next base: position 3,682 of record JBJTQN010000241.1, on the reverse strand, counting down.
CCACCCGAGTTCGTAACCTGAAGGCAGACCTTCAGGATCGTGTTCAGCGCCTTATCTCGACCGATAAAGTGAGCAGTCTCCGAACAGCACGCCTCGGATTTAAGTCCGGTGAGGCAAGGCTCCGCAAACAACGCACGGTAAGCCTTTGGGACAAACGGGGGCAGTATCGTCAGAAGCTTCTGAAAACATTTTCGCCACAGAGCATCCTCGCGCCGCTTCAGCGCCTCATTATTTGGAATGTCCCGGCGAGCGACCCTGCCATCCTGATTGTTGCCGGTCATGTTTTTGCACTGCAGGAACAGCTTTCAGATATCCTTGCAACGCTCAGCAATGCCATTTCAGTCATCGATAACAATAGCGCACCGCGGGCAGAGCCGCTCATCGATCGCACTATCGCCTGCGCCAGCCGTGCACAGACGGCCATTGGTCTTGTTCTCGCGGATGTCCATACACGCCTCGCCGAGCCGCCAGCCCGGGCGCTCGCTGCAAAGGGAACGCGCTTTGCTGTCCGTGAAGGCTTGCTTCTTAAGGCACACACGGAACTTGACATCGCTTTTGGAGCCATCATCAGACTGGATGTCCTCGTCGATTCGCTCCGAATGTCTCGTGCTTCCGAACGAATCAAAGATGTCCTGTCGTACAATAACGCCCGTGATGCGTGTGGAACTTTGATAAGACTTGATGGAATTGAATTGCGGATTTCTCCGGATGCCTCACAAACGACATTAGAGCTCGTACGGCAGTTATTGATGCTTGAAAACCCAACTAACCGAACTGGATTTACCTATATCGATACAATTGAGGTTGCTGTCGATGCCGCGATAGAGCAGGGATGTGCTTGGAGTATTTCACGTTATCTCGATGCGTTGGCGGCAGAACTTGAAGGGATTGAGCAGTGATGACCATCCGACGGATGTTGTGGGGCGTAATGATTCTGGCCGCGATGCTCTGTTTAATCCCTGTTGCCAACCGTTTCAGGACCGAGCAGCGAAATCGTCGTGTTGAAGTAGCGCTTGACATCTCGGAGGTTCGTAAGCTCGCGGCAAGTGAAGGTAAGCCCCTAACAGAGACCCTGCGTCGACTAAAGGATGCCGGTGCAACCTCCATCCTGATTCAGGAAGATACTCTGGACAGCCTGCGTGATGTCGGGATTGTCGAAATCCTGCCATCCACCAAGCACCATACGACGCTGCTGATTGTCCATCAGGGACTGTTCGATCGCATCAAAGATAACATCCAAAATAGGACTGCCGTACAGGTTGCAGTCCCGGAACAGTTTTCGGGCAGCGATCTGGAAGATGCTGGAATCGTGGTTGCTGACCGGTGGGATGCTATTAAGGAAATTGGAGTTGGAATTGACCCTGAGGTCGTCACACTGGTTAGAAGCACGGGGCTCAGCGTGGTTGGTCGCGTTGGCAATAACCCAAATCCATCGGATTCACGGATCGCTTCGACACTCAATGACCTCCGTAAGCAAAACATTGATACCGTAATCTTCTCCGGGATGTCTGTTTTGGGCGCGGGGAATCGTTACAAGGAGACCGTGAGGCATTTAGGAGATTCTCCACAACTTCGCTTCGGTAGTGTAGAGTTCGGCAAGCAAACGGGAGATTATGCTCTCGTAAAGCTGGCTCCTTATAACACCATCCGCGTCCATACGATTACATCCAGCGAAATGACGACGGCGACGCCTGGGGCCAACATTCAGCGCTTTGCCCTTGCTGCGCGTGAACGAAATATCCGGTTGCTCTTTGTGCGTCTTTTTCTCGATGGTGCAGAACCTCTCGAAAACGCAGTCGCGTATATCGGTGGCTTACGCGGCGCACTCTATCGTTCGCAGCTTGGTGTTGGTACTGCACGAACGTATAGCAATATCGGAAATCCAATCCCCGGTCGGGTTGCTGCTGGTGTTGTCATAATCGCTGGGCTTTCACTGCTGCTTGACTTCACGTTTGGCTTTTTGAAGCTGCGTACTGCTCCAGTTGCTATTCTTTCAGGCGTCGCTGTAATTGCCCTGGCAATGGTAGCGGGAATTATGCCAGCGATAAAACTTGTCTCTTTGCTTGGGGCATGTATTCTTCCATCGCTGGGCGTCGCGATTCTGCATCCAGCTTTTGCATTTCCACGGTCCACAACGATCAAGCGCTTGGTGTTAGTCTTTGCTATAACGATGCTGGGACCATTAACCGTGGTGGCAATCCATGCTGAGACGCTGTTCCTGGTGAAGGGCGACGTTTTCCTTGGTGTCAAACTCACATTGATTGCACCACTCGTTGTCGCTGCGCTTGTGCATGGACTTAACCTCAGAGCGGATACTCCAGCAGCGCTGGCAACCGTCGTGCGGGAGCGCATTTCAATGCTAGTTGACATCAGCCGGAACCCGATTCTTATCTGGCAGGTCTTGCTCGGTGGTGGCGTTCTCGTTGCACTGGCAATCATGTTGATGCGAAGTGGGAATGAATCCAGCGTTGGCGTAAGCTCGCTAGAACTTCAAATCCGTTCCGTGCTGGACCGCGTGTTGTTTGTAAGGCCCCGTTTCAAGGACCTATTGTTTCAACCCTTTGTGATGCTTAGTCTGATCCTGGTGAATAACAAGTGGCCTTTGCAGCGGATTGCAGCAGTGCTCGCATCTATTGCATTGGCATCGATGGTCAACACATTTTGCCATCTGCATACACCGCTCATAATTAGCGCACTCCGTGTTGGCTACGGTGTTGTATTCGGACTGCTGGTTGCCGTCGTGATCAGGCGAATTTTAGAGAAAACCCGCTTGCTAAAGTACGAGGGACCTGCCAGTGCCTAAAGCGGCTATCCTTGGATACTACGGTTTCCGTAACCTCGGTGACGAGGCGGTGCTTTCCGGGATCCACCAAATGCTGTCATCAGGGGAGACCGGGAAGCAACATGACCTCATGGTGCTCTCGGCTAATCCTGAGTGGACAAAGCAGCGTCATCCTGGTGTATCCGCGATAAGCCGTTTTGGTCTCCGGAGGTTGCGGTCGCAGCTTAAGGGGACCGATACATTCATTCTGGGAGGTGGATCGCTTCTACAAGATGCGACAAGCCTCCGCTCCGTATTCTGGTATTTTCTCGCCGGGATGCTTGCCGGGAGCGCGGCGCGCCACACGGTGTGGTGGACGCAGGGTATAGGACCGCTTACGCATCCCGTTGCCCGCAAGTTGACAGGAATCCTCGCTCGCAATGCCGCTTTGCTTACGGTACGTGATGATGCAAGTAAGGCACTGTTAGAGGCGTGCGCGATGGGTCTCAAAATCGATGTCTGTTCGGACCCGGCTTTTTACCTTGGACACCTCTGTGATCGTACACCAGGCAGTGAATCAGGTGTTTGCTACAGCCTGCGCACCTGGAAGGGAATACCGCTGGAGTTTCCTGCCAGTGATGTTGATGGGGCGTGGCATCTCCCGATGCACCTCCCTGATGACATCCTTGGAACCCCTGGTGAGCTTGCCTGGGATGCGGCTGGAGTCAGTCCGTTTCCAGAAGTGATGGCGGCGCTCGTCAGGTGTCGTGCGGCGGTGTCGGTTCGCTTGCATACATTGATTATGGGGGCTGCCGCTGGCCGGCCAGTCCTTGCCATTAGCTACGACCCTAAGGTAGATGCTCTTTCGGCCCAGCTTGGTGCACCGTGTATTCCTTTCAAGGAAGCAACCTCCCAGCGTAT
>JBJTQN010000240.1:0-4948 GCA_046075665.1 Armatimonadota bacterium | reverse complement strand
CGACTTGTACAACGGCTCGGAGATTGTGTCTCCTTCACGTACACGAGCACGTGCATCGAGAATGGCATCCGATAGGACATCATTCGATACCGTACCAGCAACCGTCTCAAGGGCCTGGAGGATAGGTACACCAGAGGCCAGAAGGGTTGCAAGCGTTCGTGAGAAGCGAGCAAGGGCAACCTTGTGGTTGAGCTTACCGAAGACCGGAACCTTGAGCTTCAACCAGTCAAAGAAGCGGTGCCCAACTTTTGTACGCCCAAAGAGCTTACAAGCAAACCACAGCGCCGCAACAATCATCGCAACGTAGTAGAACTTGTAAACCATAAAGTCAGAGAAGATCTTGAGCGACATCGTCATCGCAGGGAAGTCTTCCGCTTTCAGACCGAGGTCAAGGAACATCTTAAGGAACTGTGGAACGATGAAAATCGTCAGGAACATAACGATTCCAAGGGCAACCACAGAAACGAGGACCGGGTAGGTAAGCGCGGCTTTGACTTTGCGGCGGAGCTCAACGTCCTTCTCAAGGAAGGTTGAGAGGCGCTGGAGGGACTCTTCAAGTACACCACCGACCTCACCCGCACGGATAAGTCCCACAAAGAGGTTGGAAAAAACAGTCGGGTACTTGGACATCGCCTTGGAAAGCATGTTTCCCGCTTCAACCTCGGCCTTGAGATCCATGATGATCTTCTTCAGCTTCGGGGATGTGCACTGCTCACCAAGAACATCCAGGCACCGGACAAGAGACACACCCGCGTCGATCATCGTGGAGAACTGGCGGCAGAAAATCGAAAGCTCAGTAAGCTTGACCTTCTGGAAACGCTCCAGAAACGCAGGCATCGGGACCGACATATCGGCCTTAAGTCCCTTTTGCTTTGCCGGCTTGATTTCCTTGACAGTGTAACCTTGCTGCGACAGTCTCTGCCGAAGCTCGCTGATGCTCACTGCATCGCTTGTGTTTGTTACCGTCTTGCCATCGGAGGCCGTTGCTGTAAACGTAAATGCAGGCATTCGCGCTACCCTTTCACCAACACCCTACATCCACCACAGTGAGAACCTGCAGTGATAGGTCTAGATAATAATGCAGTGGATGCGCCACGTCAAGCGGCGTGTCCCTATCTGACGCCCGTAATCCATCCCGGGTTCCGATAAATTCGTTATCGGAATCTAGGATGCAAATCCCCAGCTGCGGAGCGCCGCGATGCTTCTGGCAATCGATTCAAGCGGCGTATGTGTCGAGCATTGGTCCTGTTCAACGATAAACCCGTGTGCACCGGCATCCAGCGCGGCTTGCAGGACGCTGCCCTTGTAATCAATGATGCCATCTCCGACCGGGCGGAAATCCCCATCCTCCGACATGTCCTTCACGTGTACCAATGGGACATTTCCCGTGAGGCGCTGCAGCTCGGTAATCGGATCCTTGCCCGCTTTTGCCACCCAGTAAAGGTCGAGCTCAGCCTGAATGTAGCCGTTACCACCAGCAAGTACGGCTGCATATCCCGTTCCTGTCTCATCTTCCATTTCGAACTCAAATGCATGGTTGTGATAGCACAGCTGGATACCGGCATCCCGAAGCTGCTCTCCGGCCGCCGCAAGTGATGCACCCAGTGCACGCATGTTTTCGATACTGTCACGCCAATCGCCATCAATCCATGGCACAGTCAGGCGTGTTGTCTCAAAAACCCGGCAGAGCTCGATTGCGGCAGGGACATCGGCGAGAAGGTCTGCGTAGCCTGAGTGCGCGCCGATGACTTTGAGGCCTCTGGCATCAAACTCAGCCTTGAGCGCAGCCGGCGTAAGGCCATATAACCCGGCAAGCTCAACACCCGCATAACCTGCCTCTGCAACCGCATCCAATGTTGCATGCAGATCTGCCGCTGCATCATCGCGCAGTGTGTACAGCTGAAGATAGATAGGATTTGCCATGATAACCGTTGCCCCCACAACAGGCTCCCAGACCACAATGTCGAAGGATGCCGTAGATGTCCTAACAATATCAGGCAGGCGCAAGCGCGACCAACCCTGTCGCTGGCCAGACATCAATCTGAATAACCGACTGCCTCTCAAACCACAATCGCACAGCAACACTTCATCACTTCATGAAGTGATAGAATATCCTGCATGACCGATACACAACTTGATAAAGCCCTCAAGGCACTCGCGGACCGCAACCGCCGCGAGCTATTTATGTGTATCCAGCAGTGCTCAGGAGATATGGCTGTAGATTCCACTGGCCAAGCGCACAGCATCAGTCCCGGAAAAACCATTGGAGAAATCTGTTGCCACCTCAGTGGCGACCGGACAGTCACAAGCACCATCAGCCAGCGCATCAAAGAGCTACGCGAGGCCGATCTCATCTATGTCACGCGGCAAGGTCGGCACATGCTCTGCTCTATCAACACATCCACTGTCGCTGACCTCCTGACATTCTTCGACAGCTGCACCTGTCAGGCATCCAAGGAACGTCCATGAAACCTCATATCTCACTCAATGTTCAAGACATTGAAGCGGGCACCCGCTTTTACACAGCCTTCTTTGGACAAGAGCCGCACAAAGTGCGGCCGGGGTATGCAAACTTCGATGTCGCATCCCCTCCGATCAAGCTCGCTCTCAATCAGGCCAAAGAGCTGCTTGCGCACGGGACGCTGAATCACCTTGGGATTCTGGTGGAGTCCCATGAGGATGTCATCTCGGCACGGCAGCGCCTCGCAGCTGCCGGACTTATGACCATCGATGAAGATGACACCTTATGTTGTCACGCGCGTCAGGACAAGGTTTGGGCATTTGACCCGGATGGCCATGCGCGGGAAATCTACGCGATTACCGATGACATGTCGGATGACGAGCTCGCCGCACATGCAAACGAGGCGCGTCTTGGCCCAGATGGCGCGATTTGCGGCGCGCCGACTCCCCCATTACGACCTCGCGGACTCTCACTCAACATGGCTGGTGGCTGTGCACCACAGTCTGGATGCTGCTCATGAAAACGGCACTCTTTGTCTGTGTTCACAACGCTGGGCGCTCTCAGGCAGCCGAAGCCCTCCTCAATCACATCGCAAGTGAGCGTAGTCTCCCAATCCGCTGGGAAAGCGCAGGGACGAAAGGTGGTGCGATGTTGAATCCGACGGTGGTCGCCCTAATGCAATTGCGTGGCATTTCTATGGATGGCCAGTCGCCAAAAGTCTTGACACAAGACATGGTGGATTCTGCCGACAAGGTGATCACGTTGGGCTGCGGCGTGGATGCGGACAAGTGTCCAGCGCGCGTTCACTTTACGGATGACTGGGGACTGGATGACCCAAAGGGCCGTCCCGAAGCGGAAGTCGAAGTGATCCTTACGGAAATCGAAGCTCGGGTTATCCAGCTGATCGATGAGCTAGATGCATTCTGATGTCGAAAAACATACACATTTTTGGTGCCGAACTCATAGGAACTGCGATGGTCACCGCCGGGCCCATCGCGTGGGGAATCTGGAAGAGTTCTGGCGGTGCAGGCACCCTCCTCGATGCTGCCACCGTGAGTGCGCTCCCCGTGCTCCTTGGGATTTTCCTGTTCCGTTCAACGAGCTCGCAGTTCAATCCGGCAGTGACCCTTTGGTTACTGCTGACGAAGCGGGTGTCAGGTGGCGCAGCGACAGCTGCATTTGCCGGTCAAACAACAGGGGCTGTAGGTGCAGCGCTCCTGCTCAGACTGATAGCCAATGTGCCACCAGCTGGGATGACCGTTCCACACGTGTCTGTCCCCACCGCTGTCATCGTTGAGCTGCTGCTTACCCTCTGCCTGCTTACCATTATCCGCAAGGTCGCAATCATCTCTCCAAATGACTACGGAAAAGACTCGCAAGCGGTCATCATTTCGCTCGGAGTCGTGGCACTCATCGTCCTTGGCGGCCCCTACACCGATGCCAGTATGAACCCGGCGCGCTCCTTCGGACCTGCGATTGCTGCAGGGCATGGGACTAGCGTTCATCAAGTTGTGTACTGGTTAGGACCATTCCTCGCTGCAGCACTGTTGGCAGCCGGTGAACGGCTTTTATTACAACGAGTGCAACGTACATCTTGACGAAACGATTCACAGAACACGTGAACACAGATACATCGCCGGTCTTGACGTAAACATAAAACTACGTTAATCCGCGCATAACAATCTCGTTCATTGATTCGAATATTCTCTTGGGCGTTGTCACCGCACTGAACCCGTACGGTGTGAAAACAAACACGGAGAAATCATTAAAGAACGCTATTCGCAGCACCCGTAACGGCTTTACGCTCATCGAGCTTCTGGTCGTCATCGCAATCCTTGCAGCAATCCTCTTCCCTGTCTTCGCTCAGGCACGTGAGAAGGCGCGCTCTGCAAGCTGCCTTTCGAACGAGAAGCAAATCGGTCTTGGCTTGATGATGTACACCTAGGACTACGATGAGACCTACCCGACCGCTTACTTCTACAAGAACAACACCGCGACAACCAATGGTGGATCATCCGGTGGCTATGTCCACTTCACAGCAATGATTCATCCATACATCAAGAACGAGCAGGTTTGGGTCTGCCCTTCGGACCCAAACAAGGGTCTGCGCCCAGACAACCCACCCTTTGCAAACTGGCTGGATGTCGTGACGATAGGCTGCGAAGCACAGGTTCCACGCCTGTCTTACATCCCGAACTCAGCCATCCTCCCACGCAAGCGCGGTCCACAGGATGCACCAAACATCGTTTCCATCGCAGCTGTGGATGCCCCGGCAGATGTCATCGCAATCGCAGAAATGACCAGCAACCTGAGCTGTATTTTCCTCGCATCATCGGGCCAGACCAATGCGGCTGACCGACGCAACAAGTCACACCGCCCTGTCAACGCAATGATGCGCACCGCATCCGGTGGACAGTGGGCAGGTCAGAACGTTGCTGATGCAACAGGCCCAATCTATGCCATTACAAAGCAAGAAGCCGAGGGCGC
>JBJTQN010000239.1:0-6459 GCA_046075665.1 Armatimonadota bacterium | reverse complement strand
GAGTTTATGGTCTGCGTGGCGTGGAACATGGTTTGACAATGAGCGCTCGGTCTCGCAAATGTTTGCATCAGGCGTAAAGCGATGGGTGACCGTTGACTTACACAGCAACCCTAACTATAAGGGTGCAATTTGTGGCTTGGGTATGGATATTCCCGCGGATGTTTATGTGCACCAAGTCCTTGTTGTGTGATGGTATTCTTCGGAATTTCCGTTTCCGGTTACCGAAGTTCGGCCAGAGTTTTTGGATATGGACCGTCACGTTACACGAAAAGTAATCGCTCAGCCGGTTAGCCCTTCAAAGAGTGGTCATGCAGCAGGGAATGGACTCCTCTGGTTTCTAGCAGGGCTTTGGCTAGGAAACACAGCGGTGGCTCAGGGTCTGATGATGGTCATTGGAGTCGTCTCCATCATTGGAATCATCATTATCGGGACAATCTTCTCGGCACTCGCGGCGCTGTTTATCACCCATTGGCGGATGTTGGTGATACTCGGTGTAGCTGCGCTGTTCATCTCTTGGATGGTGGTTTTGTATATCCGTGAGGAGCAGAGGAAAGGTGTGTGATTCAGCGATATTCGCGTTCGATGTTTGGACAACGTGATTCTTAGCGAGGAATGAAGTCAATCAGTTAAATCGACCATTGAACGGAACAGTGCAACGGAAGTCTGCTACTTTGTTGGTGTTGCCAATATCGTGGCGAGTGGGATGAATTTAGAGGATTTATGAGTTTAATTTCGGAATTTATGTGCGCCGACAAAAACCCAGTAGTTAGGATTCAGCATCCATATACAACATAGCGCAGCAACGCTTTGGAGAGTGACGTGAACCCAAACAGACGCCAGCTCATTGTCCAGTCTGGACTCGTTTTATTATCTTCCGCTGGCGTCATAGAGGGATGTGGCGGCGGAGGCGGGACATCCAGTGGTAGTGGTAACGGCACGCGTGATCTCGTTGAGGGACTATCGATTACTGCCGATCGACTAAGTTCAGCCGCATACACAAAAACTGAGCCGGGCTCGCTCCTGGCATATCCCAGCGGTCGTCAGGTCGACGACGATCCATTCCTGATTGGCGCCTTCGTCGGATACTCAGTTTCAATCTCACATCAACTTTTGTTCGACACATACAAACGATCTGTTCACCAGTTTTACCTCGCTCGTGAGAGCCTAAAGTGTTTCAAGATAACAGTGAACGCAAAGGAGACGGTGATGGACAACAGTGCCTGGGTTGCGGGCACGATGCGCAAGCAGCTGTTGTCTATAATCGGCTTAAGCAAAGTCCTTGAACAACTTCTCAGTGCGGGTATTGCGGATGAAGCTAAGGCGATTCTTGCAATGACGGCATCGTCACGAAAGGAGTTGGCATATTGCTCGTTTATGTTGCTTTTCAATGCACATGTCAACTACATGTTCGAGGTTGTCGGGAAGCCCGTAAACACTGCCGCTTTGTTACCTGATGCGCCAAGTCTGGATTCGGTCCAGATTGATGCGCTAATGCAATCCATTTCCAACCGGATTAGTTTGATTCCATACGGTATTCCGTGGGCCGAAGGTCGGGATGTTTCTAAATCAGCTGGATCTAGTCGCGGTATCGATGGACCAGAGTGGGTTGTTTCCAAGACCCTCGATTACATGTCGCAATCACACGCATCCTACGTAAAGCGGGATTCTCCATGGAATAAGGACAAAGTAACTTACGATGACTATCTTGCCCGAAAAAATGCGACATCAGCTGAAAAGTTGCTGGGTAATGGCGCTTGGGTTGATAAATCCAAGAAGGCAAAGGAGTTAGCCAAAGACCTTGGTAATGAACTTTTCAAGGAGCTTCTTAGTGATACCGTATCGGATTTTCTTGACAAAAAAGCTCCGATGTTTGCGAGAAAGATTGAACAGGTAGACGCTGCAAAGGATGTTTTGGAGGCATCTACTGATATGTTCAAGTACGCGGCTTTGGCTGCGACTGGGGGACCACTTGCCCTAATTGCTGGTGGTGCCGGTTTGACACTGGCTGCACTTTCGTTACGTGATTCGTTGTTCGAATTGTCTGATTCACTCATTGATGAATACTTCCTCAACGATCCCGTCGTAAAGTCTAAGTTAGACGAATTTAACAGACAATTCCAAGCGAAAAAGCGGCAAGAGTTGCTGGATATGATGGCAAATTTTGACAAGATCATGGCCTCGATGCAGAAAAACGGGCAGCCGGTTCCAGTAAAGCAATTGCCAGTGGTTACAAATCCGAACACTGCTGAAACGGATGTAGTGGCAGACAGTGGCCTCACACCAAGCTCTTCCGAAGAATACGGTCCATGGCCACTTTCCAGTCGTGTTACAAGAGGAGTTTCCGTTATTCCTTCGTGTTTTGCTGATGCAATTATCCAGCTCAAACTTGATTTCGAAGCAACAATCAAATCATGTTCAAACCTCGGCTACAAGAAAACAGCGGCGGGCTTTACGTATTTCAGGGCTGATTTCGCAGCACTCATCAGACGTGATCCGAGTATGCGGGTTGCAGAGTTTCCCGCAATAACGTCGGCTCAAATGATATGCACTGCTCCAGGGTATGTCCCGATGACATCTGATGGTCCAAAAAACATCAATGACATTCTTCAGTTACCAGAGCTCAAGCCTTTGTCAGCGGTGAGTTTAGGAATAAACATCAATGTCAAATGACGGACAATCACACAAAGTGACTCGGCGGCAGCTGGCAATGACGACCACCGCGTTCGGCGCTATGGTTGTATTGGGTGGGTGTGGAGGTGGGGCACCGTCCGGCTCACGTCTGCGAATAGCAATCGATTGGGGAAGTGAAGCCAGTCGAAAGAAGTCAAGATACATCCCAGCCTATGCCGGCAGTGTTGCCATCGAGGCGTATCCAATTGATAAGCCGAACCTCAGGACAAGAGCGACAGTAAACAGACCTATCGGTCCGAATAGTCAGTTCACAACAATTGTGTTACCTGGGGTTTATAATCCGGGCACCTATTTTGTCGCCTTGTCCGCTCGGTCTGGTGAGAACGGTATCGGTGAAGCAGTGTCCACTGGAGGCTCACAAGTTGAGCTGATTGCTGGAAAGACTTCCGATTTATCAATCACATTGGTAAGTGTAATCAAGTCTCTTGTCATTTACGGAGTTGATGTGCGGTTCGTCGTTGGTGAGACATCACAGCTTCAAGGTACAGCATTAGATCCGGATGGCAAAGTTGTACTAGTCCCGGGCAATGCCCTCAAATGGACACAGGTGACTGGAAGCACAGCAGTCAAGTTGATGCCAGACGGTGTTGTTTCTGCTTTGACCCCAGGCTTATCCAATGTAAGGCTCGAAGAAGTTGGGGCAGGAGTATCTGCAGAAGCACGAATAGAAGTTGTCCCTGTTCAACAACTAAATGTGTGGTCACAGATATATGGGACTGACATCAGTAACAATGCTAATGCTTCTCTATCGATGTTTACAGCTCCCGCAGTCTCTTTCCTAACGTACACAGCACAAACGCTAATCAAGCACATTCTGCAGGTTAGTTCATCGGACATTCTCGTTGTCTGTGAAAACACTGTCGAGCGAGTCAATGTGCAATCAGGGATCAGACTCTGGGTTCACGAGGTGGATGGACAAATTCAAGGCTGTCCTGCAATCGCACCGAATGGACGAATCGTGATACCGATAATGTCTGGCTCCGTTGATTTGGTTAATGCACAAGATGGCTTTATGGTGCGCAAAATCATGTTAAATGCGCCTGTAACCGGGAGTGTGACGTGCAACGGCAACCTGGCAATGTTTGGGGATGAGCGTGGGGGCGTGCACTGTATCGATACAACCACCGCAATGAAGAAGTGGTCCTCTGCGATGCCATTTTCATTACCCATCACGCTTCCACCAACATTTGGTGCTGGAGGAATCATCGTAGCCAACAGTCCGTTTCCATGCCTAGTCTCAATAACAGATGGCAGAATCACGGAGGATATTGTTGACCTCAAGGCTACTCCTGTGACTGCGGTGATTGATGGGCGTACAAACATTCAAGACCGGGATTTCTTTACAGTGATGGATGCATTGAACAACATATATACCGGCAGGCCGGACGGGACGATAACACATACTTTCGAAGCTGCCGCTGGAGGGTTTATGCTCACAAAACTCTATGGAAATCCGGCTCGATATGACAATCCTGGATGTTTGTTTACTCCATTACTGAATGGTGGAGTTGCCATCATAACGGAAGGAAATATCTCTGAAATTGGCGCTGGTTGGCTAAATTGTATACCAATAGCTAGCGCAACGATGGTTAGCCAAGTACGGAGTTTCGGACAACAGTCGTCGATAGCGATCGTAGTCGGCCGACAGTACATAAAGGGAAACGAAGAGGCAATCGGTGTGTATTGTCAGCAACGTCCTGAGGCCGTCGAGTGGAGAGTTCGTGTGCCGAATGCATCCGGTCAAGCAATCCCCTGTGGGGACGCTGTGGTGGTACCGTGTGAAACGCGCATTGCGGTACTAAGAGTTTAGTGCATGCGCTTTTGAGCTTTGTTGACCGGTTCTCAGTAAGTTAACTTTCTGAGTGACATATGACGCAACAGCATTGCCTGCGATGCGACCTTCAATGTCAGCTGCCTCAAAGTGAATCCCACCGTATCTTCTCGACATCCCGGCTTGATCCGCTGCAGCAGTGAACGTTGGGTATTCCAGTGTGACATCGACTTTCGGAGTCATCTCTTCTACGGCTGAGGAACCTTTTAGTACGTTAATCGTAAGCGCCAGCGCATCAGACCTGCAAAATGCCCTACAAACTGCTGCCCCAGCTGCACTAAATGTTGAGTGACCCGATGTATATTCGGCGAATGGTGGGGTGATGAACTTCGATGATTGAAAAGGCTGCCAGTTTTCTCCATCAACCCATTGAATGCCCCCAGATTGACTTACGTACCCGGGAACGCGTTTTCCTTTCATTAGGAAGCGAATTGCTGTAATCGGGCGGCTCGTGTCAAACGAACGCTTTGTATCCCAGCAGGCAATACTGGCATCCAACATCGCATTACCCAGTGCGAAGTACAGCGCGATTTCATCGGATATCGCCAAGCTATGGCGATCGGCAGCATACATCGCGATCATTAGCCAGTGACCCGGAGGTCGAACAGACTTCGGTCCATCCGCCCAGTATTCGGCAATGACCTTTCCCTTATCATCCAGAGTTTCAATGATCGATAACAATTCGTGTAGTTGTGCCATATAGGTTGGCGATGCAAAATCTGGCGCAGAGCGTGGTCTCAGCACGGACGGATTTGAAAGTGCAAATGGTACAACGGTCCCCCAATGTGGACAACTGAACAAGGTTTCGTTTCCATCTTTGTCACGGAGCGGTTGCCATCGGGATGCATCATTGACGACATTTGGTGAATTGACTGGTCGGTACCCGGTTGTATCTTGATATTGATTCGACTGGTTAGACCCATCCCTACTACGGAAGGAAAGCAAGGTTGTTGCAACCCTGTATGCCAACATTTCCGGACTGCTGCTGACAATCAACAAAGCATCTGGATTTTCATCTAGCGATGTAACCTTTGACTTTATGAAGTCAGTTTCGTTTGGGAACAAGTCCAACAATGTGTGCATAGCAGCATGAACGATTGCTGTTGCCCGATTTCCTCGTGTTTGCCTCTCGCGTGGTTGCCGAAGTTGTCCGCCGAAAGTCGTTCCGTTAGCAACGGAATCGTAGCAAGCCCAAGCGTCATATATCGCAGTTGTCACGATGGCTATTGCACGTGCCGTTGGCGGTGGCGGAAGCACGCTTCTTGAAATACAAGATAGGAGTGTGCTCAGCATTGTTCTGGCGCATACCTGTTCACGACTGATCGTAAAGGTAGATCCTCCGCAGCTTCCGAGTAGCATCGACATTGGAAGTAATCCGAGAACAGTTCGACGTGAAATGCCAGACTGACCGTTGGGATGAGTCATGTACAAATTGTTCCACAGGTTACCCTTTTGTGTGTAAATCAGGACGATAATTCGAACATCTCGTCCCCACCCATCAAATCCATCAACCAGCCGAGGCTAATCCAATCCACACATTGAATAATTGGCCGTTGGTTTACTGTTGGAGGACTTGTATGCGTACTTTGATCGGCCTAATGCTCGTTGGTGTTTTGTGTTATTCGATGCCGGGGGCAGCTGCGGATGGTTCCCACGGACCCCTTGGGCTGCGTATAGGTGTCGGGGCGCCTGTAGACAACAATGTACGCGACTGGAAGGATGTCACTGTCGTCCAGGGACTCAGCTGGTTTATAAACCACACGTCGGGTTCATCACTGATGTCCGCCGTTGATATTGACACCCAAATCCATGCCAAGTCGAGTACTAGCGGACGTGCCGCTGGCATCTGCTATACCCTCCGACAGGTTACGCATGATGATGGACGCTACAAGTCTTACACCGGCGGGGGCTTGGGGCTGTTTCGCACAAGTGTTGAC
>JBJTQN010000238.1:0-4348 GCA_046075665.1 Armatimonadota bacterium | reverse complement strand
TGCAACACTTGGGTTCATTCTTTGGAATGCATACCCCGCACGTATCTTCATGGGAGATACGGGTTCACTGGGACTAGGCGTCTTCTTTCCATCCGCTGCACTACTTTCCGGTCAAATTTGGGCACTTACACTTTGCGGTGCTATTTTTATCCTTGAACTTGGTTCGATGATGTTGCAGCGCTATGTTTTTAAGTACCGGAGAATTCGATTTGGGATTGAAAATGCTCGTGAAAACAGAGTGTTTCGACGCGCGCCTTTGCATCACCATTTCGAAGAATGTGGCATGCACGAAGTTCAGGTAGTTGCGTTGTTTGTCGTTTTTACATTGCTTTGTGCCGTGATGTCGTTGATTTATGGTGTCAGATGAAACGGGAGATTACTGGGATGACGGGATCTGCTTCAGCTGCTAAACGGTCTGCAAATGATCGTCTTCGCGAGATATTTGCCTGGTGGACATCTTTACATGGCCGCTTTATGGCTGTTGTCGTTGCCTTGGTACTTGCGGGAATCGTTGCAGTGACATCATCGTCATTCGCGATGGCGCTGTCGGTTCATAACGATGCCTGGTTCTTTACCCGTAAACAACTTGGATCCGCCGCCCTTGGAGTAGTTTGTTTCTTTGTTATAAGCAATATTCCGGCATCTTTGATCAAACGCTGGTCTCCGTATGCCTTTGGTATCTCCGCATTAATGCTAATGGCAGTTCCCGTAATAGGTCGAACCGCTCTAGGAGCGAAGCGCTGGTTGTTCTTTGGGCCGATACAGGTACAGCCATCTGAAATTGTCAAGTTTACTGCGGTTGTATGGCTTGCTGCGATGCTGTCGGCAGACAAGAGTCGCGTCAAGAACGTTTGGAAACATTGGATTCCGGTCGGTGCGATTGTTGTTCTTACGCTCATGACAGAGCGTCAGCCTGATCTGGGTACGGCACTCTGTATTGCCATCGGAGTGATTGCAACCCTATTCGTCGCAAACATCAACTGGAAGCAGATTGTAGCTACGGTGGTTATTGGAGTTGCTTGTGTGGGGGCAATGGTATTTGCTCCACAAGGTGGGCATGACTATCGATCTGGTCGCTTCGCCGCAGTCGCTAACCCAGCAAAGGACAAAGATGGCGCCGGGATGCAGAACTGGCGCAGTCTTGTTGCATTGGCTAATGGAGGTGCAACAGGCCTTGGCCTTGGTCAAAGCCGTGAGAAGCGTCGCGGTGGAGTTCCGATGCAGCGTACAGACTTCATATTTGCAGTTGTTGGAGAAGAGGCAGGTCTGGTTGGAACGCTTAGTCTCCTAGCCATGTACCTCTGGTTGTTGATGGTCGGAGTCAATCTAAGCGTTAGGTCCTCAGACCCGTTTTCCCGATATGCTATTGCGGGTATCACTTCATCCATTGTGGGGCAGGCTTTGCTAAACATGGCTGTTGTAACCAGCATCGTCCCTGCAACCGGAATCCCATTACCGCTGGTTAGCTACGGAGGAACCAGCCTTGTATTAACCCTTTCTGCTCTTGGCGTTGTAGCCGCTCTTTCGCGACGAAAACCCGCTCGCAACTTAGATATGGAGAAGTAGCTCAATGCTCAAAGTTGCAGTTTTGGCAGGTGGAACAAGCGCTGAGCGTCCCGTATCTCTCCAGAGTGGTAAGCAAGTTTACAGTGCTCTAAATCGGCTTGGATACGATGTCGAATGGTGGGATGTCACGCAAGAGCTGATTGATGCCCCAAACGGTGCGAAAACGCGTGCTCTCAACGATCTTGGTGGACGTTCTGAGCTCTATCCTGATGTAGTCTTTATTGCGCTGCATGGACCGGATGGTGAAGATGGTACGGTTCAAGGGTACCTTGATGTTCTTAAAATTCCGTATACGGGTTCAAAAGTACTTGCCAGCTCACTTGCAATGGATAAAGTGCGTGCAAAGACGATGTTTGCTGCAGCAGGAATACCGGTAGCCGCTCACCTAACATTTAGTCGCTTTGACATTGCAAGTCGGTCATGCATTCGCAAAATCGAGCAGGATTTAGGAATACCCTGCGTTGTCAAGCCCGTTCGCCAAGGAAGCTCCTTTGGCACATCAGTAGTAAGAGACGTTGCTGATCTTCAAAAGGCACTGAAGTTGGCAGCCAAATATGACACTGATATTCTCGTTGAAGAGTTTATACCTGGGCGAGAGATAACCGTGGGATGTATAGGTAATTCTACCGTTGCCACATTGCCTATCGTTGAAATAGTCACAGAGTCTGGATTTTTTGACTACACTAGCAAATATGCTACGGATGAGAAAGCAGCGAAGGAGTTGGTTCCGGCTGACCTAGAAGAAGACGAGGTGGAAGAAGCATCAAACCTCGCATTGGAATGCCATGGAAGCCTAGGTTGTCATGGTTACAGCAGAACCGACATGATTGTAAGCGAACACGGAACATATGTGCTCGAGACGAATACACTTCCTGGAATGACGGAGACAAGTCTACTTCCGAAAGCTGCCGCCGCCGTCGGGATGTCATTCGATTCGTTGGTTGAACGCATTGTGCGACTCGCACTAGGAGACTAGCGAATGGCAAAGGTTGCAGTTCGGCACGAAAGGATGACCAATAGCGCCAGCGCTTCAAAACTTCGAACGAAGAAACGTTCGCGGGATATGTCGCGGACGGTTGTGACTGGATTGGTTGCCCTGTTGATAATCCAGATGGTTGCTGCACTTTATCTATCTCCGATGTTCTCAGTCACTCCTTATTCAGTGACGATCAGGTCATCACCGCTTTGCTCTGAAGCACAAATACGAAGCTTGATTCAGCCGGACCTACCGCGGAGCATTGTGCGAATACCGGTTGCACGATGGAAAGATGCCATATGTAATATTCCAGTAGTCAAATCTACGGTGATCAAGTCAGTGTTGCCTAATAGAGTAGTCGTTGAGGTAAGGGACAGACACCCAGTGATGGTGTCAGACTTAGGAATACTTGGTTCTTGTGTACTTGACAGCGACTTGGTTCCGTTCAGATCCGCCGAACCGACTGATGACTCACTGCCAACATTGGTCTTTCAATCCGGCGAACTCAAACCCGAACTTGGAGTCAGCATTACTGATGCTTCTCAGATCAATGGTGTTAAAACAATCATGAAATGGTTGAACGAACATCGTGATATCTCGGTAGCGACCCTTAACATCCAAAATCAACACTTGTCCTTTGTAATGAAACCATCTAACGTAATGGTTCTACTCGGGACACCCCGCAGATTGGATGAAAAGCTGGATTCGCTGGAAATTCTCATCGGTAAGCGCCCCGATTTGCTATCATCCCGTAAGTATGCAGCCGTCAATCTGTTTTCAGATGAGTACCCCGCGCTCGTAATTAGGTCCAGTTCTGATGAGAAATCCGCCGTACCATAGCGGAAGTAGGTAACTCATGGAGCATGCTAGATCTTGGACGATTCAGATTACTGTACTGTCCGCACTTATGGGCGGGCTGGTTGCGTTATCTTTGAAGACGCAGGATAGGATTCTCAAGGATCAGCTCCCGGATGTACGTCAGGGACGCTTGGCGCGAGCATTTGTTGAGCTTCGTGAAGATGCGACATCCCTTCGACGGCAGGTTCTCGAGCTTCAAAAACGCCTTCGTGAATATCAGCTTCAGACCGGGTCTGACAGCGAAAAGTCAAAGCTCCTCGCACAGGATCTAATCCAATCGAATGTTCTCGCAGGAACGGTGTCTGTTAGTGGACCTGGAGTTGCTGTGACATTGCGTGACTCTAGGCTTGCTGAGAAGAAACCGGATGACATTTCAGAAGCTGACTGGCGTGATCTATCTGAAGAGTACTACATACATGATCGCGATATCCGTGATGTCGTCAATGAACTGAGGGCCTCCGGAGCAGAAGCGATTAGTGTCAACGATCAACGGGTTACCGGCTTGACTCCTATCCGCTGTGTCGGGCCCGTGGTAATGGTCAATGATGTTAGAACTACAGGTTCTCCAGTCATCGTTCGGGCAATTGGCGATCCAGATGCATTGTTGTCAGGAATGATGATGACAAAGGGTGTTCTGGATGCTTTTCGAGATGTTGATCCTTCGATGGTCTCCATAGACAAGGTAAAGTCTCACACCTTGCCTGCGTATGCTGGTACGACTACATTACGGTTTGCAAAGGTTGCCAATGAGTCAAAGGCAAATGAAGCGCAATTAAAGAGCGAACATGCCGAAAAACTCGGAGACAAGGCTGTTCAAGATCCACAGTCAGTCATCCGGGATGGAGGGCAGAAGTGAAAGCTCATATCTGGTTTCCACTTATTGGAGTTACCGCTGGTTTCTCGGCTGTGTATATGTCCAGATACACACTTCCTCCAATGTTCGCGCCT
>JBJTQN010000237.1:0-7356 GCA_046075665.1 Armatimonadota bacterium | reverse complement strand
GACAGCGCCGGGCTTCCAGGCTTCCAGTTCATCCAAGATGAAATCGAATACGACACCCGGACACACCATAGCAATATGGATGTCTTTGATCGTATTCAGCTCCAGGATATGAAGCAGGCTGCGACGATTATGGCTGCGTTTCTGTATCAGACCGCAGTTCGAAACGAGAAGCTTCCGCGCAAGCCGTAGTCCACGCTTGGTTTGTTCGGTTGGTTTTATTACATCCCCGGGGGCGTTTGTCTCTGGGGATGTTTGTTTTTTCTTGGTGGATGCCGATACGGAGCACGGGTGGCTGCCGGCAAGAGAAAGAAGCTTCCGCGCAAGCCGTAGTTCACCATAGATGTGAGGTCACCGTTTCAGGGGGACAACTTCTCACCACCTTAGAAAACCTAATACTTGTCCAACATTGAAGTCAATGGACCTTGATATACTTTTCGCATGAGAATTACACCTGGCCTACAGGTACTTGCGCTGGTATCGACATCTTTCCTAGGATGCGCTGGTGCGACGCCAAACCTCTCGCCGCCTCAAATGCAGAACCCGGGACTTGGGAATGCTCCTCGCTCGCAGACGCAGCCGGTTGCGGATGCTACCGCTGCCGTCAAGCCCGAAGACCTTGCGCCATCCGAAGAAATCTCTGCAAAACCCGGCACGTTTTTCGCGCAGCCTTATGTTCAATTCCTGCCATTTGAAGATGACCCAAAGTCCGGTAGCGGCATCCTCATCAACTACCAGCTCACGGGAATCAATCCGAAGTCGACGTTGGGCATCGAATGGAGACCGGCCGGTTCAGGTGACTGGAAGCCCGCCAAAGGTCCGAAGACCTCAAAGGTATGGGGGCCAGCTGGAGTAGATGCACACACGATCATCCAGCAACAGCTCACCATGCTCCCCGCCGGTGCTTGGATTGATTATCGCTTTGTCAGCGGCAAGGAAACCGTCTTCCAGTCCCGGTGTAAAACGCGACCAGCGGCAGGTCAAAGTCAAAAAGTCGTGATTTTTGGTGACTGCGGTGCAGGTACGCCTGAGTCAAAGCTCATCGCGATGGAAGCCAGTAAGGTAAAAGCTGACTACTTGATCCTAACCGGTGACATTGTGTACTCGAAGGGCCGTGCAAGTGAGTATCAGACGAATTTCTGGCCGGTCTTCAATGCCAATGTCGCTGATCCTAAAGTTGGTGGCCCGCTCCTGCGATCAACCGTTACCGTGCCAGCCCCAGGCAACCACGATATCCGCTCCACAACGCTCGATAAGTTCCAGGATGGCTTTGCGTACTTTCTGTACTGGGGCCTGCCAACAAATGGCTATGCCTTTCCTGCTGGATCAAAGAGTGCCGCGCAGCTGGGCGGCGATGCGGCTCTTCAGGCAACCTATAAGGCTGCTGCCGGTACCGCATTCCCCAATGCAGCCAACTATTCGATTACAGTGGGAGATGTCCACTGGACCATCCTCGATGCCAACCCAAACGTTGAGTGGACCGATCCCAAGCTACTTGCGTGGCTGGAAGCAGACCTTGCAGCTGCAGCGAAGTCTCCTTGGAGGTTCGTCGCTTTCCACCATCCGCCCTTCAACTCAAGCGTTGAGCACTTCACAAACCAGTGGATGCGCTTGCTTTCCGAGACATTCCACAAGCACAAAGTTCAAATGGTCTGGAATGGACACGTGCATAACTACCAAAGAACACACCCACTTGTGTTTCATCCAACCTCGAAAGTAGAAAAAGATGGCAGTGTGGCGGGTACATTTGATTTGGATCAGAAGTACGACCCCGTAAAGGGCGGAAAGCCATCCGGTGAGATCTACATTATCACCGGAGCTGGCGGAGCCGGTCTCTACAAAAAGGTCTCAGACAAGGAACCCAAGCTCCAGCCATTTACCAGCAAGCTTGTAAACGATATCCATTCGTTTACCGTTGCTGACATCACCCGCGACAAGCTGGTTGTGCGGCAAATAGATGCGAATGGTAAGGAACTTGACACATTCATCGTGCAGCGGGAGGAAAAGAAGTAGATGATTTCACGACGTTCAGTTTTGCAGGGATTGGCAGCGATGCCTTTTGCAGGCGTAGCCGGAGCGGGCTTTGCCGCACAGACTCCCACGGGTACATTCACACTGCCAGCACTGGCATATCCATTTGCAGCACTTGAGCCGCATATCGATGCCGAAACGATGCAGATTCACCACGATCGACATCACCAAGCTTATGTCACCAACCTGAACGCAGCTCTTTCAAAGGTTCCTGCTCTCTCCAAGGTACAAAGTGCCGAAGGTCTCTGTAAGCAGCTCGACCGTCTTCCTGAGGAAATCCGGACCGCTGTACGGAACAACGCCGGTGGCCACGTGAACCACACGATGTTCTGGGCACAGATGAAGCCCGGTACGGCAGGTGCACCGACGGGTCCAATCGCTGATGCCATCAACGGTACCTTTGGTTCCTACGAAAAATTTCAGGCAGCATTTGAAGATGCCGGCCTCAAGCGGTTTGGATCCGGTTGGGTATGGCTTGCTAAAACGAAAGCCGGCAAGCTCGAGATTGTTAGCACCCCAAATCAGGACAACCCGTATATGGATGGCGGAGTGCCGATTCTCGGAAACGATGTCTGGGAACATGCTTACTACCTGAAGTACCGGAACAAGCGTGCCGATTACCTCAAGGCCTGGTGGAATGTTGTGAACTGGGATGCAGTAAACGCACAGCTCAAGGCAGCCATATAACCGCTCCACCCAGTCATCGGAAACAGTGGCTCCTGAAGTGTCAGGAGCCATTTTCGTTTTGCGTCCCGGGTGATACATCGGACTGGAAATAATTGAAGATGTCAGTAGATGGAACGTTGACCTCGCTCGGTAGCTTGCCAAAGTCGGATCGGATGCCAGTGCTCTTCATGGGACATGGCAGTCCTATGAATGCAATCGAAACGAATTTATGGACCGATGAGTGGAAACAGCTCGGTAGCGAGCTGCCTGAACCAACGGCAGTCCTCTGCATTTCTGCGCACTGGCTGACACGCGGGACTGCCATGACATCAATGATGCATCCGAGGATAATCCATGACTTCCAAGGCTTCCCCCGTGAGCTGTTCAGCATTGAATATCCGGCTCCCGGCGCACCCGACATCGCGGATGCCACCCGTGCGTTAATTTCCACGACAGCTGTGCACGCCGACCATGATTGGGGACTCGATCACGGCGCTTGGTCCGTCCTCCGACAAATGTACCCATCGGCAAACATTCCCAATGTTCAGCTCTCCATCGATTATCACCAACCGGGGACTTTTCATTTGGAGCTAGGGCATCAACTTCAGGCCCTGCGTGAGCATGGGGTTCTCATCCTTGGTAGCGGCAATCTTGTCCATAACCTCGGGATGATTGCGTGGGATCATGTATCGGATCCTGGATATGCATTTCCTTGGGCGACAGAAGCCAATACATGTTTCAAGGCAGGGCTTGCATCACGCGATATCGATAATCTCACGAACATAATCGGATTCAATGCTGCGCAAAAGCTTGCCGTGCCGACACCTGACCATTACTGGCCAGTGCTGTACACACTGGGTGCAACGCTTCCAACGGAAGAACCACAGTTCTTCTCGGATAGCGCCGTTGGCGGTTCGCTCACGATGACATCGGTTCGCTGGGGATAATCCAATCCGGATCAAAGACCTCGGTTATACATTTCCTGTGAAAATAGCTCCCAAAGCTCCTGCGGAAGCGGCTCCGTCGAGAAGACGTCCATAGTGTCTCCATCTGTGTCTTCATCAAAGATAAATTCCCGGAACCAGGAACGCAGCTCACAGGCGAATGCGCTTTCACCGGATGTTAGCTCCTCAAAGGACCCCATCCACAATATTTGCTCCCAGCCTTTTAGTAAGATGTTGGTATCGAGAAGAACATCGTTAAGGGCGTTCCAATCTGCACGTAGGTTTTCTCCAAACTCAGCGAATGGTGCTTCGAGCGCATCGTAATCAAGCCACGTACTGGCGATATGGGGGAGGGCGCCTTCGAAGAATGTCAGCAGCGATTCCTGATTACGGAACCACGTGAATCCACCCATTCCACCGCCACACATCCCTGGAGGAGCATCCGAAAAGCTGTAGTAGCCCCAGCACCCGGGGGCCGCTTCAGTGTTGTAAGTTTCCTCAAGCATTGATTGCGCTCGTTCATAATTGAAATCTTGTATCATCGAATCATCATTGTTATCAATATCTGACATTTATTACTCCAAGGGATTCTCGTTAGCATCCCAGTTTGCGATAATGCGGGAGCTATTTGGTTGCTAACAACTCCCAATCGCGGGCTGGCGTGTGGGTGTGACACAAAATGCAAAGAAAATGTTGAAAATAGGCCAAACGTCGTGGAGGGTGACAACCACACGTCTGAATCGCACCATGTTCACCTCTTGTGACATCAGACAAACAATAAGCCCGACCTCACTACAACGTCGGGCTTGAACCACGTGCGCTTGTTACGAAATTACTTGGCCTGAAGGCGCACCGGGAGGCGGTCCTGACGTAGCATGTCATCCAGCGTCTCGCGCTGATAAACAACATCCGCATTGCCATTTTGCACAAAAACCACTGCTGGTCGGCGGAAGCGGTTGTAATTGCTCGCCATCGCGTGATTGTATGCACCGGTGGTTTGTACTGCGAGGATATCCCCTTCACCAATGGCACCCGTTGGTGTATTCCAAATCAGGATGTCAGTCTCACAATGCTTTCCGGCGACCGTCACGATTTGATCACGTGGCTGGTCCGCACGATTTGCCACGAGGCAGCGATAGACCGCATCGTAGAGCTGTGGGCGAGGGTTATCGCTCATCCCACCATCCACAGCAACATAGGTTCGTGTGCCGGGCTCCTCAACAATATTGACTTTCTTTGCCTGACCAACCGTGTAGAGCGTCGTACCAGCTTCGGCAACCAACGAGCGACCCGGCTCTAGGAGCAGCGCAGGCGTATCGATGCCATATTTCTCAAATGCCGCATCAAGGGCAGAACAAAGCGTCTCGGCGAATTCTTCGTAGGATGGTGGTGCGTGGTGCTCCAGATAACGCACGCCAAGTCCGCCACCAAGATCCAGCTCAGGAAGCGACTTTCCTGTCTCGGACTTTACAGTCGCGAGGAACTCAACCATGACATCGATGGCATCTGTATGGGACTGCGTATCGAGCAGCTGAGACCCGACATGGCAGTGGATACCTCGAAGGTCAATCCCAGGCAGTGTCAACGCTTCTTTGATCGCTTCAAGTGCTGAGCCATCGGAGACATTGATGCCAAACTTGGAGTCTTCCTGACC
The DNA here is from genome assembly GCA_046075665.1 of Armatimonadota bacterium. GTDB lineage: Bacteria > Armatimonadota > Armatimonadia > Armatimonadales > Armatimonadaceae > CAIRTT01. The sequence goes on along the minus strand of JBJTQN010000237.1, from coordinate 2,064 downwards.
GGTACGGATACGGCGGTGGGTGTGCGGATCGATCCCTGGTGTCACTCGAATCAGAATCGGCTGCACAATTCCGTGTACGGTGGCGATACGGGAGAGGCGCCGCAGCTCGTGCGGATTGTCGACGACAAAGCGGCCAACACCCTTGGATATGCCAAGCTCGATTTCTTCATCCGACTTGTAATTCCCGTGATACAGGATGTTTTCGGGTGGGAAGCCCACCGAAAGCGCAGTGTAGAGCTCACCGCCACTCGCGACATCGATGTCCAATCCTTCCTCATTGACAACCGCGGCAATGGCTTGCACGAGGAATGCTTTGGATGCATACGAAATCCGGACATCCCCTTTGTAACGCTTGCCAAACACTTCCGTGTACTTACGGCAGTTCTCGCGGACCAGTGCTTCATCCACGACGTAAAGAGGGGTACCAAATGTCGTTGCCAGCTCAACGGTGTCGCAGCCACCAATTTCGAGGTGACCGTCATCGTTGACCCGCTGGGTTCCTAATAGCATGACCAAAGCTCCATCAAAAAGGGAATCCATCCCACAAGGGGGACACCCGGCTATGTTACCAGCACAACGGATGTGAGGGGAGTTCACCGACCGCCCCGTTCTCAGAAGACCTAACCTCAATATCGAGTTGAAAACTTGGAATCTTTCACAGCGAGGACGGTTTAGCATCAGTGATGCATCCCATTGAACTTCCCCTTGCAAACGCTGAACGCTCGCAAACGTTGCAAACCCTTTTGGATGTCCGTGAACAGCTTCCATTCACGGGCTATGACCTTTCGCCATGGCTTGGCGGACGAACCGAAGGACTTCGCCGACTCGCAGCGTTTGATGTCTCGGCGTACGCGAGAACACGCAACATTGTTGGTCCCGATTCTGGCGTCAGTCTTCTAGGTCCGTATATCCGCCATGGACTCATCACACTTACAGAGTGTCGAACTGCTGCCATCCGGAAATCTGGTGGGAATCCCCCCGTCAAGTTTCTTCAAGAGCTGGCATGGCGTGAGTACTACCAACGTGTTTACGCACAGCTTGGCGATGTCATCACCCACACAAACCTTGAATCGCCAAAAGTTGAGCTGGGTAACCGCCCGCTTCCAGATGACATCCGGTTTGGAACCACCGGCCTTGCTTGCATGGATGAAAACATCAATATGCTCCGCGAGACGGGCTATATGTACAACCATGCGCGGATGTGGGTGGCATCGTACATCATCCATCACCGAAAAGTCGCCTGGCAGCATGGTGCAAGGATGTTTTTGCAACATCTTTTGGATGGAGACCCTGCATCTAATTCTCTGGGGTGGCAATGGATTGCCAGCACGTACAGTCACAAACCTTATCTCTTTGATCAGGGAAATGTGCAGCGATTCAGCGACCACTGTAAACGTTGCCCATCCGCGCGCAATGGCAGCTGCCCGTTTCGCGATTACATCGATATTCCACCTTCAAAAGAGTTTGCAAGGCCATTACCGATGGTCCGAACAGGTGAATCAAAAGGCGAGGATCTAATCAGCGGAAATCCCGATGTTGTTTGGGTTCATGGCGATCACATCGATGTGCCGGCAAACGCAGCGTTAGCCCGCTATCCGGATGTTCCGGCAGTTTTCATTCTGGATACGACGCTTGCTGCATCTAGGAAGATCTCGCTCAAGCGATTCGCCTTCCTCTATGAAAGCGTTTCCGAAGCATTTGGACGCCACCCTGCGGGCGGTCGGATTGTTGTGGGAGACCCCGCGGACGTCCTGACATCGATTGATAGCTGTAAGCGCATCGCGACGACGATGACACCGTCAGGCAGGTTTGCGGAAATCTGTGCCGATATTGAAGCGAAAGGCATTGCAGTAAATGCAATCACTCCTCCCCGGTTCGTGCCGGACGACGGACCAGTCCCCAACCGCTTTATGAAGTGGTGGAAAGTGGTCGAGGACGATGTCCTTACTTTGCAGCCGCGGTTGCTCTCCTAAGCCCGACGCCAGCGAGCGCGTTGAGGCGTTCCTTCTGCTCTGCTGTCGCATCCGGTCGAACGGTGAGCTTTATGCTACTGAATGTAAATGG
>JBJTQN010000236.1:0-19868 GCA_046075665.1 Armatimonadota bacterium | reverse complement strand
GCATCCCCACGCTCCATCAAGATGAATTTGCGGACGCTCTTACGTCCATTCTCAGGCACCGGTAAGCGTCCAAAGTCACCATCCAGATTTTTGTATACATAGGTCAGAATCCGCATGTGGCAGTGTACCAAGCACACCGATGCACATCCCGAACGGCAAAGGGTAGAATCCGCCATGGCAAAAGTCTCCCGTCGAAATGCACTCACAACCTTGGTCGGAATGACCGCAACGTCCGCGCTCGTCGCTGCACCAGCAGCGTCCGATGCTGTTGAACAGCTAGGTTCGACGATGGACCCTGACACAATCACATCGGACAAGATCAACCACGCAGCCACCGTTGCAGCCCGCGTCTTTAGCACAGACGAACGCAATCAGGCGGTCAAGGAACTCACGGGGACGCGCAAAAACATCATCGCCATCCGTAGGGCCGTGAAACCGCAAAGCAAAGCACCAGCCTTTCACTTCGAGGTTAGCGCTGCTGCACCAAAGCCAGCGCCTGGTATCCGCGTCAAACCAAAGGCTTACCGGCGAAGCAAATCAACACCAGATAACAAAACGCTTGCCCAAGCCACGGTCGGACAACTGGCGAAGTGGCTCCGGGATGGCAAAACGACATCGGTTGCTCTGACTGAACTCGCAATCACACGCTGCGAAACGTACGGTCCCCGCCTCCTCTGTATCGTCAATATGCGAGCAGTCGCCGCCCGCCGAGAGGCCATTGTCGCAGATGAAGAACTTGCAAAAGGCATCGACCGCGGACCGCTGCATGGCATCCCGTATGGCATAAAAGACCTCTTCAACACCGCTGACATTCCTACAACGTATGGAGCCCCTCCGTTTCGCGACCAGCAGTTCGATACCGATGCCACCGTTGTAAAGAAGCTCCGCGATGCGGGTGCCATTCTCGTTGCAAAGCTCTCACTTGGCGAGCTTGCGATGGGCGATGTCTGGTTTGGCGGAACCACCAGAACACCATGGGATACATCTAAGGGCTCAAGCGGCTCGAGCGCTGGCAGCGCATCCGCCGTTGCAGCTTGCCTACTCCCATTTGCCATTGGTACAGAGACGTACGGAAGCATCACCAGCCCATGTACTGCCTGTGGAACCACAGGCCTCCGCCCAACATTCGGACGTGTCAGCCGTGCGGGCGCGATGGCACTCAGCTGGACGATGGATAAGATTGGGCCGATTACACGCTCTGTGGATGATGCAGCGCTTGTGTTCGCTGCCATTTGCGGCAACGATCCGGACGACCGCACGACCTCCCATGCCGGCTTCCGCTGGGATGCCACAACAAGCATCAAAGGACTAAAGATTGGCTTCGACACGGGTGCGTTTAAGCGGGCAGACAAAAGCCAACAGGCTGTGCTGGACTTTTTCAAGAGCAACGGGGCGGAGCTGATTCCTGTGACCATCCCGGCCAGTGAACCCGGTTTTGCCGCACTTCCCGACATCATCATTGGGGCCGAAGGCGCTGCAGCATTCAGCGATCTGGTTTCCGATGGGCGCTTGACAAAGCTGGTCCAACAGGATGACTGGAACTGGCCAAACACGTTCCGAATTGGCAGTCTGATTCCTGCAGCAGACTATATCTCCGCCATGCAGCTTCGGTCACAGCTCCAGGATCGCATGGATACTGCACTTCGAGGAGTCGATGTCTACATAACGCCAGGGCTTGGTATGCCAAGCATCACCTGGACAAATCTCACGGGACATCCAACCGTGATCACACGTTGCGGGATGACCGACAAGGGTATGCCCGTCATGATTGAGTTTACTGGCAATCTCTGGCGTGAGGATGCTGCGCTTCGCGCAGCCTATGCCTGGGAGCAGCACCGCGGGAGCGACCATGGCTGGCCGGAAATAGATGCGGCCCCGATGACGCCCCCTGCGCTACAAAAAGAAGGTTGATGAAAAAAACACCGCCAGAGTTTTCCTTAGGCGGTGTTGTGCTTTTGATCGTTATTACGTTTTTTAGTTTGGGCAGTTCTGATGCCAAGGCGTCCTACCCGGGTCAGGTAATGGCAATGGATACTGTCGCATCAGGTCAACGCCTGACCAAGGAAGTCCACATGGCTCAGACAAAACCTGCCCCTTGGACATCCACTTTGCATGACCATCAAAGAATGTCGCATTGACGCCATTGGTATGCCTCGTGAGCGCAAGCACAGGCTCGCCAAAACCGGGCTTTATATACAGATTCTTCGGTGGTTCAAACCAGCTGTCATCAAACGGCACACCCTTCTCCGTGACAACGACGATGTCCGCAGGACGCTCTACCTGCGCCAAACTAAGGCTCTCGGCTGCACGATTTGCCACATAGGAGCGTGGCTTTCCATCCGCACTATTTGGTTTTTTCCCGCTATCCGATGGACAAATCAATAAGGCCTTGTCATTTGCGGTGTATGGGAGGATTTGATTCCACCAGCGATTGGACGCGTTTGCTCGCAGAGGCGCTCCGGGATTGACGCGACTTCGGTCTACATTGTGACCAAAGAAGAAAATAGTGTCATCGTAGTCGCTGAAGTACATCTGCAATCCAAGGCCGAGCTGACGCATATTTGACATACAGCTGGCAGCTCTCGCTTTTTCGCGGGCTTGTGCAAAGACAGGGAAGAGAATAGCCGCGAGAATGGCGATGATGGCAATGACGACGAGGAGCTCAATGAGCGTAAAGGCACGACGTTGCATACATCACCATACGGCATTTGGAGGATTGTGCGCACAAGCAAGTGTTAACGAATCGCCACAATCAGATTCTGACGCTAGAATGTGACGTCGCATGACCCATCTCGAACGTACCAAGATCAATGCCGCACGCTGGTCCATCGGGGTAGGTGTCTCACTTGTGATCACAAAGGCAATTATCGGTCTTCTAACGCACAGCGTGTCGATTAAAGGTGAAGCAGTACACAGCGCAACAGATGTCGTCGCCAGCCTTGTCGCTTTTGTCGCCATCCGCAAGGCGACGGAACCCGCGGATGATGACCATCCCTACGGTCATGGAAAAATCGAAAGCCTTTCAGGCTTGGCGGAAGCCATCATTGTCGGTGCAGCTTCCATCGCGATTGCCGTGGAAGCAACGCGCAGCCTCCTAGGAAATGAGCCAAATGTTCATGTTGGCGTCCTTGGAATAGGAATTATGGTTGTCAGTGCATCGGCTAACTTTGCTGTATCTGCCCACCTCAGCAGCGTTGCCCGAAAATCGGACTCGCCCGCCCTTGCAGCGGATGCCAAGCATCTCCTAGTGGATGTCTGGACATCTATTGGCGTCCTCGCTGGCCTGATTGCAACCAAGCTCACCGGCTATAACCGTATCGATTCCATTATTGGATTTGCGGTCTCCTTGATGGTCCTGAATGCCGCATGGCACATTGGTCGTGGAGCGGTGGACTTTCTGCTAGATGGTCGTCTTCCGGATGACGAAATTGTGCGGATTGAACGCATCTTTAACGAGGATGAACGTGTTCTCGGTTTTCATAAGCTTCGCACCCGCAAGAGTGGTGCTGACCGCCATGTGGATGTCCATGTTCAGGTGGATGATGATCTCTCACTAAGAGATGCGCACCAGATCACGGAAGAACTTGAAGATGAGATTCGCAAAGTTCTACCGAGCACTGAAGTTGTGATTCATACAGAGCCGTTCCGTGAGGAGCAACAGCATCAGCTGGAAATCGAACACCGGCGTGGACGGGAAGGGTGAAGCACCTAATCGCTAGGCGATAAAGAGTAGCATGGCATCGTTTGCAAAAAGCGTCCCATGTTGCGTGAGTCGCACTTTGTCATCCACAACCTCAATCAAGCCGGCTTGCTTCCCGGTCTCTAACTCATCCGCAAACAGTTCACTTATGTCCAATCCGTACCGCGCTGATACATCGGAAAGACATACACCCTCGGGGAGGCGCAAGCCAAGCATCAGTGTTTCACCAATGCTCCCGGCGAGGTCGGGCCTTTCCGTTGTTTCGAACGTGATTGGGTTACCGCTGAGCATTGCATCGATATAGCGACTCGGACGCGTCACATTTGTCGTCCGATCGACATTGTCATAGCCAACTGCACCGGCACCAAAGCCCCAGTATGCATCGTTACGCCAATAAACCCGGTTATGCCGGCTCTCCAAGCCGTGCTTTGCATAGTTACTTAGCTCGTAGCGTTCATAACCGGCATCGTTGGAGAGTTCCATTGCCAGCTCAAGCATCCCAGCCTGAGCAACATCCCCCGGGAGAACCATCCGGCCACGCTGAAGTCGCCCCCAAAATGGCGTGTTTTCTTCAAGTATCAGGCCATAGATAGACAAGTGCGGGATGTCCAGCGCAAACGCGTGATGCAGTGTGCGGCGCCAATCTGCCAATGTCTGGCGTGGGAGACCAAACATCAGGTCAATGGACAAATTCGTGATTCCAGCACTCCTAACGGTTGCGATGGCGGCTGCCGCATCCTCAGGGGCGTGTGTGCGGTCAATCATCCGAAGAACATCGGGGTTGAATGACTGCACACCAAATGAGACACGATTGATGCCGCCGGCACGCAGCGCACTCCAGTCGTGACATGTGACATCGTTTGGGTTGGCTTCAAGCGTTACTTCTGCATCCGGCACAATGCCGATTGTTTCCCGTAGCGTGTCAAGGATCCGTACCAGCGCTGCCGTTGGCAGCTGAGTTGGCGTTCCGCCGCCGAAGAAAACAGATGTTAGCGGTCTTGCCCCGGTACCACGCATCGCAATCTCGTGGCAAATAGCATCGACGTACCGCTGCTTCGTTCCATCTTTGTAGCCAGAATACGCATTGAAGTCACAATAGCCGCATTTTTTGGCGCAAAACGGGATGTGCACATAAGCCGCTTCGGGAGTGATGCGTATTGGCTGCCAGTCTCGCCGAAGGAGCTCGGATTTCACCCTAAATGCGCGAGAGTAGCTCGGCCTTTTTGGCCTCGTATTCCTCGGCCGTGATGGCACCGGAGTGCATTAAAGCGTGCAGTGATGCCAGTTTTTCGATGCAATCCTCAACGGGGTCCACGGCCGGTGCGGCAGGTGCATTAGGAGGAACGGGGATTGTGGATGCCGGTGTGGCGACATCGGGAGCTGCTGGCTGCTTGGCTTTGAAGTCGTGAATCTTAAGGCGGAGTGTCTTGGCAAAGGACTCCGATAGTGCTTGGATACTTGGTTCGGTCCCGCGACGACAATCCTTGAAGTAGTTCTTGAGCGTTTCGCCAGCTGCCCACGCAACGGCTGCGGTGATCGGCGCCTGAATTGCGACGGACACCAAATAGCCAGCACCCGGGATGAACTTAGCCAGCTTTGAGCCTGCGTATGCGGCTCCGAAGGCACCGCCGAGAACGGTTGCCGTTGTCGTGGCAATCGCAAAGCCCATTTGCCGCGCGCGCTTTGCGGACACAAGCACCTGGTATACGCCAGACAGCTCAGTTGCCATTTTTGAGAACGTAGCCGTCACAGCCGCAATGTCAAGACCAAACGGCAAGAGATTTGCAGCCGCACTTACGGCGGTATAGGTCAGAATAATGCCGTTCGCACGGCGATCAATTTCATCCCAATCCGGTTCCATCGGCATCATGGTCTCATCCCTCATCGGGGGCCATTCACTGGTCTTCCGCCCTGGCAGCACACCATCCCCCATCGTGTCGATAAGCTTGTCCTTGGCGGCATTTCCAAGGCGTTTGAGGGTGTCTGCAATCTGATCCGGTTCCATGTTGGCTCCCGCGTCCATCGTACCGCTTCCGCGGCATCTGGACAGTCTACGCATGGATGCCAGCATTGGTTCCTGAGATGAAAACGGAAGGTAGGATAGTAATCATGCATGTTACACAGGATGAGCGCGAACACTGGACACGGCATCCAGGACGGCCTCCGGTGATGCAACAGTCGTGGAAGGATTTGCTTTTTATCCATTGGCCTGTTCCGGCGGATGTAATCCAGGATGCATTGCCCGCCGGAATCACGGTGGATATATTCGATGGCTTTGCATGGATTGCGCTGGTGCCATTTCAAATGCGAAATGTCCGCCCAGTGTGGGCACCATGCGTGCCCGGCCTTAGCAACTTTCCTGAATGCAATGTCCGCACGTATGTGCACATCGATGGCAAAGCTCCGGGTGTTTGGTTTTTTAGCCTCGATGCAGGAAATGCAATTGCGTGTGCAATCGCACGCCTGACCTTTTCACTCCCCTATTTTCACGCAAAGATGAACGGTGTCGTGCGCAGCAATACCTTCCGTTACCAAACGATGCGCTACAAGTCAGGATTGGATGTCTCGTTGACAGCAACTATAACGATGGGTGAACCAGTACCAGCAATCCCCGGAACGTTTGCGTGGTGGGCCGCGGAGCGCTATCTCTTGCACAGCATCCACAAGGGCCGACTGCACACTGGACAAGTGCACCACAAGCCTTATCAACTTATCGAAGCCTCGGTGGAATTTTCGAACTCTTCCGCACCATTTCCACTATCCAATGTCCTTGGTGCCCCCCCTGCAAGTGTGCTGTACTCCCCGGGGGTGGATGTGGATGTCTTTGAATTGATGCAATATCCAGTCGATGCACCGGGTTGAATCCCCCGTTCGGCATGCGACATTGGGACAAAAGACCCATGCCTTTGATTTTGGCATCTGATACACCACGTCAACAGGAGATACCTACACCTATGTTGCGTAGACGAGAACACGAAGAACTAAACCAGCTCCACGATGGAACAACAGATCTAAGCGCTGCGGCGATGGTGGTTGAGCCATCCGAGCGTCGGATGTACAAGCGCTACCAAGAGTTTTACCGGGATGCCGATCAACATCGTTCATGGAACCTCTGGAATGACATCCCATGGAATGAACTTCCTGAAACGCCTGCATCTGAGGAACTGATTGCTGCTGTTGAGCGTCGCTACGTAGAGCTGATGTTTCTTCCTGACTATTCGTCGAGGGCTCTGCAATCGCAACGCTCATCCCGTGGTCGTGCATGGTTTATGACACGCTGGTCTTATGATGAGAGCAAGCACTTGCTTGGTCTTCAGGAATGGCTGATCAAGCGTGCAGGATATACGGAAGAGCTCTGCCGCGACACGTGGGATCGTGAGCTTACAGACAACCAGTGGATCCCACCCATCAATACACCAGAAGCAGTTCTGATTGACAGTCTTGCTTGGGAATGCTACGAGATTGACGGCCTCGCGACCATCCGGGACCTCGCCGTGACCGAAGGTGATGTCACTTTGGTACGCCTGATTGATCATTTGCTCCTCGATGATGCAGCACACATGTCATTTCTTCGTGATTCGATTCAGGAAGTGCGAAAGTCACGCCCGGATGAAATCTCAGAAGCGTTGGAAGCCGTTTGTGCAACGTTGGTAGACCCTGGATTGGTTGCACGACTGCGCGCTGAAGTCACACAATAGCAGGCCCAATGGGTGCTGTGTGAACCTTCACATTGCACCCATCGGAGGTTGAGATGTTACGCCGCTACTAGCGGTCCCGCATCGCCATCTTAAGTTTTTCCGCGAACTGGATAAGTCGTCCAGTTTTGATGTGGGATGCTAAAACGATTGGTTGATTTCCATACGTGAACGCCACGGCACAGTGGTCATTCTGACCGATGAGCGTGTAAAAGCGGCTTCTGTCAGAACCTGCTTGCATCGCCCATCCGGGTGCAGAGGCGATGTGAGATGCCGTCGCCCCAGGGATAAACAGTGAGATGGTATTTTTGTATATCTGTTGTCGTCCACGTTCGGTCGAACTGGCTCGGCGGTATCCACCAACCGTCTCAGGGATGTGAAGTAATTCTCATTCATTTCCCGTGATTTGCGAATGGCCGGATGTCGGCAGAATTCGCAGAGTCGACGCAAGCCACTGCGATCGTAGTTCCCAGCCTGCAACGGCTGCAACGAACGCCGTGCCCCCGGCGAGCGCTATTGCGAGAGGCTTCATGGCTTTACTCAGACGGGTGGATTGACTCCCAGTAACAGCTCGCTGAGATCATGCAAAGCAAAAACTGCCGTCATTTCCGCTTTGGATGGCAGATTTACAGATGGAGTCATTTTGTGATGAATCACCGTACATCCGAGTCCGACAACGCATCCGACAATACCCCAAACTACAGGTAGACCATAGGATTGATGGAACTGTCGTGCACGATGAGCACACCAGAACGCCGGTGGTCGAGTGCATAGCGAACGCGTTTGTAGACATCACGGTAAGAACGAAGGGCTTCGAAGTGTTGACCATCAGCCTCTGGCTGACCCGAAACATTTGTATTGTCAACAACAGGATTGCGAAGCGTTTAATGACTAACCGCAATGTGCGGGTCTGTCGCCAGTTCTAACAAATAGTCCCGACTTTGCATCCGTAGGATTCTAACGCAGAACGCATTTTTGCCCGTGCACGATGGAGACGAGATTTCACGGTTCCAACCGGAAGAGCAAGCACCTGCGAAATTTCATCGTAATCCAGCCCCTCGACGTCTGCAAGTAGCAAAGCGGCACGGTGTTGTTCGTTCAGCGAATCAAGAGCGGCCTGCATCGGCTCGGAGAGAGTGTGCTTGATGAATGCATCAGGGGCATCTGCCGTTCCGGCAACCTGCATCCTCGTACAATCCAATCCATCGCGAAACAAACCTGTGTCCAAACTAAAGGCTCGCCGGACGCGTGCCCGACGCACCATGTCGATGTGATTGCGCGTCAGCATCCGGAAAAACCAACGGTCAAACCCAACACCGGAAAACTTGTCAAACGCCTTATAGGCATCAATCATGGTCTCAGCAAGGATGTCATCTGTGTCATCCGAGTTGCCGCGCGACAGCTGATACGCATAACGATGGAAGCGGTTCCAATCCTGCACAACAAGGTGATCAAAAAGTGCCACACGTGCATCATCAGTCAGGGCAGCAATCTGCGTGGAAGCGACGACCCCAGCTGACATCATCCGAAAACTCACAAGGACACCCCACAGGCTTCAAGCTCATTCGTATATTGGATCCGTCCCGGTCGCACCGGATATAACTGACGGAACCAATTTTGCGTCAGTTCACAAATACGTAATAAAACTTATGTATCCATAAAACCCAACCTACGTGGATGTTTGTGCCCCTTAGAAACCATAGGGCTATGCTGACTGAATCAGCCAAACAGCGGATTCAACTACAAGATCGGCGATTCAAAACCATATTCATCCACGGGTGAAAAGTGGATGACCGTGACGACATCTTCAGGTCCAATCGGACGGTCGTAAATCCGGATGAGGAGCTCAACGAGCTCATCTGCATCGCGCAGCTCTGGGTTTTCACGCATCAGGTCGCGGGGACTGAGGTCAACGATTCGCTTGACATCAACATCATCGATGATGGCGGTGCACACCTTGATCCGCCGGCTGAACCGTGGGCCAAGCGTGATCCACACCAGCTGGCCAGCCTGATATTTCGAAGATTTGTCACCTAAACGAATCGTCGCTGTCTTACGTCCTTTGCGTAAGGCATCCCCGTACAACTCTGTGTAAAAATTCAGTGCAAACATTTTGCATCACCCCACTGAGCCACTGTTTTCTGACCAGAACATCCACAACATACACCAGAGCACTGCCACGTGCCTTTGTCGCATCCAACAACTTCACCTTAGAATACGGAGAATGTCCCACGGGAGACGATGAATATGGATGTCAAAATAGACAGGCGCCTACAGGCACACATCGAAGGTTTGGTCAAAGGATTTCAGGGGGAGGTCGGCATCCATGTCAAGGATCTCCGCCATGGAACCATCGCGTCGGTGCGCGCCGATGAGCTATTCCCTACAGCATCTATCGTTAAGATCCCAATCCTGATCGGGATTATGGACAAGATAGAAAAACAGGAGCTTGACTACCATCAGAAGCTGACCTACACCGATGACCTGCTCTACGAAGGCGAAGACATTCTCGGTTCCTTCAAAACTAAAGAGAAAATCGAGTTATCCAAGCTAATCATGTTGATGCTAACCACGAGCGACAATACCGCCAGTCTTTGGCTTCAGGCACTTGCTGGGGGCGGCTCGCGCATCAACCAAATCCTCGCAAACCTTGGCTACTCGGCGACTCGTGTCAACTCCCGGACGGATGGCCGAAAAGATGCCCAGCTCACCTACGGCTGGGGTCAGACAAGCCCGCGTGAAATCGCATCGATTGTGGAACGAATCGCGTCTGGAAAGCTCTTGACGCCTGCATCCAGTGAGCGGATGCTCCGTTGCCTTGGACGCAACTATTGGGATGAGGAAGCCATTGGACAGGTCCCTCCGGATGTGTTCGTCGCAAGCAAGAACGGGGCAGTGAATCAGAGCCGCTCTGAAGTGCTTTATGTCAAGGCACCCAACAACCCTTACGTGTTCTCAATCATCACACGCAACCAAAAGGACCAGAGCTGGGGGAACGCCAACGAAGGATGGGTCCTTGCACGGACTCTCTCACGTGACCTCTGGAGACACTTCGAACCGAAATCAAACTGGAAGCCCAGTCAGGCCTTAGCTTCTAATCCATCTAAATCAATACGCGGAGGCATTGCATGACGACCCGAACCGGCGCAGATGTGTTTGTTGCAAACAACTTCCCTGGCCTTCGCGGAAAGAAAATAGGACTCATCACAAACCACACCGGACGTCTGCGCCATGGTGGAGCAACCGCTGATGCCTTCTTCAAGAGTTCTGACATTAGCCTAAAGGTATTCTTTGGACCCGAACATGGCATCCGTGGAGCGGTCGATGAACGCGTCCCAGACAGCGCAGATCCAAATACAGGCATCCCGGTCATTTCCCTCTATGGGCCACGAACCGCGCCCGAGCCATCGCACCTCGCTGGCCTCGATGCCCTTGTCTACGACATTCAGGATATCGGCTGTCGCTATTACACCTACGTCTCAACGTTAGTCGCCTGTATGCGTGCCGCTGCAAAAGCAGGGATTCCCCTAACGATCCTTGACCGACCAAATCCTATCGCTGGGACCCAAATAGAAGGTCCAGTCGCCGATGCCGATAAGCTTTCGTTCGTCGCGATCCATCCAATTCCCATACGCCACGGGATGACGCTTGGCGAGCTTGCGGTTTTAGTCAACAACAGTGATGAGCGTAAATGCGATCTCAGAATTATCAAGGTTGATGGCTGGAAGCGCCGTGAGTGGTTTGACTCTACCGGTTGTGAATGGGTGGACCCAAGTCCAAACATGCGTAGTCTTGTTCAGGCGAATATCTACCCGGGACCGGCGCAGCTTGAGTTCACCAATGTCAGCGTTGGCCGGGGAACCGCTACACCATTTCAACTCTTTGGGGCACCTTGGCTCGACCATTACCGCTTTGTGGATGTCCTAGCTGCGATGCAGCTCCCCGGAATCGGATTCGTACCGCGCACCTTTAAGCCAACGGCCAGTAAGTTCGCCGGCGAAGAGTGCAAGGGCGTAGAGCTAATCGTTACAAATCGGGACATTTTTCGGCCCGTCCAGACCGGTGTTGCGATGGCGATTGCACTCCGAAAAGTCGCGCCAAAACAGTGGGAAATGTCCCGTTGGCAGACGTTGCTCTGCCATAAGGCAACCTACGATGCGGTTGAGGAAGGTGCAGGCATAACGGATGTCATCAAACTATGGGAACCAGCACTCGAACAATTCAAGAATGTCCGCAAGAAGGTTTTGCTCTACCGCTGACAGCAGGTAGACTTTCTCCAGCCGTTATCTCCCATCTGAAGGAACATCTGTGACACGCCGCAATCCTAAACATTCTGCATTTACGCTTATCGAACTTCTCGTCGTTATTGCGATCATCGCTATCCTCGCAGCCATCCTCTTCCCTGTGTTCGCACAGGCACGCGAGAAGGCCCGCCAAACGAGCTGTGCATCCAACCTGAAACAGCTTGCCACCGCATTCCTGATGTACACCCAGGATTACGATGAAGTCGCAATTCGCACTTTTTATGGAAACAGCCCAAGCCGAACGCTGTGTTCCTGGCCTGTCTTCACGCAGCCATACATCAAGAACTACGAAATCTTCAAGTGCCCAAGCGCACCACGCGACCTCGGTGCCACACCGGGAACCATGGCAACTCCCGGCGGCTGTGGAACGTTACCGAATGGCCTGTCAAGCACCTACCTATACAACCTCTATATTGGTGGTAACAGGGATGTTGGCTCAGGCGCCACAGCTATCGACACCATCAGCACCGCCGGCATAAACAAACCAAGTGAGACAGTCCTCTTCGTGGATGGCGGTACCGATGTCCGTACAGTCCCGAATGACCCACTGCGCTGGCCACTCAAGCGTGCAACCTCTGCAGTAACGGGCTTCCCAACAACCATTAATCGCACTGCGTGGATTCTGATTCATGCTGGCAGCTCGAATATGTCCTTTGCAGACTACGGTGCTCCGCAGCCCCGCCACACTGGCATGACAAATGTCGCCTGGGCGGATGGCCACGTAAAGGCATCCCGTATCGAAAATTTCTACACAAAACCCGTGACTGAGCGTGCGGACAAGCCCGCTGGCGCGACGCCGTTTTGGTCCCCTTGTCTCGATCCGGAATACGGTTGCCAGTGAAGCCGTTTCTAATCGCGACGCTTCTCCTCCCTGCACTTATGCAGGGAGGCTCCATCCAAACTCAGGATCCAGCATGGGAACCTGTCAATGATTCCAATGCACGCCTCCTAATCACTCAGCCTCAAATCAACGAGCGCGCTGACGCGTGGCTGCGGCAATACAAAGGGATTGTCACCAAATCCAGCATCGGGAAAACCCGCGAAGGCCGTGACATCCCCATCTACAAAATCGACACGCGTTCACCGAAGAATGTCGAGCAGAAAGAAGTGATGCTCCTCGCGGGCATCCACCCACGTGAACAACAACCCAGCCGTGATTTGCTCCGTTTCATCGATGAGTTGCTGAGCAAATATCGAAGAGATGACCGCATAACGGACATGCTCGATCGGCAGATCATTTGGGTTGTGCCTTCCTTCAACATTGATGGCAAGATGCACGATGTCAGCGAGCGTGACTGGCGTAAGAACCGCTCCACAAATCCGGATGGCAGCCGCGGGGTGGACCTAAACCGCAATTTTTCTGTCCGGTGGGGAGGAGGTCGTCTCTTCGATAAGACGTGGAATACGACCACCACCAACGCAAAGAACAATATCTACGAGGGTCCTGCCCCACTTTCGGAACCCGAGTCCAAGGCCCTGGCTAACTTCTTCGAGTCACGCCCCAACATAGTGGCCTTTCTGGACATCCACAACCCCCTCCGGGAGATTCTCTTCCCGCCATACGCCACCATCGCAGATGGCCAGAGAATGCACAAAACCGCAATCCAGATGCAACGTGCCCAGCAAGGTGAGCCCTACAAAGTCACAAAGCCTTTGTTCGGTCAGGAACCTCCGGCAGATGAACGTAGTGGGAACTCCGGTCTCACCTACCACCATGCCTACTACCTCTTCGGCATCCATGGCTTCAACTTCGAAATAAGCAACCCGGCCAAGAAGACGGGCGTGAGTGGCCGATACCCGAGCGCACCGGATGCTGACAAAGAATACACAACACACGTTCGTGGCGCCTGGCTCGAGTGGCTGGATTCTGTCCACACGTATCCACTCACCCGCCGCGGGGATGCGCGCGCGACGGGAGCTGCATCCACCACCGCCAGTCCGAGAGCAGGATCGACTTTTGGATGGACTCCACCACCACTAAGCGGAAGTGTTGAATGGGCTGTCATTACATCCGATGACCCACGCCTTCAGTGCATCAGCGAAATTCGGAGGGCTCCGTTCAGGAATCCCTTTACGGTTCGCCTCTCGGATGGCATCCGGCCAGGGACCCGTATCGAAATCAAGCTCACTGCCTGGGGGCTGAACCGGAGCCGTACCGTCATCACAGTTCCGATGATCACGGAGTGACATCCGCGTGACACGCCTTCGCATCTGCACGTTCAACGTCGAAAACCTGTTCACACGGTTTCGATTCAACCGCTCGCTGACCGAGGATGACCATAAACGTCTCATACGGGATGGCTGGGCGGCGGAAGACATATTCGCCACCCGCCATTCAGACCCGCATACAAGTCTTGTGGCACAGGCACTTGGAGCCGTAGATGCCGATATTGTGGCGTTGCAGGAAATCGAAGGGCTCGACACACTAAAACGCTTTAACCACAACCATCTGAGCGACTTAGGTTATCCGTATGCAATGTGCATCGATGGCAATGACACCCGAGGAATCGATGTCGGTATCCTTTGCCGTCTTCCTTTTTTGTACATTCGGTCACATCAGTGGGATGAGCGCACTGACCGACCGGGAGAGCCTGTTTTTGGACGGGATTGCCTCGAAGTGGATGTCCTCCTCCCGAGCGGGCGCACATTGACGATTTATGTCAATCACTTCAAGAGCATCGCTGGTAATCGCGAAAAAACCATGCACCGCCGCCGGTTGCAGAGTGAGCGGGTGGCAGAAATCATCCGGGAACGCTTTGGGGATGACCCATCCGATGGACGCTGGATTGTGGTCGGCGACCTTAATGACTACCTGCCAAGCGATGGCCTCTCGCCGCTGCTTGGCCGCCCGTGGCTTGAGAACATCGTGGATCGCCTACCAGCCGACATGCGCTGGACGCATCACTACGCCGCGGATGATGAAGTTCACCAGCTGGATTACATTCTTCCAAGCCGTGCCATCGCGAGTGCCAATCTGGAATCAATCCCAACCATCGAGCGCAGTGGGCTGCCCCTCCGAACTGCACACTATCGGGGTCCACGATTTCCCGGGGTTGATCTGGATGCCAAAGCAAGTGATCACTGTCCCGTCGCGTGGGACTTTATCGTCTAGCGTTAGGCCTCGCTGCAGATACGTTCGATCACTGAGCGCTGGTACGCAAGTGCATCCCAAACAGATGGTCCCGGTGCGTGCACCAGCGTGAACGGCCCGGGATAGCCTTCAGCTTTCAATAGACG
Organism: Armatimonadota bacterium; assembly: GCA_046075665.1. GTDB lineage: Bacteria > Armatimonadota > Armatimonadia > Armatimonadales > Armatimonadaceae > CAIRTT01. The sequence continues at coordinate 4,932 of JBJTQN010000236.1, read as the reverse complement.
GATGCACTGCTCGAAGTCTGCCTCATCCGGGACATCGCCATCGTACGAACACTTGGCATGACAACCTTCAGCGTGATGCGCGATTGCAGCAAGCTTTGTGTACTTGTCATCCCCGCTCCAGTTACCAAAGTCAAACGTCAAACCAACCGCACCGTGCAGCGCCCGGAAACAATCATTCAGTTCGGTTGGATTGCTGAGGAGCGGGAACCAGTTTTCTGTACGCACACGAACGCCGCGAACAAAGGCTTCCATCGCCAATGTTTTGAATGCAGCACGGCAACGAGCACGGCTCTCGGGTGATGGCTCTGCATGCCCCCCGATGATGCGAACGGTGTCAGCGCCAAGTCGGCTCGCTCGGTCAATCCAGCCCGCAATCCAGGCAATATGCTCAGCATTATCGGATTCATGGGTGATGTCACCATCATCAATGAGCAGGCTCCACAGCCGAACACCCGTCTCTTCAAGATGTTGGCGAAGCTGCTCAAGGCGGTCATCCGATGGGTTATCAATATGAAAGTGGCAGAGCTCGAGCATTGTGTAGCCGCGTTCAGCGGCGGCGGTAATGGCATCCTCGAGGCTCATCTGCCGGGGTGATGGCGAAAACAACAGTGCAGTCGGCGCGCCAGGGCGGCCAGGTTCTACATGGCCAATCAGCGGGTGGAGGGCCCAGGTCGAGACGCCTGTGAGAAAGGGATTAGTGGATGCGGTCATGCTGTCGGTGCCTTCCAGTTGCGTAGCTTTAGCATCCCCTGAACCGGCTTGAGATCGACGCGGAAGAGAACGCAGGCGATGTAGTACACGACAATGCTGATGGCACCAATACCCACAACACCTCCGATAGCGATGAGCCGTGATGCGGTGACATCGATGCGATTTGCGATCAGCCAGGCTACAGCCCCACTGACACCGGATGCCAGCGATATGCGCAGGGATGCCGCAAGGATTGGGCGAACGCCAAGGGTTGGGTGGCGCTGGCGTAATGTCATCAGGAACACAAACATATTGATGGTTCCAGCGATAGACAGGGCGAGGGCGAGGCCAGCGTAGCCGAGGCCAAGGGGTGGAATCACAAAACAGAGCCCGATGAACACTGCGACCATGGCGGATGTGATGATCGTTGGGGTTTTGGTGTCTTGCGATGCGTAGAAACCGCGGGCGAGTACGGATTGGAGTGACCAGGCAAAGGTGCCGATGCTGTACCAGCGCAGCGCCACTGCGGCATCGTGCACTTGAACAGGTCCGTATTTTGCGCCCAGGTACAGAGCAGAAATGATGGGTTCGGCGAGCACGGCCATGAGAACGGAGCTTGGGATGGTAAAGAACAGAATCCGCCGGATGCCGGTGTTCAGTTCGATGACGAAGCCAGCCATATCGCCTTTAGCTAGAATAGCGGAAAGTGTTGGCAAAAGAACGATGGCGGTGGCTTGTGCAAAGATGCCAATCGGCGCTTGCGTGAGGTTGTAGGCATTTTTGAGTGCAGTCAGGTAGCCGGCACCTGAGACAAAGCTTCCGGTAATCCAAAAGCCGAGCTGGCTGAGAGAGAGTCCGAGGAGTGCTGGTAGCAGGAGTGCGCCGACCTTTCGGACGCCTGGGTGATTTAGCTGAAGTTTAGGGATGAGGGTGCCACCGCTGCGCAAAATGTCGGCGGCAGGTAAAAGAAAGTTACCAGCGACAGCTCCGATGAGAGCCCCCCAGGTCATCGCGCTGATGCCAAGCTCTGTTCCACCAAAAAACCACCCGGCGAGGATCTGGCCGAGGTTATAGGTCACAGGACCGATGGCCGGGACGAGGAACTTTTGGCGAGCGTTCAGCGAGCCCATCATGAGTCCGCCGACAAAGAAACACCACTGCGCCGGAAGCAGAATTCGTGAAAGGCGCGCGACTTCATCCCATGCCCATGCCTGACGTGCTGCGACATCGGCTGCGGGAAGCACCTCCCCTATCCGCAGCTCCCCGAGGTGAGGGTTCATCAGCTGGGCGAGAGGCCGGGCGAAGATTTCAAGTCCGATGATGAAGATGATGGCAATGATGGAGACTGCCGTGAGGACGGTTTGCAGGACGGTCCACGCATCCTCGCGCTTTTCCTGGGTCCAGTATTGCGTAAAGACAGGGACAAAAACGGTCGCCAGAGCGCCCCCGGCGACAAGATATTGGAGGATATCCGGTATACGGAATGCTGCTGTGTAGACATCGGTGATCAGGTCCTGACCAAACCTGTGTGAAATGACCATGTCACGGACAACGCCAAGGACACGGGAAAGGAGAACGAATGCCATCACGAGCACGGATGCCCGACCTGCAGCTTGACCACCAGCCATGGTGGCATGGTATCAGGCGGGGCCCTTGCTTCCGGGTTCCGATTAATGCTTAGATGTGCGATGCCCCGACGTGCAAAGCCTACGACAGCTTGGGTGGTTTCCCAGTTGGATGCCGCATTTGGTCCTGTGAGCTGGAGTTCTCACGGGGACCCATTGGATGGATTGATTCAGACAATATTGAGTCAGCACACAAATGATGTGAACAGCGAGCGTGCATTTGACGACATGCGGCGTGCATTCCCGGGGGGCTGGGAGGCCGTACGGGATGCGCCAGTCGAAGCGGTGACCGATGCGATTAGGCGGGGCGGGCTTGCCTCTCAGAAGGCGAAGCGGATTCAAGAGGTGCTGCGGTCAGCAACGGATGTATCCGGACGCTGTGACTTAAGTTTTTTGGAGACGCAATCGACCGACGAGATTCAGGCATACCTGCAGTCGTTCAAAGGTGTGGGGCCCAAAACTGCGGCCTGTGTGCTTATGTTTTGTATGGGACGTCCTGTGCTTCCGGTGGACACCCATGTGCACCGTGTCAGCCAGCGTGTAGGGTTGATTGGCCCAACAGTGGATGAGGCAAAGGCCCATGGAATTCTCCAGAGCCAGCTTCGTGACGAGGATGTCTATCCGTATCATGTGCAGCTGATTCGCCTTGGTAGGCGGGTGTGCGATGCCCGTAAGCCCGTGTGTGGTGAGTGTCCGCTGTCACAAAGGTGTGCATTTGCCAAACAGGAAAGTCGTAAACCTACGGTGAAATTGCGCGGGTAGCGTGTAGAATGCGGAACGAAGGGTGTCTCTGTGCCTTTTTATTGAAGGGTTACAGGGTTCCCTCGCTCTAAAGGAATGTTGGATAGAGGGCTAATGAAGCGGCCCTTTGATGTCTACAATATCTGCAGAGCGTCTGCACTACGGTGTGAACGGTCTCCGGACTTGGTTCTAAAGAGGAAGCGAAGCGATGGTCAAGACGATTTTGGGTGCGACAGTCTTGGGTTTGGCAATCACGATGCCTATGGCGGCATCGGCGCAGGTGCCATTCAAGATAGCCCGTCCGCAGGATGGTGCCCGTGTGCGTGAGACTGTGCGGATTCAGATTCCGCGCACGGCCTTGACAAATGTCAAGTATCTGGCCTTGTCCGTGGATGGTAAGTTCCGCGCAGGTCTTGGTGTGCCATCTCCTATGTTTGAAAATGACGGCAAAGCAAAGTCTGTAACGACAGATGTCCTCGCCTACGATGAAACCAGCGTTTCAATTCTCTGGAACACAAAGGCACTGACGCCTGACCCAAAGAATCCGACCCTCTTGGAAGGTGTCGAAGATGGGCCACATGCAATCGAGATCATCGCATTCGATGGCAACAATAAGCGCATTGGTCGCCAGTCGTTGACCCTCGAGGTTGACAATAAGGGTGGCTTGCGTGTACCTGCGGATGGAATCCTCCTGACCTATCGCTTCCAGGTTGGAGATGAAACGCATTACTCGCAGAAGACCGACGTCGAATACCTTGGAGAGAACAAGCCAGCACCGACAGGTGCGGGTTTTGCGACAGGCTCGAATGGTTTTGCATCGCAGGGACGCGGAATGTCTGGCGGCGGCGGATTTGCCGGCGGCGGAATGATGGGTGGCGATGACATGGGCAAGGGTGGTGGAGGCATGAGCTCCAGCGGCCCGCGTGGCGGTATGGGTTCTAGCGGTCCTCGCGGCGGCGGCAGCTCTGGAATGATGGGCGGCGGTGGTCCCCGTGGCATGATGGGCAGTAGCGGTCCACGTGCAGGCGGAAGCTCCGGCATGATGGGTGGAGCTGGCATGATGGGCGGCGGAATGATGGGCGGCGGAATGATGGGCGGAGGCATGATGGGTGGCGCTGGTGGCGCGGCATTCGGCCGTGACAATGGCAACTTCCAGGCATCCGGACCGTTCACACTCCCTGTCCAGACCGTTACCGCGAAGTATGAGCGTTCAACAGAGGACCGCATCACTCAATCTGCATACTTCACACGTGACTTGGTAACCGAAGGCACGATTACGGCCGGAAACGGTGCGAGCGCACGTCTGGAAGACATTTTCAGCTTCAAATCACGCTACCGTACGCTTTCGACCAGTGGAAAGACACTCGAATACGGTGTTGCATCCGCTGATCGTCCTGGCGCCTACGTTGCTCTGCCAGTCATTGATCTTGGTGGACAAAAGGTACGTATCGGTCAGCCATGGCAGTCCCGAACTCCGGTTCTCCTCGAGTGGGCAACCCTTGATGCGCCTCCAACGGTGGTAGCAAACAATGTCCTCGAATCGCTTGAGTGGCAGGACGGCTATCAAACGGCACGTATCAAGCAGACATTCGAAGGCCGTGTAACGATGCCAATCTACGGCGGAGCAGGCAAGATGGAAGGTGCGAAGGTCAAAATGACCCGCATCATCTGGTTCGGCTTCAAGGCTGGAAAGGTTGTTCGTACTGAGACGTCGATGGAAGTTGACGGCGATGCACCAGCATCCATTATTGCAGCCATGGTTCCTGGCGCCGGTGTATCCGGTGGCGCTGGAATGATGGGTGGTATGGGTGGAATGATGGGCGGTATGGGTGGAATGATGGGCGGTATGGGTGGAATGATGGGCGGTATGGGTGGC
>JBJTQN010000235.1:0-4226 GCA_046075665.1 Armatimonadota bacterium | reverse complement strand
AGTGCCGTTACGCTGACATCGGGTTCAACGCCATTTACATGGCTAGCGCGTTTCCCGGGGCGCCACTCGGAGCTGAGCATCAATGAGAAACTCCGCAAAGCAAATGTCATAACGGACAATGGACTTGTCTACAGCCAGGTTAGCGTTCCACTAAAGGTCGGGCAGCGGATAACTGTGCGGGTACCAGCCTAACTCAGCGCTTAATGAGGTACTCAACCGCATCCGCGGTTTTGCGTCCGAGCTGGCGGCTGGTTGTCCATTTCCCGCCATAAATGGTCACAACCCCACCTGCCATCCCGATAACGGCTTCGCGGCTCGCACCGCTCGTCCCACCATCCTGCTTGACGATGGGTCGCAGGCCGGAATATTCACTCAGGATGTCATCCGGGCTCAGCTTTTCCACAAACCATTGGTTATAGGCAGCGATGAGTTCATCCCGTTCCTCGGCACTGGTCACAGCACTATCCGGAGTTTGTTGCAACGCTTCCGTAGTTCCGAAAATTGCCTGACCAGGGGCCAAAGGGAGGAGGAAGAGGATACGGCCATCGATATGTGGGAGGACGACCGCTTCCGTGAGATCCCGCTTGAGGATGAGATGAGAGCCACGCACAAGCATCAGGCCGATGTTGTTTTTTGACTTGATATTGCTTGCCGAAATCAGGTCCGCAGCCCATGGTCCCGCTGCGTTGACAACAACATCGTATGGGCGTTCTTCTCCTGTTTGCAGCGTGATGCCGTTTGAGCGCATCGATGCAACGGGCGTATGTGTAAAGAAGCGAACACCACGGCTTTCGAGCTGGTTAGCAGCCCAAATACCGAGGCCATGGTCATCCATGATGGCATCCGTATACCCCCAGGCCCCGATGAGATTGCGCGTATCAAGCTCGGGAAAGCGTTCGCGCAGTGTTTGCAGGGGAACCCAGCGGCTGTGTCCGAAACCAGAACCCAGCGAGAGGATGGAATACAGCATCACCCCGGCGCCAAAGATGAACAGCTCCTGCAGGTTTCCTTTGCGCACGGGGATATGGGCCAAAAACTCACGGACCATCCCGGTGTTCCGATCCCTCCACCACTTACGCTCAAGCAAGGCCTCACGAACCATGTGAAAACGTAGCTTGGCGAGGTACCGAAGGCCTCCATGGAGCATCCGACTGCTTGCTGCGCTCGTCTCGCGCATCAGGTCCCCACGCTCGTAGACATCTACAGCATATCCACGGTCGCAAAGCGCCCAGGCAGTCATGATGCCATTGATGCCACCGCCGACAATGGCGATGCGTTCGGCTTTAGGTTGGATGGCTGACATTTGAAATCACCGTACCCGATAACAGCCGTTACGCGGAATGATTATTGGATTGTGGACCGAGCAGGTCCCAGCGATTTCCATAGAGGTCTTGAGAGACAATGACATTTCCGTACAGCTCATTTCTTGCTTCGCCTTCGAAAATCGCCCCGCACCGTTTCATGTGAGTCACCAAATCAACCGTAACCAGTGCGAGTCCGGTTGACGATGTTGCATCGGCATCGGGGATTAGGCGCGGCATCAGGAGATGATGTCCAAGATTGGCACACCGTGGTCGAGCGCCAGGCGTTTTCGTCCCGGAATTTCGAGTTGATGTGTATCCAAGCCAAGCTGATGCATCACTGTTGCATGGATATCGGTGATGTAGTGTGGGTTTTCGATCGCGTGAAAGCCCAGTGCATCCGTTGCGCCATGCTGTACACCGCCCTTGATTCCGCCGCCAGCCAGCCACGCGCAAAAGCCTTCGGGGTGGTGGTCACGACCGCTATCCTGTGCGCCGGGTGAGCGACCAAACTCGGTTCCGAAGACGACCAGAGTGTCCTCTAACATCCCGCGACGCTTCAGGTCTTTGAGTAGCCCGGCAATCGGTTTGTCAACCTGCGCCGCGAGGTCAGTGTGGTTTTGCTTGATGCCTGAGTGCGCATCCCAGGCACCGCCGCCGCCACCGCCATGGAAAATTTGAATAAAGCGGACGCCACGCTCCGCCATCCGGCGCGCAGCAAGACACATCTGCCCAAACTCACGTGTGTGGTTTTGGTCCATCCCGTAAAGGGCCTTCGTATCCGCTGATTCCCTTTCAAAGCCAAGTGTTTCAGGGATGGATGTTTGCATCTGGAACGCAAGCTCATAGGCCTTGATACGTGCGCGGAGATCTTTGTCGCCGGGGTAGTCAATTCCGCTGATCCGGTTGAGGCGCCCAAGGAGGCTGAAGTTTTCGCGCTGCTCTTCGGCTGTCATCGAGTCCGCTGGTGCGAGGTATGGCAATGGCTTTTTCGGATCGGTCGAGAGGCGGACCCCTGCGTATTCAGGTCCAAGATAGCTGGCACCATGTGTCCAGGCACCGCCGCAGCAATCGCCGGTTGGCGTTCCCAAAACGACAAACTCCGGGAGGTTTTCATTCAGCGTTCCAAGGCCGTAGGCGGCCCAGCTCCCGATGGTTGGGTGAGCGCCTTCACGTACATGCCGGCCAGTTTGAAATGTCAGCTGAGCGCCATGGTCATTGTCAACCGTCCAGAGACTGCGGACTACGGCGAGGTCATCCGCGCAGGTGCCAATTTCTTTGAACCAATCTCCCACTTCGAGACCGCATTTTCCGTAGCGTTGAAAGCCCGTTTGCAGCGGCATGATGACTTTGCGGTTTCCATGATTGGGATTCCCAGCCTGAATTTTTGCGCCGACTTTTTTGGGGTCCAGGACATCCGCATAAGGGGTTTCCTCTATGGACTTGCCAGCGTACTTGTTGAGCTCCGGTTTGACATCAAAGCTCTCGAGGTGTGAGACGCCACCACAAAGAAAGATCCAGATGACGGTTTTGGCCTTTGGCTGAACGACCGACCTGCCACGTTCGATTTTTGTTTGCCACGTTTGTGGTGGTGCCGCGAGGCCGCTCTTTGCCAGCATCGCGCTGAGCGCAAGACCAGTGAATCCCATCCCGGTGTCCGTTAGGAACGAACGCCGCGTGACTCCCTGACAGGCGGTGGGTTGATGTGTGGACTTTGGTTGCATCATGGGTTGTTTCCTGTCACGTTATCGAATCGTTACAAATTCGTGGTGATTGATGAGCACGGCGACGAGGTTTTCAAGGCGTCTCTGCAATTTGTCTTCACCGGTTGATGGCCTTTGTGTGTCCACGGTTGCGATAAATCCCAGGCACTCAATCAATTCAGCCGCGGTTGGTTCACGGGTTAGCGTTGCTATAAAGGCATCACGGATTGCTGTAAAGACATGTGTCTTGTCAGACAGCTTAGCGTAAATATCTGCTGCGAGCGTTCGTGCTTCCCTGAGAGCAAGCTTTGAGTTTGCGAGGGCAAGGGCTTGCTGCGGAAGGATGCTTTGCTTGCGTTCATAGCACTCCGTGACCGATGGGCCATCAAAGACCTTGATAAACTCAGCCTCTTTTTCGGGTGCGCTGCGGAGGTAAATGCTGCGTCGCTTGGTTTCGAGTGCCAAATTCTGGTCGATTTCGGGTCCGCCCTGTGTCCTGTCCAGCTGGCCACTCACTGCAAGGATTGCATCACGGACGCCCTCCGCTTCAAGCCGACGCGGTGCGAACCGCCAATAGCTGACATTGTCCGGATCACGCTGCAGCATTTTCGCAGCTGGCCGTGAATCACGCTGATAGGCTGCCGAGAGCATGATTTCCCGGTGCAGCCGCTTCATATCCCAGCCGCTATCCATAAATGTACGGGCTAGGTAATCGAGCAGTTGACCTTGCTCGACAACCTGACTGTTATGCCCAAAATCGGCCACGCTTGGCGCGAGGGCCGTTCCGAAATGCCGCATCCAAATATGATTAACGATGACTCGTGCCGTCAGCGGGTTACGCTTGTCTGTGAGCCAGGCGGCAAATGCGGTGCGCTTACCTGTCGATTCTTTGGGGAACGCTTGAAGTCGCTTTGTATAGGTCGTGTCAAGCGGTGCTGCGACCTTGGCTTCTGCCGTTGCCACATCCTTTTCTAGTTGCGTCTCCGCCGCTTGCGCTGCGGGTTTGTCCTTTTCAGTGGCATCCTGTAGGCGCTTGCGCTTGTCCAGCAGATCAATCCGCAGGTCTGTGAAGCGCTTGAGACGCTCCAGTCGAACAACGTTTTTTGCAGCAGCAGACCATGTAGGGCTGGTTGAATCACCGCTGACCTCGATGTCTTCGACAATGCGAAGGGCATCGAAATGCTGGAGCGCATATTCTCCAGCGATGATGGCGAGACGTGAG
>JBJTQN010000234.1:0-3152 GCA_046075665.1 Armatimonadota bacterium | reverse complement strand
GCCCGAAGTCGTTTCTGCGCATCTGACTTTATCGATGTTGGTTTCAGATTAGCACCCCGAACTTGGTGCTGCGTGTCCACTGCTTCGTTCACATCGGAGACCGACCGAGTGGATCCGACTTTTTCACTTGTGAGGGGCTCAAACTGCTGCATATGCTCAACAATACCGCATAGACAGGTTGAGATGTTCCACTTGCAATACCGTAATGGGGCAAGTATAAGGCGTAGCATGTCTCTCCAAATGTTGCACACCGGCTTTCACATCATGACGAAGCCTATTGGACCCATCTGCAACCTGGATTGTCGCTATTGCTTTTACCTGGAAAAGGAAAACTATTACGCCTCTGACCGCAAGGTTCACCCAAGCTGGGCGATGTCTCCCGAGACCCTTGAACTTTATATTCAGCAGTACATCGAAGCACAACCCGGACAAGATGTTCAATTCGCTTGGCAAGGTGGGGAGCCTACGCTTCTCGGTGTTGGATACTTTGAAAACGTTGTTCGCTTGCAAGCCAAATACGCCAATGGCAAGCGAATCCAAAACGCATTTCAAACAAACGGAACCCTCCTCGACGATACGTGGGGACATTTTCTTTCTGAAAATCAGTTTCTCGTTGGCATCAGTATCGATGGACCAGCGGATCTCCATGATGCCTATCGCGTGGACAAACAACAACGTCCAACATTTGCCCGGGTTATGAATGGAATCTCCGTTCTTCGTAAACACAAAGTCGACTTCAATACGCTAACGGTCGTCAATCGAAAGAACAGTCAGCAGCCGGAGCGTGTCTATCAATTCCTCAAAGAAATGGGTTCTGGTTACATTCAGTTCATCCCGCTCGTCGAACGAAACATCCCGGATGTCTCACGCACAATCGATGGTCTCATTCAGCTGCATTTGGCGAAACCGGCCACCGTAGAGGACGATGAAAACTCTCCCGTAACTGAATGGTCGGTTCGTAGCATCGACTATGGACGATTTCTCTGTACTGTTTTTGACGAGTGGGTTCGTTCGGATGTTGGGAAGGTGTTTGTACAACACTTTGATGTCGCCCTCGGCAACTGGTACGGAGCTCCGGGAGCTCTTTGTGTGTTCTCGGAAACGTGTGGAAAAGCCCTGGCGATGGAGCATAACGGTGATGTGTATTCTTGCGACCACTATGTCTATCCGGAATACCGTCTGGGAAACATCAACGAGACATCCCTTTTAGAGCTGGTGACATCCCCGGAGCAGCAGAACTTTGGAAACGCGAAGCGGGATTCCTTGCCAAGACAGTGCATCGAATGTGATGTCCGATTTGCGTGCCATGGCGAATGTCCAAAGCACCGGTTTTCGCGAACATCCGATGGTGAATTTGGTCTGAACTACCTCTGCGCCGGCTACAAAATGTTCTTCAAGCACATCAATGAGCCGATGAAGATAATGTGCCAACTACTTTCGCAGCAGCGACCACCATCCTTGGTGATGGATTGGACTCGGAGGCAAAAGACCGTCACGTACCCGGTAATCGGTAGAAATGACCCTTGTCCATGTGGTTCTGGCCTTAAGGCAAAGCGGTGCTGCGGGTAGGATAGGGACGTGATTGTCGCATCTCACACTGTTACCGACCCGTGTCAATGTCCTTACTTGCCGGAACAGCGCAATACGATGGAACATGTTGTCGTGCGCTCGATTAGTGCACTCGAATATGAGCAGCTGCTCCAATGTGGTTGGCGAAAGTTTGGAAGGCTTCTTTACCGTCCGATATGCGACAACTGTGAAGAGTGCCGAAGTACACGAATTCACATTCCATCTTTTGTTCCGAACCGATCACAGTCCCGCTGTCTAAATCGAAATTCTGATTTGCGGATCGAAGTTGGACAACCCGTTATCGACTCAAAGCGGATGGATATTTATCGGCGTTATCACGTTGCGCGGGAAGCGGATCGGGGGTGGCATCGTTCTGATCATAGCGTGGATGGCTACTCTGATGCGTTTCTCGATAACCCGACGCAGTCGCTGGAACTTTCAGTCTGGCTAGACGATGTACTTCTCGGAATCGCACTTCTTGATGTAACTGGAAACATTGTCTCTGGTGTCTATCACTACCACGACCCTGAGTATGCAGATCGCTCGCTCGGTAAATTCATGATGCTCAAGGTTTTGCGACTTGGAGAGCTGATGAACCGGACGTGGGCGCACTTTGGGTATCATGTCGCGGGTTGCGGAAGCCTACGTTACAAAACGACGTTTCGGCCCGTCGGAATCCTTGGTCGGGACGGCGTTTGGCGTCTTCCCGATACAAATGGCAACTACGATCCGGATGGTGAAGAAGACCACACAGCATGGGTGACTTATTCCGGTGATGAGGAAGCAGATACGTAATATGCAATCAGATTGGCTTGGCCTGTTGCGTCAGCCTAGCTTTAGACAGTTTTTTCTTACCCGTATCGCGGGATCCCTCGCCGGTCGCTTTTTATTCCCAGGCCTTTCATGGCAGGTCTTTCACCAGACTCGCGATCCGTTTGCATCTGGTTTGCTGGGACTTGTTGAGATTGTTCCCGTGATGGCACTAGCGCTTGTCGCCGGACATGTGTGTGACCGTTACGACCGCAGAGCAATCGCCGTCATCACGCGTCTGGGGATGCTCATCGCCAGCGTTATGCTCCTCGTTTTCGCATTACTGAAGCTTCCTGTTACGTTGGTTTTGTTTGCTGTCGGAGTTCTTGCCACGATTCGGACGTTTTACTCACCGGCAATCGATAATTTACTTCCGCGTGTTGTTGATGAAAAACACTTTCGAGAAGCGGTCAGCTGGCTGTCACTCGGATGGCAATCCGCTAGTGTTGTCGGTCCAATCCTGGCTGGCTGGATTATTGGTTCCGGTGGAAATGTCTGGCGCGTGTATGTCATTGAGATTGTCCTTGGACTGATCACTGCCTACGGCTATGCCCGGCTTCCAAAAGTTGCGCCTGAGCCTCCGCAGGAAATGGATGAACAAGGCTGGCGTTCAGCGCTCGAGGGATTTTCGTTTTTGAAGACGCGACCGGCTCTCCTTGCTGCAATCAGCTTGGACCTTTTTGCCGTGCTTCTTGGCGGTGCGGCGGCTTTGCTGCCTGCATTTGCCGATACGGTCCTAAAGGTGGGGCCGGTCGGATTGGGATGGCTTCAGG
>JBJTQN010000233.1:0-23426 GCA_046075665.1 Armatimonadota bacterium | reverse complement strand
GAAAGGCCGGATTTCGCAAGCCAGAGAAACTTCAGCGCACCGATGATGGATTTCCCCTTTAGGAGAAGTAAGCCGATGGCTGGGAGGAACTTCAGGAATCCGGTGCGTGGCTTTGGCGGCGGTGTATCAGACCACTGCGGCTGCCCGGAATCAGGCTCCGGGTAGCTTTCTGGTGTCTGTTGTTTTTCATCATCAGGTGTGTTCACGCGAGTGTGACAGGCGTTTCGGCTTCAATCAGCGTTGCGATTGCAGTCGAGATGGACTGCAGTGAGTCGGTGCCAGACTTGCGTGTCTTTGCCACAACGACTCCCGGCGCGTTGACGAGAAGAGTAGTTGGATAGTCTGCGATGCCGTAGAGCTGCGCGTGATAGCCATCCGCATCAACAAGGCGACTGCCCGTGAAACCGGCTGCGGATACGGCGGCGTTGATTTCATCAGGCGTCCCGGCACTAAACAGCGGCCAGACAGTGACTTTTCCACTTTCTTTATAGCCGTTAGCAAGCTGCTCAAGCAGGGATAGGATGTGCGTGGCGTCAGGAGAGGTTGCATCCAAAAACGATAGAACCAATGCGCCTTTTCCGCGCACTTGTCCGGTATGGCAGGTACGTCCATTTTGGTCGGTTAGCTGGATATCACGGATATAGGTGTTTGTTCGTGCGGTGTTGTCGCCCCAGCGCTGTTGCCCTTGTCCGCCGTAGATTGCCATTCCAATTTCCCCTTGCCTGCAGGTGTAATTACACCTATTGGTACGCAGCAAGTTTACCATCAGGCATCGTTTTACCTCAGCAATTCCCGGTGCAAATGGGGTTGCTGTGGGGTGTAATGGTGGGAATACGGGTCCTGAGATGAGGCCCTGAGGAGAGTCCAAAATGGCAGGCTTGGCGTTTATTGGTGTGGCACATATTCATACCCGCGGATTTATGTCGCGTGTCGCAGAGCATCCGGATGTATCGGTGGTCACGATGTTTGACAACGATGCACATTACACAGAGAAAGCGTTGGAGTGGGCTCCGGGTGCCGTTGTTGCCGCATCGGTTGAGGATGCCCTGGCAGTGGATGGTGTGGACGCGATTGTCGTCTGTACACAGACGCTTAAACATATAGATGTCATCGCTCAGGTGGTGGCCACGGGAATGCCAATCTTTATCGAGAAGCCGATTGGATTTGCTGCGGAGGATGCACTTGAAATTGCAGCGCTTGTCACCGCCGGTGGAAACGTTTTTCAGACGGGGTACTTCATGCGTGGGATTGGTGAGCTGCGCAAAATAAAGTCGCTTGTGGATGAAGGAGCATTTGGACAAATCACGCGTGTGCGTGCGAGTAACTGCCATCGTGGTGCGCTGGGCGGCTGGTTTGATGGCGATATGCGTTGGATGGCGGATCCCAAGCAGAGCGGGGTTGGTGGGTTTGGCGATCTGGGCACGCATATGTTGGACATTTTGATTTGGATGTTTGGGGATGTTGAGCGTGTGACCGGACGCATCGGCAATGGGACAGCGCGTTACGAAGGCTGTGATGAGACGGGAGAAGCGATTCTCGTGTTTAAGAGTGGCGTTACGGCGACGCTTGCCGCCGGTTGGGATGACATCACTGATCCGCAGACATTCATGGTCTCTGGAACACAGCTCCATGCATCAGTGACCTACGGTAAGCTGCGCCTGACCACACTGGATGGTCCGTATGAAGGTGAGCTTGAGGAAGGGTGCGTAAGTGCGCCGGCTGGTTTTGATGCATTCCTTAAAGTGTGTACAGGAGATGCTGCTGAACTTGTTACGGTTCAAGAAGCTGCGTATCGCAATGTGGTGATGCAAGCAGTTTACGAAAGTGCTGCCAACAGTACGTGGATATTATTGTAGTTTGCAACTATGTGCCTGATAACACCCGGTTACCAGTGATGGTACCGGGTGTTTGTGTGTCAGATATGTTGATGTTATCCATAACAATTTGCCATAAGTGTGTATTTCCAAATCAATATGGTGCATCATGTGTAAAAGTATGCCTTTATATGACATATTTGACGCACCAAATGTGTGTTTTTTGGTAACAGGTGGCACAAAAATTGTAATGAATGAGTGAAAACCTAGTAATTTTACGCTGAAAAAATAAAAACAGTGCTCTAAACTCAACTCAGCACCCGGCAAAAACCTGTCCATAGGCAAAGGATTCCGGGATGGAGATTGAGACCGAATGAGCATCCTGAACACCATCGACCGTACCGTTGCACGCACCCAGCGTGTAAGTGGTGGTACGCGTCTGGATGGGCTCAAGAGCATCGGTATTGATACCCCTGACATCGATCTTGCTAAGCGAAGCTCCAGCCAGTTGCCACGACGGAACATCAACGGATTTGATATATCCAGTGTCAAAATCGGCGATGCCTTTTTCAGTTCAGTTACGATGCAGGGTGCTGTTTCCCTCATCAGCCTTTTGATTCAGAAAGGGAATGCCCCTCATCACATCGTTACTGGGAATCTCGATCACCTCTATCGACTTGAGCGTGACAAAGAGTTTCATGAGGTCTACAGCTCAGCATCCCTTGTGCTCCCGGATGGAATGCCCGTCGTCTGGCTCTCTCGTCTTTTCAAGAAGGCTGGTGAAGAAGGGCTTCCCGAGCGCGTTGCTGGCAGTGATCTTCTGTTTGAGCTAGCGAAGCACTCAAGTCTAACGGGTATCCGGTTGTTTTTACTCGGAGGCGCGCCGGGCGCTGCGGATGGCACGCGCGCCGTACTCGAGCAGAGTTTCCCAGGTTGTCAGATTTGTGGCACTTATTGTCCGCCTCAGGAGCTGTTCAACACTGCCGGCGAGCAGGAAAATATACGAAAGATTGTTCGTGCGGCCAACCCGGATGTTCTCCTTGTCGCTTTTGGTGCACCCAAGCAGGAGAAGTGGATTCTTCGGAACAAGGCGGTTCTCGGAGTTCCAGTATTGATGGGCGTCGGTGGGTCGTTTGAAATGGCAAGTGGCAAAGTCACACGCGCTCCAAAGGTGATCCAGCAGCTGGGGATGGAGTGGGCATTCCGGATGGTGCAGGATCCGGGTCGCCTTTGGAAGCGTTACATCGGTAACGATTTGCCATTCCTATTTAGATTGCTGCTACGAACCATCAACGAACGCGGCTCCGTGCAAACGCAGCCGGTCGACAGGAGCGCAAAGTGATGAGCAATCTGACACTTTCGCCTGTGGTTGGACGAACTCCTGATGTTCCATCATCCATTCGGATGTATCCGGCAGGTGAATCCGTTTACATCGCATGTTGTGATGAAAGCCTTCAGCCACACTATCTTGAGGTCGCAGGGATGCTTTATGTGTTCATGCAGGATGGCCTTGACTTCGATGGTGTCATATCCGCGCTTACCAATGTAATCGACAGGCTTCCTACGGATTCCGGGTTGTATGGATGTTCCTTGGATGCATTGATCGAGCTTGAGTGGATTTCGCAGATTGTAGCAACAGGACGAGATGCTGCTGGCACTAAGCGCGTTCTGTCACCCGATGTCCGGAGGCCCATATAGAGGGAGGCATCTTCATGATGTCCTTCTGGCATTCCGGCACGCTCCTGCATGCAGCAGGGAAACCTAACAAAAGGAAAAAGAAAACAATGAAAATGATGATCAAGGGAGCGGTTGCACTCGCAGCCATCGTATCGGTTGCATCTGCTGCATCCGCACAGATTACGCTCTTCAACAATGTCGTCAATAGCTACGGAACTGTCACCACCAGTGGTGCACAGGTAACTGGATTGGGTACATGGGAATCCTATAGCCTGTACCCAGCTGGAACCGGTGGAAACTACCTCACGGTGATTGACTTCGGAACCAACACCTTCTCTATCACCGACATGGTGCCTTACGGTACGGGTATCTCTCAGCCACCTGTTTACCTCACAGGCTCGTTCGTGACGACGGCAAACTCCGTTTCCGGCAGCGATGTCTTTGTCTCCGGCGATGTAACATTTACAAGCGGTACCTGGTTCTCACAGCTCCTCGCTGATACGAACTCCGTTGGAACTGTCAACGGTTACTTCACCGCCGGCGGTGTTGTTGGTAACAAAGGTGTCAACTCCTACTCCCTTACCGCAGGCGTACCTGAACCAGCTGAATGGGCTGCGATGGGCATGCTGGCAACCGGACTTGGCGGACTCGTTGTCCGCGCACGCCGCCGCCGCAACGCATAATCAAACTCTACGCGCAGCTCATATCCTAAAATACGGTCTGTTGCGTAGAGAAACATCACCGAATTTCCGCGTACGTACCACCTGAACATCCGTGTGAAATATCGTTACTGTCAAAGTTACCTGAATCGAGTCGGAAACGCTAGGTTCAGGTAATTTTGTCGTTTATGCGCTGGCTCTTTACCCAATAACATCACCCCACGCACTGCCGATAACAACAGATTCGATGCTTGGTAGCGCGGCGATGGTGATGATACAAAACGAACTACGAAAATCCAAAACGATTGAAAGCCTCACGGTGACTACGCCGGCTGACCTGACTTCAGGTCGCTGTGGCATGGTAGTTGCATCACCAAGCAACGTGAAGCAATTATCCAGCTACTTCGATGGCAACTTTGGCGAAAGCCCAGCCGTTTGCGTGAACGCAAACCCGGCCTACAAGTCATCATCGATCGTCTCTACCGTCACCGTCGGGGATGTCCCATTTAGCCGTGTGACGATGCAGGAAACAACGGCGTTGATTCTCTTGATGATTCAAAAGAGTCATTTACCGCATCATGTTGTCACTGGTAATCTCGATCATCTCTATCAACTTCAGTCGGATGTCGAATTCAAGAGTGCGTATGAAGGTGCATCGCTTGTCCTCGCTGACGGCATGCCAATCGTTTGGCTCTCCAAAATTCTTCGTTTGAACGGCAGTCCTGAGCTTCCTGAGCGCGTTGCTGGCAGTGACCTCTTCTGGGAACTTGGCCGAATATCACAATCCCATGGCATTCGTATCTTCCTGCTCGGAGGTGTTGAAGGCGCTGCGGAAGGTGCTAAGGAAGCGCTTGAGAAGGCTTATCCTGGCTGTGACATTTGCGGGACATACTGTCCTCCCTTCGAGACATTCAATACACAGGAAGAGCAGGATGAAATCCTGCATCGCGTCCGGGCTGCATCCCCTGATGTCCTTTTGGTTGCATTTGGTGCTCCGAAACAGGAGAAGTGGATCCTTGCGAACAAGCATCGCCTTGGTGTACCGGTCTCCATCGGTGTTGGTGGATCCTTCGAGATGGCCTGCGGAATTGCACGCAGAGCTCCGAAGATATACCAGCAGCTGGGACTTGAATGGGCATATCGCCTCATGCAGGATCCGGCAAGGCTCTATGACCGCTACGTGCGGCATGACCTTCCATTTCTTGCAACTTTGTTGGTCAAAACGATCAGTGAAGTAGTGAGTGGTGGATGTTCGAACACCTCGCGGAATCGACATGCGTTTCGCCTGGGGGGACTGAAGTAATGTTGAATCAATCGTTGTCCAGATCCGGCCAGAGAGGGCTCTCAAGCATTCCAAAGCCCATCGAAATGTTGCCAGCAGGACAAAACGTCTTTATTGGACTTTGTCAAAATCTGGTGGTTCCACATCACCTCGTCGTCGGCGAAAATCTCTTTATCTTCCTTCACGCGAACATGGACCTCTCCGATGTTGTCCGATCCGTGCAGGAAGTGATGTCCGAACTCCCAATGAATTGCGGGTGGCGCCCGGTTGATCCGAACAATGCCATTCGTCTTGATTGGGTCGCACAGATGATGGCAAGTCGGGAAATGCCTGGCATCTCTCATCAGCCGCGCACAGAAATCCGAAGGAGGCTCATGCCGGCCTGAATCAACGTATTCAACTGGGCCTATCTTCGGTAATAGGCGGCAAAGCCGCCATCACCTCCCTCCAACGTGAGGCAACCTTCGAAGGGAAAACAAAACGAAATGAATATCATCACTAAAGGTGCAATTGCACTCGCTGCAACTATCGCCATATCGACCACTGCAAATGCGCAGATCACACTTTTCAACAATGTCGTTCACAGCTACGGCGACGTAACCGCATCCGGAAGCCAAGTGACCGGAGTTGGAACCTGGGAGAGCTATTCGATCTATCCTTACGGATCTGGTGGCAACTACCTCACATTTATCGACTTCTCGACGAACACCTTCACGGTTAGCGGAATGGTTCCATACGGAACCGGTATCCCAACAATTCCTGTGTTTCTGACTGGCTCCTTCCTGACGACGACCAACTACACCGATGGTGCAACGTTCAACCTCGAAGGTGTTGTATCGTTCACTGGCGGTGACTGGTACAACCAGTTGGCAACGGACCTCGGTGTCTCTGGCGCTTCAGCGATCAACGGTGTCTTTACATCCGGTGGAGTTGTTGGCAACAAGGGCGTCAACTCTTATTCGCTGACCGCTGGTGTTCCTGAACCAGGCGAATGGGTAGCGATGGGCATGTTGGCATCCGGACTCGGAGGACTTGTCATCCGTGCTCGCCGCCGCAAACTTGCATAATCACAGCTAAGTAAGACCCCGTCCCCAAGGCAAAACACCTTGGAGGCGGGGTCTTTGTCTTATAAAACAATGACTCCCTAAAGGTCGACGCACGTGGCATCCCGTGATGCCGACAGCTTGTTCCGCAACGCATCCTCCGAGAATTTCCCTTTAGATGACTACTCCACTTGCCGATAACTGATGTGTATCGAATCGGACCTGTGTAACATCACGGACAGTTCATCGGAGCAAATGCGAAATGAAAACAATGGAGCTGCCACTTTCCAGACCGGTTCAGGCGGGTAATCCCGTTCTGGTCGGCGGGATGATTACGGCATTTACAGCCCTGCTGGCATATATCGCCCTGCCGGCTATCCGGTTCTGGTATTGGGAATGGACCAAACCTGAAACCTATTACGGACATGCGATTTTCGTTCCGTTTATCATCGCTGCCATTCTTTGGGTTAAACGCAAAGAGATCGTCGCAAGTGGTATTACTCCAAACCTAATAGCAGGCATTGGTGTTGCAGCAGGCCTCGGTATCCTCGTCTTTGCATCCAAAATCCAGACCGAAGCGCTGTTGTCACTCGGACTCCTGATGACAATCAGCTTTGCTGCATGGACGATGCTCGGAACCCGTGCTGTAAAGGGACCCCTGCTGTTTCCACTGATCTTTGCCTGGTTGATGGCGCCACTTCCTGGTCCGCTCCTAAACGATGCGACACAAGGGCTGCAGCGCTTTTCCACCGTTGGTGCAACGGCGCTCCTCAAGCTAACGATGTTTCATCCGCGACAGGATGGCAACCTCATCCATATGGACAACTACACATTGAACGTGGATGTCCCATGTTCCGGATTCAAGCTTCTCTTGACGCTTCTGACGTTTAGCAGTACCTTCTCGTACCTAACCGATGGCCCTGCGTGGCGCCGATGGGTGATCTTCCTCGTCAGTCTCCCGCTGTCTATCCTTGTAAACAGCATCCGCATCATGATGATTGGTGTTGCCGGTGAAGTCTCCGGGGCATCCGTCGCACACGCTTTCCACGACTGGTCAGGCCTTATCAGCCTCCTCCTCTGTGCTGTTCTCCTCTTCTCGTTTGCAAAGGCAATGAAATGCAAGACCTTCGCCGGCCTTCCGCTCTTTTAGTCATCACGGCACTGGTTGCCGCAGGCGTAAACGCAACCTGGAACCCTCCGCCTCCGCCAAAGTTCCAAGGCTTAACTGCCATCAAACAGCGCATCCCAAGTGACATCAATGGTGCTACCCGCTCCGATGACACTGAATTTGCACCGGAAGTCAAAGCGGCTCTCAGCGCCGCAGATCTTATCGGACCAGTGTTCAGCAGCCCTGAAGCTGGACGCATTGATGTCCTTCTGATTGGTGGAACCGATCGTAGCGCCCTTCACGATCCGCGCGCCTGTATGATTGGTGCCGGCTGGCGCCTTGAAAATGACCATACGGAAACCCTGCCAGGAACGAATGTCCAGGCTCGCGTTTGCAAAATGGTCGGTGGCACCGCCGATACCGACTTTGAAGTCCTCTATTTATATGTGGTCGACAAAACCATCATCCAACAGGTCACCCAAATCCGGATGCAAATGCTTGCATCCGCGCTGATTGGTAAGAAAGGAACACCAGTGTGTTTCTTCCGCCTTCAGCGTGCGGTGCCACGCAATCGCACGGATGACCCAAAGGCTGCGGCTGCATTCAGGGACTTCGCGGCCACACTGTGGAACCGCCTCGAAATACCATCTCACCTTGTTGACAATGGCTAATCGTACATCCCCGCGGAAGCTCCGCATCGCCTGTGTCCTCGACCAACAAGTCGGGCTCAAGTCGCACGCACTCAACCTCATGCAGGGGCTGAGCGGACATCCGCGTATCGATGCCACACTCATCCCAGTTGAGTATGGCAAAGGTGACCATTGGCTATTTCGTGTTCCGGGTCTCCCGGGAGGCATCGCGGGGACACTCTGCGCCCGGGGCGAAATCGAGCGTGGAATCGCGGTGCTCGGCGACATCGATGCCGTTTTGTGGGGCACCTGGGCCGCCAAAAGCGTCCCGCACATCGTTGAGCGGTATCCCGCCTTCTTTGTGATGGACATGACACCAAACCAAATGGCGGATATGGGGGAGCCGTACGGGTACACAAAAGCCCGCTCTGGTCGCTTTGCAGCGTGGAAACGCCGCGCAACCGAGCGTATCTACCAGCATGGCACCGCGTTTTTCCCATGGAGTGACTGGGTTGGTGAAAGCCTGCACCGCGACTGGGGAGTGGCTTCGGAGATCATCCACACGATCCCACCTGGCGTTGACACAACCTGCTTTCAGCCTGTTCCGCAACCGACGTCTGCTCATGGACAACGTGATGTCGTCAATGCTCTCTTTGTTGGTGGTGACTTTGACCGTAAGGGTGGTCCGGGCTTGCTTGCCTGGGCCGAACGAAACATCGAGAAAGTGCACCTAACGGTTGTAACGCGGGATGAAATCCGCGAAGCACCGGCAAATGTCACCGTCCGCCACGGTATCGGACCTAACTCTCCAGAGCTGATTGCTCTCTACCAAAGCAGCCACATTTTTGCGCTGCCAACCGTGGGGGACTGTTACTCGATGGTTGGGATGGAAGCGATGGCGTGCGGGGTTCCGGTGGTCATTTCCGATATCGGTGGGATCAGGGATATCATCGCGGATGGCCAAACCGGCTATCTATGCAAGCCCGGGGATACGGCTGCATTTGCTGCAAAGCTGGATGTGCTTGTGGCGGACACGGCTCTTCGCGCCCGGATGGCAGCTGCCGCACGTGAGCGTGCGCTTGCTCAATTTGATGCATCCGCCTGTGCACGGCGCCTCGGCGACATCGTGGCCCAGAGGCTGGCGAGTACATCTGTCCTGCCGGATGCCGCGTAAGTTAGCGCTCTAAACCTGATGTATGGGGCTGGCCTGCCGGGGGTGGGGCGGCCCAGTTACCATGTGGCACCGACCTAATCATCCACATTAAGCGGAAAAACATCGCTTACATTTCACGTAATGTGACCTTCAGGCTCTCAAATTCCGGCCGGTACATGCCGATATTCCTACTAGGGACTCACTCTGTCCCCGGATGGATTGGAAGCAACACATGCACCTTGGCTTGGCATTGGAATATTCACTCGGGCATGTAACCCATGCGCAAAACCTTCAGAAGCAGCTGGATGGTGTTGCTTCCGTGACGCCACTTGCTATCCGCCTTGCCTACGATGACAATGCGCAGTGGTGGCAGCGCCTTCCAGGGGTTCGTAGTAACTGGAGCCTCCGCGCCAGCATTGGTGCCCGGCTTTACCTTAAGCGCCATCAATCGCAGCTGCAAGGGCTGTTTTTCCACTCACAAGTGACATCATTGCTGTCTGCAGATCTGATGCGGACGATTCCATCGGTCGTATCTCTGGACGCAACCCCGCTGCAATACGATTCTCTGGGTGCGAGCTACAGTCATGCAACCGGGCCCGCGGCCATCGAGACGTTCAAGAAGAATCTAAACACCCGGTCCTTCCGTTCGGCATCCCGTCTTGTAACCTGGTCCGAATGGGCCAAGGGCTCGCTTGTAAACGATTATGGAATCGATTCTGACAAGGTTGTAGTCATCCCGCCTGGAATCGACACCGACCGCTGGAACTTCGGAACCCGTCCGGTGGATTCCCATACCCACCTTCTCTTCGTTGGGGGAGACTTTTACCGGAAGGGTGGTCAGACACTCCTTGATGCCTGGCGCGCTCTTAGCCTGACAACCCGAAACCGCGCGACACTGCACGTTGTGACCAAAACGGATGGCATAAAAGGCGACATGGCCGGCATCCAGCTGCACTATGGCCTGACGCCAAACTCGGACGCCTTAATCGATCTCTACCGGATTGCCGGTGCATTTGTGTTTCCAAGTAATGGAGACTGCCTCCCGCTTGCGGTGCTCGAAGCCCTTGCAGCTGGTCTTCCGGTGTTGACGACCAATGTCGCCGCGCTCCCGGAAGCGGTCCGCCACCTCGAGTCAGGGCTGATTCTCCCTACCGATGATGCGGCGGCATGGACAGCTGCCATCGGGGACGTGATTGCGGATGCAGCATTGCGCAAGTCTTGGGGGGCTGCTGCAAGGCAGCATGCCGTTGATCAATTTGATGCAATAAAAAACTATGGCCGCCTCGTGGATGTCATCACGCAGTGCGCCGAAAGGAAGCTCGCAGCATGAAAGTGACGATGCTGGTGCCATCTTACCGAAAGGTGGGTATTCAAGATGCTGTCTCCGGCGATGCACATCCGGAAATGGACTACGATGCCCTTGAGCGGTCGTTGGTTACCAACAACAATGCGGATGTCACATTTGTTGACTTTACCGAACTAGATGCCTGCCGCGATCCTCGTGTTCGCCTTGTGACAAAGATCGCGGGCCGGGATGCCGGTCTCGCAGCGCTGGGTTTTTTCCACCACTCAAGCGATGTCGATTGCATCTTTTCGAACAGCGAGAGCATTAGCATGCCGCTGTCGCTGATGTTCCGGATTTCTACAGCGAAGCGCCCCGGACATGTGGTGATCTGCCATCGGCTAAGCACGGGTAAGAAGAAGCTATTCTTTAAATCCCTGCAGGTTCACAAGGAAATGGACCGCTTGTTTGTCTATGCAGACATCCAGCGACAGCATGGAGTCGATGTTCTTGGCATCCCGGCTGACAAGCTTACGCACATCCATTTTCATGCTGACACGGACTTTTATCGCCCCGAAGCCACCAGACGCGTCTTTGATCATCAGATTTGCGCTGCCGGGCTGGAGTGGCGTGACTATCCGACGCTGATTGCTGCGGCACAGCGTCTGGAGAGTCTTGACTTTAAGTTGGCAGCGGCGAGCCCCTGGTCAAAGCACACAAATGAGACAGAGCGAACGGTGCTTCCAGCCAATGTGGCTGCTCGGCGCTATGAGTACGGAGAGCTGCGTGAGCTGTATGGCTCCAGTTCTGTGGTTGCGTGCCCGTTGTATCAAACCGATTTTCAGGCTGGGATTACCAGCATTTTGGAGGCGATGTCGATGGGCTGCGCGGTCGTCGCAACGCGAACATCGGGACAAACGGATGTCATCGAGGATGGAGTAACAGGGCTGTATGTCGACCCTGGGGATGTGGATGGCTGGTGTCGGGCATTGGAGCGCCTAACCCGGGATCAAGCTTTGCGGGAATCGCTCGGCACGAATGCACGGGCATGGATTTTGAACCATGCAAGCCTTTCGCAGTGGGTATGTCAAATATCATCGGAAATCGCCAAATGTGGTGTCGCTAGTGCATCTTGGCAAGCTAATTGCAAGCATTTTGCTGCAGGAGAAAAAGTATGAATAAGTTTGTAGGTATTGGACTCGGAATCGTCGCCGCTGGCTCGCTCGCTGGGAATGCACTCCTGTTCCAACGCTATTCAAGTGCAAAGCCAGTGGTGTCGATGGGCAAGGATGCGGTTAGCATTAAGGATTTCCGTGACCGCCTCGAAGTCGTGTCAGGTAAGCAGGTCCTGACGAAAATGGTCCTCCGCTCAATCGTCATGACAGAAGCCAAAGCCAAGGGAGTTGCACCTACAAAAGCGGATGTCGATGCCCGGATCGAGCTGATGAAGCGAGCAAATGTCAACGGAATCGCTGAAGCGATGAATGAACCCAGCCAAAAGTTCATCATCGAGGAGGATGTCGAAACAGACATTGCCCTTGAAAATGTCATCACCGCCGGTATACCGGTCACCGAGCCAGCGCTCCTCGACTTCTTCCGTAAGAATCAAAAGGCATTCGTACTGCCTGATCAGGCAAAGACGATCATTGTTCTTGCCCAGAACCCCGTTGATGCAACCACGGCATCTCGCTTGTTACAGCAAAAGACGCCCAGGATTGATGCGGCTACCATTGCTCGCACTCCACGTTTGGCTGTTCTCGGTTTGACGGCATCTGTTGACTGGAAGAAAATCGACCCGAACTTCCGCAAGCAGCTGATTGCTAAGGTCAATGCTACACCTGTGGGTGGAGTCTTTCAGATAAATGTTCCTGCAAAGGGCAAAGACAAGTCCGGGATGTTGATTGTTCGTCTCGAGTCTAAGGGTGCAGCTGGTGTTCCACCACTCGCACAGATTCGGCCACATGTTGAGCGCCAGTTCAAACTGCAGCAAGCTGCACTTCAAGGTCGCACAAAGCAAATCGTTCTTGCGGAGCTTTACAGTGCCAAGCATCCAACCATTGAGGTGTCAAAGTACTCCCCATGGTTTGCCGAATTGGAAAGTGCAAGCGCTAACCTGCAAAAGGGTGTCAAGACAGCCAATAAGTAAACGTGCGGGGGATGTTTCCCCCTTGGGTCTTTGGAGAAAATTATGAAACTGCACTCATCCGCGTACGCTGCACTTGGACTTGGCATCGCACTTGGCATCCCGACAACCGGTGTCCAGGCACAGACGGCGCCACAATCCAGCAGCCAAAGTGCGTATAAAATCGGCCCTGGCGACACGCTTCAGGTCCTCGTCTTCGAGAAGCCTGAGCTAAGCCGTAACATCGTGGTTCCGCCGGATGGGAAGATCACTTACACCTTCCTCGGGGAGCTGCAGGTTTCTGGAAAGTCGATAGAAGAAGTTCGTCTGATGTTGACGGAAGGCTTGAAAAAGCAGCTACTCAACCCGATTGTTACAGTCGAGCTTTCGACACGTGTAAAGCCTGAAGTCAGCGTCCTCGGTGCGGTGCGTCAGTCTGGCAAACAGGTTCTCCAGGATGGCATGCGGCTTCTCGAGCTGGTTGCGACCTGTGGTGGCCTGACCGTCAACCGACCTGAGTGGGTGACGGCAACGGTGGTACGCACCGGCGGCCGTAAGGTTGTCATCGACATGATCAAGCTGATGACCGGTGATGAGCAGCAGAACATTGTCCTTGAGCCGAACGATGTCGTTCTCTTCCGCGAGGTTGATGTTCGTTCTTTCTCGATGATGTTGATTGGTGAGTGTAAGAAGACCGGAATGGTTGAAGTTCCGAAAAGTGGCAGCATGCTTGAAATCGTGCAGTCTGTGGGCGGATTCAATGCTAAGGCATCGCTTGGTAATGCCCGCCTGACCCGGGATGGCAAGACCGTTACCTTGGATCTTCGAAATGTATTGGCGGATGGCACTGTCAAGGTTGTTGGGGATGCCAAGGGTGTGATTGATCCGACATCGCCTACGGTAAAACCTGGGGATGTCCTGATGGTCGACACGTATGAGACTGTGTTCACCGCTTGGGGTGGAGTCAACCGCCCAGGTCGGATTGAGTTTCCTGAGAGTGGCCAGCTGTCCGTCGTGGATGCACTGGTGCTTGCCGGAGGCCCTGGTCAGTTCGCTGACCTGAAAAATGCCGCGATTCTTCGTCCAAAGGAAGGTTCGAACAACTGGGATACGGTTTATGTCGACCTACAGGGGCTTGTCAAGACTCCGGATCCAAAGGCCGCGACAAAGAAGCCTGACAAGAATGCCCCAGCTGCCCCTGTAAAGTCTGCGGGTGCCGAAATGACACTTCGGCCAAATGACATCCTCTTTATTCCTGTAAAAGATCCCGATAATCGAAGAAGCTTCGGTTTGAGGGATGCCATGCAGATGTTTATGTTCGGTGGCTTCCTCTTCCGCTAAGGACAGATTAATGCAGTATCAACGTAACCATATTCTTTATCGCGTCCTGGATGGATTCTTCCGGAACTGGCTGGTCTTTGTCATCACCCTCGTCGGTGTAACAAGCGTTGTCGGTTCTGTACTGATTGTCCGTTCCGCAAAATTTGTAGCGCAGGCGAGGATCAGGATTTCATCTGAAGACGTCAATGCTGCAAACAAGGCACTTGGCTTTCAGGAGAACAACGGCTGGAAGACGCTCTCGGACATCAATGCATCCCGCTTTGGTGACCTTATGCGTGACACGCTTCCCGGAGGTTTCCTCGACCGTGTGGTTAAGGGTGCAAATCTCGCAAAGCCTATCAACACGGATCCGCGTGCAAAGGATACGCGCTTTGAAGAGTTCCGCAATGCGGTGTATTCAAATCCGCTCAGCTCCAATGTCCTTGAGATTGGGATGACCTGGGCTGATCCGACCGAGTGTGAATCGCTGGTCAACTCGCTCCAACGTGAATTCATCAATCAGGTCGCACAGGATAACTCCGCTGCCTACACAAACACCATCACATTCCTTGACAGCCAGATCGAAGCTTATCGTGACCGCCTCAAGGGCAGTGAGAAGGCGCTGGTCGACTTCAAGCAGGCACATGCCGGACTCAACCCGGACAGCATGACCGCTATCATCGATCAGGTGACAAGCCTCAAGATGCAGCGTGACAACCTTGCCATCACCCAGCGTGATGCCGACCTTCGCCTCCAACAGTTGCGTGCCCGCCTCCGTTCTGTAAAGCCGGTATCGGTACTCGAGCAGAAGGTTGCATCTGATCCTGCTTTGTCCGATCTCCGCCGCTTGGTGGAAGACCGTGCACGCCGAATCCGTGAAGGCTGGACGCCATCCAGTGCCGTCGTCACAGAGCTCGACTTCAAGATAAAGGCCATTGAAACAGAAGTCCGCAAGCGTCAGGCATCTGACCCAAGCAACTCACGTAACATCCTCGACACAACGCTTACCGACAACCCTGAGTACAACCAGCTTCAACAGCTGATTGTCGAAGCCAACATCTCCGGTCAAACACAGCGTGCGCAGATGGCGCAGCTTGATGCCAGAATCGCTCAGTACGAGTCGGAGATTGCCAAGCTTCCTGCGGATGAGCGTGTGCTTACGGAGAAGACCCGTGACTACAAGCTGCTACAGGGACAGTTCGAAGACCTCTCTGAGCGCCGCCAACAGGCACAGATCAAGAAGGACCTCGGCGAAGTTACCGCAGCATCCCAGTTCAACACAATGAACCTGGTTGCCGCAGAATCCACCGCCAACCTCAAGAAGAAAATCATGACGATTGCAGCAGCCCTTGCCCTTGGACTCTTCCTCGGACTGGTACTGGTGGTGATCCGGGAGTGGATGGACCCGTCCATCCGGTACGAAGCGGATGTCGAGCGTCTCCTCGGAGTTCCTGTTCTCGTAAGCCTGCCAGAATCCCAGCAGCTGCGCTTCCAGGCAACCAAGGTCGCCAGCATGGCTATCACATCCAAAACGGAAGGTAAGTAATATGGATCGCATCGATAACGACGCAAGTCTCCGCGGAGGATCATCCATCGAGTTGGTCACTGTCAGCAACCCTGACAGTGACTCCAACAAACAGCTGCTCAATCACGAAGAAGAGTCACCTCTCATCCGTCCGCAGCTTCGCTTCGAGCGCACCAATGACCGCTTTGTGCACCTTCATACAGCTGTTGAGTACCTTGCCACTCCTGCAGCGATACGCACCCATGAACTCATGGACCGCTCTCTCTTCGATGGCCAACAGAGCGTCATCATGGGAGTCACATCCGCAGTTGCTGGCGAAGGAAAATCAACGATTGCACTTCACCTTGCGATGAGTATTGCCAAGAACAGCTTCAAGAAAGTTTGTCTGATCGACCTCAGCCTTTCCCGCAGTACCCTGGCAGACCGCTTGGGGTGTGCTGGAACGACGGGTGTTGTGGATGTCCTTGATGGCGAAAGCAATACGGTAACGACGATTCAATCCGAGGAATGTAAGGGCTTTTACTTCATTCCCGCCGGAAAGGATCCAGAGAACCCGAATCGCATTGCCCGCTCACCATACATCGCCGAAGTTTTTGCTGCGTGTCGCGAGCTCTACGATGTTGTCGTTGTCGAGCTGCCATCCGTCGCAAGTGGAAACGTCTTGCCAATCAAGCCGCACATCGATGCAATCATGATGGTCGTCTGGTCGGGTGTGACACCACGTGAAGTGGTGCATTCATCCCTCGAAAAGCTCGGCCGTGACAAGGTCATGGGCGTTGTCATGAACCGTTCGAAGGATCATGTTCCGACGGGCGTTCGCAGTATGTTCCGTATCTGATTTTCTGATTTGAAGCGACATCCATGAGCACCATAGCAGGAATCATTACCCTTTTGATTGCCGTTCCCATTACCATTGGGAGCGGCTATCTCTTGTTTATCCTCATCAGTGCAGCCACCGCCCCAAAGCGCAAATGCCAACCCATTGCCAGGGAATCTCCGCTCAAGGCTACAGTTGTTATCCCGGCGCACAACGAGGAGGATGTCATTTTGGCAACGCTGCAGTCCCTTGCAGCGGTACAGCCTCCATTGCCTATTGTGGTGATTGCCGACAACTGCAGCGACCGCACGGCTCAGCTTGCCCGGGATGCCGGTGCAGCGGTGATCGCGCGACAAAACCGGGATGAGCGTGGCAAAGGATTTGCCCTTGCCTACGCATTTGATCGCTTGATCAACAGAGCTACGAATGGCGATGCCGTTGTGGGTTCCGGTGCAGATGCCTACATCGTTGTGGATGCCGATACACAGGTGCGGCCCGATTTTGCGGTGCGGTTGCTGGCGGAGCTCCCGGATGACCCGACTTTGCCTGCTGCGGTTCAGGGCCGCTACGGCGTTATGAATGGTTCGGATGGCTGGCGTGCAGCACTCATGTCTGCGGCATTTGACTTGGTCAATCATGTTCGCCTCCTCGCAATCGATCATGCAGGTGGGTGCCTGGGACTAAAAGGCAACGGGATGGCGTTTACCCGCGGGTGTCTCGCTCAGTATCCGATGACCGGTCGGTCGGTAACGGAAGACTTGGACTATGCGATGGACCTAATGCAGAACGGTGGCATCCGTGTTCAATATGCACCACATGCGTATGTCTGCGCTCAGATGCCGGTGACTGGCGAGCAGGCGCGTAGCCAACGCCAGCGTTGGGAGGGCGGTCGCTACCGTGTTGTCCGTTCCCGTGCTCCACAGCTGCTGAAGGCGGTTATTAAGACGCGCGACTTGCGCTTCATTGGCGCGATGTTTGAGCTGCTTCAGCCACCACTCGCAGAGCAGGTTGCGGGATGTATCGGCATCAGTAGCCTTGCCTTGCTATGTTTGATGCTCGGTAGCACGTACGCTCCATTTGCCCTGCTTGCTGCTGGTTTCAGCATCGTTTCCATCCTACTTTACGTATTTCTAGGTCTTGGGCTTGCCGGTGCCAAAAATGAGACCTTCAAAGCGCTTGCTTTTGCGCCGATATACATCGTGTGGAAGCTTGTCCTCTACGCTATCGGCATTGTGTCGGGGCGTCGAGCGGGAACGGCAGACACCGGTGGGGCGGATGCAGAATGGGTAAGAACCAGCCGTATCAAGATCCCTGTCGTGGATGAGAGAACAAACCCATGAATTTGTGCATTTCCATTTTGTATGGCGTTTCAGCGATTGGCCTCATGACGAAGCGGATCAGCAAGGGAACCATCTGGGCCATTTTCCTGTGGATTCTCGCATGTGTCGCCTTTACGTATGTCAAGGATTAGGCAGCTCGCAGGACGCATTAATATGGCCGTACAACAACCTACATCGGACCCGCAGAAGCCAGCCTTCGCCGCGATTCCATCACCACTACTCGAGCTTCTCCCGGATGCTGGAGCCTTCGCGAACAATGTAAAGCGCTCAAAGTTCATCGGGGTGCTCTGGGCGCTTCTGCTTTCTCTGGTTTGCGGTGGACTCTTTGTGCTGCTTGACCTCGACAGCGCCGCGCTCCCGATGGTGTTTATCGCACTCTTTGTCGTGCCGTTTCTGCTTTGGCGTTACCGAAAGCTCTCGCTTTACATCATCTTTCCGGCAGCCATCCTCTTCGAAGTCCTTCCGAGTGACATTTCCGAAGGGTTTTTTGACCAGGTTCCATTTTTCTGGAATGTGAACACCATTTTCCAGCGACGCGGGATGAGCTTTGAAGCGCTCCCGATTAACCTCTTTGAGCTGATCTTTCTCGTAGCCGGATTTGGAAACTTGGTTCGTAACGTCTATATGCGCACCGTGAAGATACAGTCTGGTACGCTTATCTGGCCATTTGCCATTTACACCTTTATGGTGGTCTTGAACACTGTCCGTGCCTTTGGTGAAGGTCAGGATCACACCATTGTTCTTCAAGAGATTCGCTCGCAGATTTATTTGCTTGCGATGTACCTTTTTGCCTTCAACATCGCTGACCCGAACAAGGATGTTCGCCGGTTTGCCTGGTTCTTTACCGTCTGTGCAGGAATCAAAGGCATCGTATATTGCTATCGACGCTACGTCTTGATCGCTGGCCTTCCCTTGCCTGACCAGGGAGTCGGATCGCACGAAGAGGCCTTTTTCTTTTGCTGCTTTGTTGGACTGCTTCTTGCCGCGTGGTTGGTGAAGATGCGCGGATCCCTGATGGTATGGCTATGGTTGCTTTACCCAGCCGTCGTGCTTGGAAACCTTGCGACAAATCGCCGCGCTGGAACAGCTGCACTTGTGATCGCCCTTCCGATTTTGATCATGGCTGCGATTAGGGCGATGCCAAAGCGCCGCACGATGGCGATTATTCTTGGTGTCCTGATGGTAACCGTCGGCCCCGTTTACTACTACACATTCCGGAATTCTGAATCTACGATTGCACAGCCAGCCCGTGCAATAAAGAGTCACTTTGAGCCAAGTGCACGTGATGAGTCATCCGACCTCTATCGACAAGCTGAGAGTGCGAACATGATGGACACCATTAAGGAGTCCCCGATCACAACGCTCATCGGCTATGGCTACGGAAAGCCGTTTCTCAAGAATCACCCGATGGCAGACATCTCCAAGAACTACGCCCTCTGGGATATCCTCCCGCATAACCAGATTCTCTGGGTGTGGATGCGTACCGGTACGGTTGGGTTTATCGCCTTTTGGATGATTATTGCGTTCGCTCTTATACGTATCTGCCGTCTGATGATTCTTGCTGAGAAGGATGACAATCCGTGGTCACAAATGCTTGCACTGTGGGCATTCTCTATCGTGGTTATGGAAATCCTGTTTGGCCTACTTGACCTCCAGCTCAGCGTCTACCGCAACATGATCTTTATGGGCCTCATCATTGGCTTGGTAGAGCGGGCACTTCACAACCGTGGATGTACACAGCTTGTGGAGGCGAAGAGCATTGCGACCTGATGCCGCATCCCAGGATGCTCGTCCACGCTACAACTATGTCGAAGGATTACGGGCGCTGGCCTGCCTGACCGTTGTTCTCAACCATGCGGTGGCAGAGGCCTTTCCTGTGCTGTACCGGGTGGAGATACCACCGATGTTGGCATTCCTAAAGCTGTGGTTTGCGTTTGGACACCACGCAGTAACGGCATTTATCGTCGTCAGTGGATTTTGTCTTGGGCTCCCGCTTGCTGGCGGAGATTTCTCCAAGCCGGTCGCCTTTGGACAGTTCATGGCGCGACGATTTGCCCGTATCATCCCGCCCTATTACGCTGCGCTGGTTGTTAGCATCCTCGTTTGTTTCACGATGTTCAAGTATCCAGCCGGGATGCACTTCGATTTTTCATCCCATCCTCGGCCTACGGACATCGCCGCGCACTTTCTGCTCATCCAGAATGTCTTTGGCACAGGCCAGATCAACTATTCGCTATGGTCCATCGCTACCGAGCTACACATTTACTTGATGTTCCCGTTCCTCGCTGCCCTATTGCGTAATCGCTATGGCTGGCTAATCGCCGCTGGTATCGCCGTTATGGCATATATCATCAGCTTTCTGGTTGCCGATACGAGGTTGGACCGAGCTGCAATCCACTTCATCGGGGCATTTATCTGTGGCATGGGTGCGAGCTGGGTAACAAAGTCAGAACATCCGACAGCGGTGCGTCTACGAACATTTACCGGGTGGCCTATCGCCTTTCTGATTGGGATATGCGGTGTTGCACTCTGGACTGGGTATGCACCCTATGAGCGGTACCAATCGTTGCAGTTACCGCAGGATGCAGTTGTGATGATTGCGATCTCCTCGCTACTGATAGCGTGCATCAACACCAAGTCACTATTTCGTACTGTGCTTGAATGGCAGCCTTTTGTGTGGATTGGTGAGCGCTCGTATTCTCTCTACTTGCTCCATGTTCCGATCCAGGCGGCCCTCCTCAAGGTGGCCATTGCCACATTGGACCTCTCGCACACCGAACGCCTTTTCTTCTTGCTCACGGTCGGTTTTGGAATACTCATTGGACTCACCTGGATATTCCACAGAGTCGTCGAAATCCCATCGATGTCACTTAGCCGTCGGATGGCACAGCTGAAGCAGGCTGCTGCGTGATGGGTACTCCGGAAATCGCTGTAGCTGTGTCAAGCACGGCTGTGCAAAAGCCCATAAAGCAGCTCGCTGTGACCGTATTGACACAGCTGTTGTCGTGGGTGTTCGCGATGATCGTGACCTTTGTGCTCCCCCGTTACAGAACGGTTCCCGAGTTTGCGATTTTTTCGGTGATGTTTGGCTACACCAGCCTTGTCAATAGCATCGGTGACAATGGCATTTCCACACTTGTCAGCCGGTCCATTTCGATGAATCCGGACAGGACATGGGGCTTGCTCAAGGCCGCAGCCATCATCAAGATTGCCGTTAGCCTTGCGGCTGCGGCGGCATTTGCCGTGATGTTCACTGTCATCCACTACGATGCAGTGACAGCTAAGTTTGTTGTGTACGGAATCCTTTGCTCAACCGTCAACCAGGTTGGTGCAGTGTGCAAAGATGCGATTCGGGGATTCGGCCGCGTATCGTCATCGAGCATCCTTCAGCTGCTAGAGCGGGGTATCGGAACGGCGCTCACGGTAACGCTAGCGATCACAGATCAACCCCTGCACATGTTCGTCTGGGTACCCGTTCTGTTCGATATCTGTATGGGCTTTGTCAGCATCTCACGTCTGAAGAAACTGGCATCCGGGACGTTGCCAACCTCACCAGATGTCAGAGCCGAGCTGAAATTTCTGATCAGCCAGTTCCTTATCATGTCCAGTGGGTTTGTCATTATTCAGGCGAAGGATCCGCTTAGCTTAACCCTGATGGAGTACTGGGGTAGCCCGGAAGCGATTGGTGGCTTTAGTGTGATGAAGCGGATGCTGGGGAGTGCGATGTTCCTGCCGGTAGCGGTTGCACAGCTTGGCCTGCCGCTTATGACCCGCGCCTATGGCAACAGCCTGGAGGCATTTGAGCGCCAGACACGGGCACTGATGCAGTCATCTTTGCTTATCGGTTTCCCATTGATGGCTGGCTTTCTCTGCCACAGCAATCAAGTCCTGTCTGCGGTTGGGCTATACCCGAAGTTTGTGTACGGTCCGATAACGATGATGGTCGGGGCCCCGATGGTTGTTCTCCTCTACGTGGCGATGATTTTCGTGAATGCGATTATTGCCTGCGGCCGCCAGAAGCAAATGGTAGCCGGGACGATTAAAGTAACGGTTGCCATCCCGTTCATCAGCGGAATCTGCATCTACTTTGGCAACCTTTGGTTTAGGAATGCTGCCGTTGGCGCGGTTGTTAGTGACCTGATTGCGGAAGTGATGTTGATAGCTGTCTACGCAAGTGTTGTCCGGGCTGGGATTCTCACCCTGGAGCTGGCTCGAAATCTTGGGGTGTGCTTTGTTCTCAGCATCCCATTGGCAGTAGCCGGGATGCTTCCGCTTGGGGCGCTTTGGTTTGTGGCGACGGTTGCCGCACTGGGGCTTTACGCAGGTGCACTCTACAAAATGGGTCTGCTGCACAAGCGGATGCTGGAAGCGGGGGAGTAAGTCAGACGTCAGTTGGCTTCCGTATGCACAGTATATTTACTTGCAAATACGCATGTCTACGACTTACGATGCACCGTTCCATGGAACCTTTTCTTTCGATCGTTGTACCAACCTACAATCGCCAAAACCTTCTCCATAAAACGCTTGAAGGACTTGCGAAGCAAACGCTTCCGCCTGAGACTTTTGAGGTCCTGGTGATCAATGACGGCTCGCCTGATGGCACAAAGTCCTATTTGGATGGCCGTGTGGGGACGCTTCCGTACACCCTTCGGCCGATTCACCTAACTAATGGAGGTCCTGGGCGTGCACGCAACACCGGCATTCGGGAGGCGCGTGGAAAGGTGATTGTCTTCCTGGATGACGACATAGAGCCATCCCCAGAGTGTCTTGAAGTGCATTACAAGCTGCAGCAGGCACTTGAGCCGCTGGTCTTGATTGGCCCGCAGCGTAGGGATTTAAAGCTAGGGACATCCGAGCCGCTCTGGATCCGCTGGGAACACATGATGCTCGAAAAGCAATACGCTCAGTTTGCATCCGGTGCCTGGACAGAAGCTGGACCGAATCATTTTTATACCGGCAATGCATCCGTACGGAGGGATCTCTTACTGGCTGTAGGTGGCTTTGATGAAGGATTTACCCGTCAGGAGGATGTCGAGCTCGCTGCGCGCCTTTGGAAGCGGGAAAATGTGGTCTTTAAGGTCGAGCTCGCCGCAAACGCAATTCACCGTCCGGACAGGACATTTGAAAGCTGGATAAGGACACCATATGCGTACGGCAGCCTTGATGTCGTCCGTGCGCAGCGACGCGACACCAGCTGGAACATTATCAGGCACGCATTTGTCGCACGGAATGCCCTGACGCGCCTGTGTATCAAGCTGGCTGTCGGACGGCCAAAAGTGGGTGCGCTGCTGCAAAGTGTACTTAAAGCGACGGCGATGTTGGTGGATGCGCTATTTGGTGGTGTGGGTCAAAAGCTCGGTATTGCGTTGCTGTCTGTTATTTACAATGTGCGCTACATGGAAGGCGCTGCGGACCAGATTGGGGATGGAAGCAGTTTGTGGAAGCAGATTGCCGCTGCAAAGAGTGTCTGAGACCTGCGTGGTACCATGCGATGGTTCGGCGCGCGCATTTTCGTGCCCCGCTGAAGGGATGTAAGGCAGATCTGACCCGGATCGGCCATTTTTTATGATTCGTGGATGCCACTGCGTCCCGGATCGAAAGGAGAACAACCATGCGACCACAAGGCCCTGGTGGAGGACGCCGCGAAATCGCCGT
>JBJTQN010000232.1:0-8979 GCA_046075665.1 Armatimonadota bacterium | reverse complement strand
TGGAGACTTCTTAAGAACCGGTGGAGGCAAGAAAAAGCCCCCCGGTGCGGAGCACCGGGGGCTGTAAACACTTTTACGTCACACCTTGCTGTCTTACGCCTTTTGACGCGCACGCATTTTCTGCATATAGGGAACCGGGTCAGGCGTCTTACAACCAGTATCGCCGTGGTCAACCTGAATCGGACCAAGGCGGTCGGTACATGCAACTACCGCTTCATACAAGCAGGTGTTATATCCACCCAGCGCAATCAACGCAGAATTCATTGCAAGGCGCGTACGGTTCGGAGCAGCCACTACCCCCGCCTCAATTTCAGCCAGATAGGCATGCCCAGCTTCGAGTGAAACATCCCCTTTTGCCGCGAGCGCACTAACCATCCTCCAGCCAATCGAAGAACGCCACTCCCCAGCATCAAAACGCCAGGTGTCGTGTATCTCCATCAGCAATGGACTCCGGGCGATCAGGTCACCGAGCTCACCAGCTAGCGCATAGTTATCGATGGCATCAACCATCGCATCCACGCGCTCACGGGTAATTTTGGAGGCATCCATCACCATGCAAGCCAGAATCCGTGCATCATGGTTACCGGATGCCCAGAGTTCGAGCGCAAGCGCATCATCCACCTTGATTTTCTTCCGCAGCTGACCAAGGACGGCGTAGCTCACGCCAAAGCATTCACCCCGGATACCATGGCGTGCATAGGTCTTACGGGTTTGCTCTGAGCCGGCAGCCTCCAGCTGGGCGAGTACTTCACTAAGCAACATCGGTTAGATTCCCAGCAGCGTCTGAATGTAGCAGATTTGGCCATTGTGATACGTGTTGTTCCACCACACAATATTCGCCAACTCGCCGAGGGTGTACGTTTCACCCCATGGCAATTCAATGACATCTCCAGCCTTTTCAGCGGGAAGTTGACGGAGCGCCGCGATTATTCGCTCGGTGGCAGGCTTCAATGCACCAAGTGCTTTTTCTGGTGTGTCCAGGGATGCCTTGGCAGTACCGTAGCCTTCCCAGTCCATTGGCGCAAGTGCACAATCTTCAAGCGTCTGAGCAACCCAATCCGTGATTAATGCACATTCAGCGACTTGGTCAACTGCTGTACGGCCCTTGTCAAGCGGGCTCCACGTCGCATGCTCGCCAAGTTTTAGTAACTCCTTTTCGAGCTCAACAATGCTAACCTCAATCCCACGAATCATTCTGTCCATCTCTACATCATCCTCTCATTACACTGCACCGAAACCCGGCATCACCTCACGTTACGCAAACATGAAAAGGTTCCGTGCCCAACCACGCATCACTTCTGCATTAAATACCGCGAGAACCAGCTGTGGATACGCACTTGACGATCGACGCGAAGGCTTGGCACACCGCCACGCGAAAGTTCGTGCGTAGACTCTGTCCCATACCGAACGAATACAACATCAGTGCGGTCCGCCCACTTGATAGCACGGAAATACTGATCGGCCTGTGACACCGGACAGCGAAGATCACCCTCTGAGTGAATAATCATCGTCGGCGTCACCACACGGTCAGCATAGGTCAGCGGGCTCTGCTCACGATAAGCCTCTGTGTCCCCGCAGGTATCCGCAGGGAAATAATCCGTATCGCGCCACGGGAAGTCTGTTGTTCCAGCCATGCTGACAAGGTCATACACACCACGCTCAGGCACCGCCGCCTTGAAGCGATCTGTCTGCCCAATAATCCAACCTGAAAGATAACCACCGTAGCTGCCACCAACTACGCCAAGGCGATCGGCATCAGCCCAGCCCCGCGCGATGGCATCATCCACACCCGTCATCACATCTTCCATTGCCGGACCGCCCCAGTTCCCCTTCAGGGCCATCGTCCACGCTTCCCCATAACCCTTGCTTCCACGAGGATTCGGATAAATCACGCAGTAACCCGCCGCCGCAAGAACCTGATATTCGAAGAAGATATTCTGCGCTCCGTACATGGCGTGAGGTCCACCATGGATATAAACCAATGTTGGCGCAGGGCCATCTTCAGCTGGACGCAGCACAAATGCGGGCGCATCGTGGCCACTCGGTGTCTTACTGAAAATCTCAACAGGCTCGACAAGCGCAAGCTCCGAAAGAAGCTCAGCATTCGGATCATAAATGCTGTCATCTGGGAAACGGATTACGCCAGCGTTATCCCACGCCACCTCAAGGAATGTGTGATCCGGCCCCGAAACATCGAATGCGGCAACATTCGGGCGATTTTCCAGAACATTATTTGCTCCTGTCATCGTCAGGCGGGAAATGACACCCATATCGCTAACTATGACCCGGATTTTCTGACCACACCGGGACCACTTAGGTCCAGTTTGGCCACGCCCGGATACATCAACAAGTGTCGTATCACCAACCGTGATGTCCATTTCCGACATCCAGTCGATGCTCTCGCCGGTCGCAACATTGGTTACCCAGAGATGCTCGTTGGTGACACCCCAGGTTTCATTCATGTCACCATGACCAACCCACGCAACAAAGCCGCCGCATGGACTCCAAGCAAGACTTCCCTTCGGTCCAGACTGCTCTGTCAGGCGCGTCGTGGTGGCTTCGGTGATGTCATACGCATATAGACCCTGATGTGCCCATAAGCGCTGCTCATCCTGTGCAAGGTTAACACTGAACGCAATCTTCCCACTACAGGGAGACCAGGCAAAGCTTTCAGGTGTACGGTCAAAGCCGTGGTGTATCGGCGTGCTGGTACGCGCATCGATATCAAAGAGGAAGACATCTGGGTTACGTGCACTAATGAACCCACTGCCCTCGGAGCGATAGTGGAGTTTGGTGATGACCCGTGGGAGCGGCTTTACATCCGACTTCCCAGCCGCAGCCTTGCGCTCCGCTGCGACATCCTTGTGGACAACGGTGTACACAATGCTCCCACCACTTGGCGAGAGAATCCACTCTCCCAGCATGCCGGAGTCCGGGAGTAAGACACATTCGGCCTCGCCGCCATAAACACTCATACGGTAGACAGCGGAGCGGTCATCCTTGCGCGCCGAGACGAAGTAAAGCCATTCGCCACACGGAGACCAAACGTGCCCGGATGCGCCCGCAGTGCCATTTGTCCACTGACGGACCGTGGTGACATCGCCGGATGCTGGTCCCCAGACATAGATTTGCTGGATGTACTTGTCGGCGTCGGCATCAATTGCTTTGACAGTAAACGCAACCCGCTTTCCACCGGGAGCCACTCTGGGATCCGCGGCGGTCTTGAAGCGTAAAAGGTCGGAAATAACCGGCTTGCGCCGGAGAGCTGGAGTATTCACGCCCTATTGTAGACCGTCGAGCCGCAAGGATGTGCTATTGACGACCAGCGAGTTTCCTTGATTGCTAAGCAGCTCGATGGCCGCCGAGTTCAAGCCGCAGCTGAGTTTTCCAAACATCCACCTGCTTTTGAATCGTTTCCGTTGCTTCTGCCGTACTCATTGGCATCCCGAGGTCGATTTCTGCCGAGCGTAACACATGCACCATTGCACCAACCTGTGTTGACATCAAGCTCACAGAACTGCCTGGTGCCATTCGAAGCTGTTCTGCCAAATACGAAGCTGCAAGCGCCATCGGGACAGCCGCACACTCAACTCCATAGACAAGCATCATTTGGCAAAGCGTTGCAGCGAGCTCGACGGATCCCGCGGTGATGGCATGAGAATATGCCTCGAAGGCGACTATCCCCGCTTGCTCTAACTCCCCGATACTCTCCATAACACGGGCAACTCTCCGCAGCAGGATGGCCTTGGTTTTGTCGTCATCCGATGCGAGTAACAATTCATAAGACTCAACAAGCACTTCAGCTGCAGCACGTGAATTTCCACTAGCAGCATGGATCGTCGAAATGGCTACTGCACAAGCACTGACCAAAGGGATATCGTTTGCACTGAGCGCCGCTGTGCGTGCTTTGATAAACGGATCAGCAGAACACGCATCTCCATCGCGATCTCGGATTGCACGCGCCTGTAACCAGTAGCACTTTGCCGTTGTTCGCGCATCAAAGTGTCCAAGTTCGAGAACCTTGCCTACGAGCTGACGGGCGATCTCTGCTTTCCCTTGCTGTAGATAGGCCTCCGCAAGGACCATCCCTGTCGTCGCCCTAAGGACATTGGAAAACCGTTCCTTACTGAATACTGGTAACAACACATCCAGCGGACGATTAGCTGAGCGACGAAGCCCGGATTCGACCAAGTGAAGGGTCTGCCAAGCAACATCCTCATCGGAGACGTATTGCCCACTCGACTGCAGACGAACTGCGAGGGCATCCGCTTCTTTCTGGCAACCGCAGTGTGCCAGTAAGCGCGGAACCGCTTGGCGCAGCTGACGCCCCGCGGAGCTGCCATCCGAAAGTACGGCCATAGCAATATACCAACCAGCCGATTCAAGCCACTGAATGGACTCTTGCCCGTGATTTCCATTCGCAAGGTGATCAAGCATCCGCTCACACGCCGCTGCTGATGCATTCATCAAGCGCTCAAAGAGGTCACTTGAGCGTACGGACCGTTTTTCTTCCGTGCTCTGACCGATTGCGATGTAGCGACCCGACTGTGCTTCGACGACACCGGACATAACGAGAGGCTGAAGAATTTTCGATTGCTGATCCGCAGTCAATGCAACATCTATGATTGCCTTTGGAACTCCGCAAGCGGATGCTGACAATACCCCATGCAGAATGAGAGCATCCTTGAAATCGTAGGACAGGCGACGGAGGACCTGCGTGGCGACGGCTCTTGAAACCTTTAGCGATTTGTCATCTGCGGCCGGCATTGCTGCGATATCCCGCCGGATGCTGTGAAACAGACTATTGGCATCTATTTGAGCGAGAGGTGATGCCATTTTGAGGATGCGAGGGATGCCACCAAGGCTTTCTACTACAGTAGATGCTACATGGGAGCCGATCATCTTTTGGGCATCATCCAATGCGATACCAGTCACTGTTACTGACGCTGGTACAGCAAACGGAAGAGGCATTGCGGAAACAAGAACAACGCGTACACCGGGTACACCACAGATCAGCTTCACGATGTTGATGGCATCCATTCGGCCCGCGGCAACCAAATCATCCAGCTGGTCAAGGACAACAACACAGGATTGATTTTCAAGTCGCTTTAGGACATCATGAACACTGAGTGTAGCGGTCCCCGTAGCGAGAGCAAGGCGTGCAAGCACACCTTCAGCTGTGACGACAGAGTCCAGAACCAGTCGCACAACCTCTCGGTACCCTGCAAGGGCATTCGACACTGTCGTCGACTTACCTATTCCAGCAAAGCCATCAACCGCGATAGGCGACTGTCCGGATGCAAGAAGCAATCTCAGTTGGTCCGCCGCAGCTGCATTGGGTGCAGGATTCGTTTCAGAAGTCGAGGGAAGATGTGTTGCGATATCCATTACAGCATTCGTGAATGCATTTGCTGTACCCATTAAGCTCATGGTGTGGATAATACAAAGGTGTGAACTGCATTGATTTCCACTCGCATACAACGGCATCGGATGGCTCTTATACCCCACAGGGGCTTCTCCTTAAGGCTGGCTCAATGGGTTTGACGCACCTTGCGATCACCGACCATGACACGACATTTGGGGTGCGTGAAGGATGTCGGATTTTGACATCAGGAATGCCAAACCTGCTCTGTGGAATAGAGCTGTCCTGTTCGGGAGCGCCAGGTAAATGCCATATGCTTGGTCTTGGCATTGATCCGGACAATGCCACGCTTTGCGGAACGATTGAGCGTGTTCAAAATGCGAGAAATGAGCGTAACGCGTTGATCGCCGGGAGGCTTACACAGCTTGGGATGCCCTGTGACATCAATGATGTCCGCAAGTATGCATCCGATGATGGAGTGGTTGGCAGGCCACATTTTGCCCAGTGGTTGATTGCGAATGGATACTGCAACGATATGCACCACGCGTTTCGGGCTTACCTGGGCGATGATGCCAAGGCATATATGCCGGTTGACTGCCTGACGCCAGCTGAAGGAATTGCGATTATCCATGCTGCCGGAGGGCGGGCCTACATCGCGCACCCGATGTTGTTGCGTCTCAAGGCGCACGAGACGATGGATGTTCGGATCAAAGCACTCGTCGATGCCGGAATGGATGGCATTGAAGTGTATTATCCAGAGCACACAACGGTTCAGACAGAAAAACTAACACGACTAGCCCATAAGTTTGGCCTCACGATTACCGCAGGCTCCGATTATCATGGAACATCCCGACCTCACAATAAACTTGGCCGGATGACCGATGGCCAACGGGCACCTATTGACCAGATTGATCCGTGGTTGCTGGACCAGACGATTTCACCGGCGCGGTAGATTCTCCGCCGAGGGATTTAAGCACTTTCAGCCGTTGCTTGGTTTCGGAATCATCCGGACGAAGGAAGAGCACTCGCAGGTACTCCGTTATCGCACGGTCAAGCAAGCCAAGAGCTTCCCATGTTCGAGCTAAGTGGTACCTGTACACAGCAGAATCAGGATTGTCATCCACCACTTCCCGTAAGAGTAGCCTTGCAGCCGCAAGGTCCTTTGGTTTACCACGAAGCAAATGTACCCATCCGAGAGTATCTTTCATCCGTACGATTACGGAATCAACTGTCCCCTGTTCCCGTGCAAAAAGTAGCGCATCTTCGGCGAGCGTCACTGCCTTATCGAGGTTTGAGGGTGTTCCTGAGAGCTCCGCATAGGCAAGTGCGCACCGCGACAAAGCAAGCGGACTTTGCTTTGCGTACGCTGCAAGCTTTTCGGCAAGCTCAATTGCATCCGCCGGCTTGTCCACCGCCTTTGCTTGCAGAAAATCAATCCCATCCAGAGACATCAAGATAACCAGCGCTTTGTCGCGGTCTCCGACCGCAGGACGTTCAAGCTGTGCGCTTATCGCATCGATTGAAGCCATCCCATTGGTACGTGCCTTCTCTTCCAGCGCTTTGTCATCAAGCTTTGCTGCAGCACTTAAGGCAACACTCCAAAGTGCGGGTGTCACTCTTAACGGGGGCAGCTTATAGGCTGGTTCAATGACTTGTATAGCCATATCCGGTCGACCAAAATCAAGCATCAGCTGTCCGATATCCGCGCGTGCACGTGCATCCCCGCCACGACCGGCCACTGCGGCATCCAGCTCTGACTTCAGCACCGCTAGATTTCCCGACTTCTGAGCTTTGACCGCTGCACGTGCATGCTCAATCGAGCGCTCACGGCGCTCAGCAGGAGAAAGCAGGGTGTCTGAGATGACAGGTGAACATCCGCAAAGGATGCTTGCTGAAGCAATCACCGAAAGCACTGAAGTGAGTCGCATATGAGATAAGTATACCGATGCGGTTGATGCAAAGTGCCGCTTTGGGTGTTGTGTCGCCTCCGGTACACTGACATCATGCTGAAAACCATGCTTTCCCGCGCAGTCATGCTGATGATCTTCCTTCCGCTGTTGCTGTCTTCCGCACGTGCCGGGATGCCATTACCAAAGCAAATCCG
Organism: Armatimonadota bacterium; assembly: GCA_046075665.1. GTDB lineage: Bacteria > Armatimonadota > Armatimonadia > Armatimonadales > Armatimonadaceae > CAIRTT01. The sequence continues at coordinate 1,513 of JBJTQN010000232.1, read as the reverse complement.
CTATGACATCACGGCGGTGATTGGTCCGACCAGTGAAGGCTTTGGCGTTACCCACGGAGCTGCAGGAACACGTGTAACAGATCCGGTTGAGCCAAACGCTCCGGGTGTTCTGGGCATCGGGGTAGACACTAACAACCCACGTCCGTTTGGGAGCATGCGCGAGGTGTGGTTTGGACCGGCCGGTAATATCGATGACCGACCGCAGCGCGAGATTTCCATTCACTGGAATGGGCGTGAAGTGGCAAACCGATTCTGTGAGGAAGATTTACAGAACCCATTCGGCGTGGATATTCATGTGGAAATTGACCACATCCCTGGTGGCGCCGAGATAACCATCACTGCAGGGAAGCACAAAATCTACGACCACTTCTTTGTACATGGTGCGTCAGCTTCATCCACGCCGCGAGCTGCGGGCGATGCAAATGTAACCCTCAGCCGTGTTTCCAAAAGCGGTACATTTTCAACGGTTCAGCCTACGCACTTGGTTGCGGTAGACAAAGTCGTTAACGACGCATCCCGACATACAATCCGGCAAAAGGTCCAGTTCCCGGCGGATGCGAGAGCTGCGGGAAGAGCAATCCTTACGCTTACACTTGCGCCCACGGCACGGGGTCTTGATGCATGGGATCGCTTTGCATCCATTCGTTTGCATCACAAAGATGGCCAGACCTATGAGTTGGTCCGATACATTACCCCGTATCGGCGCGCATGGGAGTGGACAATTGATGTAAGCGATCTGACGCCACTGTTTAAAGGGGATGCCGAGCTGGAGGTGTTTTGCGAGACCTATGGCGAGGGCTGGACAGTCAGCGTGGCGTTTGATTTTTACCGAGGTGTGCGTCCGGATGGCCTTAGACCGGTCAAAGTTGTCAACCTCTGGAATGGTAACTTCCCTATAGGGTATGAAAAGCAGCCATTTGAAAAGGCAGTTACACCAAAGACATTCGATGTGCCATCTAAGACCGCGGCTGTGAAAGTACGGACGATAGTTACCGGTCACGGGATGTCGCCAAACACCGGAAATGCGGGCGAATTTTATGCCCTCTGGCGCCGGATAGAGGTTGGTGAGCGGCAGTGGTACGACCTCTTGTGGAAGACGGATGTCTACCTCAACCCGGTACGGCCCCAGGGTGGCACATGGAAGTTCTCCCGCGCTGGTTGGGCACCAGGTTCAATCGCCGAAGCCTGGACGGTTGATATCACCAGTGCGGTCAATATAGGTCGTCCGGTAACCGTAGGCTACGGACTTGAGCCTTTTGTAAACAAGACACCGAATGAAGGCTTTTTGGCGGCACATGTGATCGGAAGCCAAGCCATCTTGTTTGAAAAGGCTAAGTAGTCGTCACGATGGGACGTGTGTTGCTCATTATCCTCGATGGCTGCGGTGCCGGAGCTGCACCGGATGCGGCTGACTATGGCGCCTCAGACCTGCTCGCCAACACACTCGGTCATGTGGCAGCGGCGGTAAATGGTCTGAAAGTACCTAACTTGCAGGCTCTCGGTTTTGGCAACA
>JBJTQN010000231.1:0-18157 GCA_046075665.1 Armatimonadota bacterium | reverse complement strand
CAATGAAGAAAATTATCAGGCCGGTGGCGAGACAATATTCACGCAAACGTTTTATACCCTACCCGCCATTGCTGATAGCGCAGCGCTATTGCAGCGCTATGAATCGCTGCAGTTAATTCGCGCTGCGGTATTAAAGCAATTGGAAGAAGTACGCGCCTCGGGCGCCATCGGCTCATCACTACAATCCGAGGTTGAGATGCATGTCTCGGGTGACAAGCTGGCACTACTGCAGAGCTTTGGCGACGATTTAAAGTTTGTTTTGATTACCTCTGCAGCAATCGTCATTCCAGTAGCCGATGAGGCAGATGAAAAATTAATCGTCACACCATCAACACATAAAAAATGTGAACGGTGCTGGCATTACCGCGCCGATGTGGGCGTGGACCATCAGCATTCGAGTATTTGTGGTCGCTGCGTGGCCAATCTGTTCGGCCACGGCGAATCGCGCGTGATCGCCTGAATCAGGATTATTTGCATGGCAAAAAAATCAGGTGGCCTGCTCATGTGGCTAGGCATTGCGATCATTATTGTATTGCTCGATCAGGTCACCAAGATCACCATGTCGCGCCTGCTGGTGTACGGCCAGTCGGAAGTGATGACCCCGTACTTCAATTTGGTGATGGTGTACAACCAGGGTGCTGCGTTCAGCTTTCTGTCGAACTCCGGCGGCTGGCAGCGCTGGTTCTTCAGTGGCTTGGCGTTCTTCGTTTCGCTAGCGATTATTTGGATGCTTTGGAAGAATGCATCACAGCGTCTGTTCTGCTGGTCGTTATCGCTCATCTTGGGCGGCGCAGTTGGCAACCTGATTGACAGACTGATCTACGGTCACGTCATCGATTTTCTAGACTTTCATATCGGTACCCTGCACTGGCCTGCATTCAATGTCGCCGATAGCGCGATTACTGTGGGTGCGGCATTATTCGTGTTGGATGAATTGCGACGAGTCAATCGTTGAGCCCTATGACGCTTGCAGGCAAACACATCGTACTCGGCCTCTCCGGCGGCATTGCCTGCTACAAGGCAGCCGAGTTTGCGCGCGGGTTGGTGAAGGCCGGCGCGTCAGTGCAGGTCGTGATGACGGCCTCTGCGCAGCAGTTCATTACCCCGGTGACCATGCAGGCGCTGTCGGGACGCCCTGTATTCTCGGACCAGTGGGACAGCCGCATCTCCAACCACATGGCGCATATTGATCTCAGCCGCGATGCTGATGCGATCGTCATCTCGCCCTGCTCCGCTGACTTCATGCGCAAGCTGGTACATGGCGCTGCCGATGATCTTTTATCTGCGCTGTGCCTGGCGCGACCTGCGACTTTGCCACTGCTGGTTGCACCCGCCATGAATGTCGAGATGTGGGAGAACCCGGCTACCCAACGCAATGTGCTGCAGCTGAAGCAAGATGGCGTGCACTTACTCGGCCCTGTCGCAGGAGAGCAGGCATGCGGCGAGACCGGGCTGGGTCGCATGATGGAGCCGGAGTCATTGCTTTCTTCGTTACAGAATTTCTTTTATCCGAAGCACCTCAGCGGCAAAAAAATACTTATCACCGCCGGCCCGACGTTCGAACCGATCGACCCCGTGCGTGGCATCACGAATTTATCGTCCGGCAAAATGGGTTACGCCATCGCGCGCGCAGCGGCTATGGCAGGCGCATCAGTCACGTTAGTGTCAGGGCCTACCGCATTAACGCCAGCAGCTGACGTGCGCAGAATTTCAGTGACGACGGCGCAGCAGATGCACGACGCCGTGATGGCTTGCGTTCACGAGCATCAGGTGTTCATTGCAGTTGCTGCAGTGGCCGACTGGCGTGTGGCCGAGTTATCTCCCGCTTCCCCCATATTTGGGTGGCTTAGCGGGTACTGGTGCGTTATGCGTCCGGTACCTTTTATTTTGTTACTGGTCACTATGGTGGGGCAAGGAGAAGGTTTGCGATGCAGGTTGTAAATGAACAGATTGACCCATGTAAGGTTCAACTGACGATCACCGTTGGTGAAGAGCATCTCGAGGGTTCTCGCAAGAAGGCTGAGCAACAGGCGATTGCCAAAGTACAGCTGCCAGGTTTCCGTCGCGGTAAGGTACCAGCACAGATGGCGCTCAAGTATGTTGACCCAGGTGCTGTTCGTCAGCGTGCAGTCGAGATGGCCGTTCCGGAAATCTATAAAACCGCGCTTGAGCAGGAAGGCGTAGTGCCGTTCCATGATCCTGAGTTCGAGTTTGTCGAATATCCTGAAGGTGGAGAGCTGGTATTCAAGGCAACTGTTCCCCTTGCACCTAGTGTCGTACTTGGGCAGTTCAAGGGTCTTGCAGTCGAAAAGCGAAACCTAATCATCACCGATGCCGATGTAACAGAGCAGGTTGAGCAGCTTCGTGCGCGGCACGCTCAGTTTGAGGTCGTGGATGGCGCAGTCTCTCAGACGGGTGACATGGTCCTCGTTGACCTCACTGCGACCGTTGAGGGTAAGGATCTCCCTGAACTTGCAGAGCCAAAGGCGACGGTCATCGAGATCGGGCGTAACATTCCTGACTTGGACAATGGGCTGATTGGATTGTCTGCTGGAGATGTCAAGACGATAGAGGCTATCTATCCAACCGATTTCCCGGATGAGACCCTTCAGGGTAAGAAGGCAACCTTTGGCATTACCGTTACCGAAGTTCGTCAGAAGAATCTTCCAGAGCTCACAGATGAGTTTGCTGCAAAGGCGCATCCGACCGCGAAGACAGTCGATGAGCTGGTTTTGGCAATCCGTGAAGGCCTGACGTCGTCATCAGATGAAATGTCAAATAACGAACTGGATGTGAAGCTTGTGCAGGCGGCTGTTGCAAATGCGACGGTCAACTTCCCTGACATTCTTCTGCGTGCAGAGGTCGAAGCCGAGGCGCGACAGCTTGAAGAGCGCTTGCGAGAACAAAACATCACGGTAGAACAGTATCTATCGGCGACAGGCAAGACCGTAGAGCAGATCTTGGACGAAATGTCGGCCGGTGCACGTGTCCGCATTGCAAATAGCCTGACGCTTGCCCAGATTGCACGTGAAGAGTCGATCACTGTTGATGATGCTGATGTCGATGCACAGATTGAAGCGCGCGCGGTTGCGGCAAAGGTTAGTGCAGGCGCGGTCCGCAAGTACGCTGAGCAGAATAATACACTCAACCAGTACCGTGATCAGGCGATGACACAGAAGATTCTTGCATTCCTGCGTTCGGAGTCGGTCGTTTCGGAAAACTCATACACCGCAGATGAGATGCGTGCTGCGAACGAAGCCGCAACGTCAGTTGAAACTGTGACAACAGAGGCTGTTTCCGAAGAAGCACCGGCTAAGCCAAAGCGCAAGACTGCTAAAGCCAAGGATGCTGCTGAAGAGGCTACACCAGCAACCGCAGAAGCGGCTGCAGATGCTAAGCCGGCACCTCGTAAGCGTGCCAAGAAGGCCGATGCTGAAGCTGAGGGCTAATTAGTCCCCTTAAATGACGGAGAAGTAATGCGATGCCTATAATCCCAAGTGTTGTTGAACAATCTGCTCGTGGTGAACGGTTCTTTGACATCTACTCAAGATTACTACGTGATCGCATTATTTTTCTGGGGGATGCCATTGACGATACAGTGGCAAACATTGTAATCGCCCAGCTCCTTTTCCTTGAACGTGAAGATCGTAATAGAGACATCGAGCTGTATATCAACTCTCCAGGTGGGTCAGTAAGCGCTGGGTTGGCCATTTTTGATACCATGAATTTGGTGCAATGCGATGTTGCGACCATCTGTGTGGGACAAGCAGCCTCCATGGGCGCTATTCTCTTAACTGGTGGCGCGAAGGGCAAGCGCTATGCACTGCCACACTCGCGGATTATGATTCACCAAGTGAGCGGTGGGACGCAGGGAACCGCGTCTGATATTGGCATTCAATACAAAGAAATGTTGAAGTATCAAGACCTTCTGGCAGGAATCTTGCAACGACAATCAGGGCAAGAGCTTGATCGAATCGTAAAAGACATGGATCGTGATTACTTCATGTCCGCGGAAGAAGCCACCGCATACGGTTTGGTAGACCAGGTGCTAGTACGTTGATGTGATGTCGCCTTTCTGGGCAACGTCGCTCAGGAAATGGGTTGTTTCATGGCACAGCGGAAAGATTGGGAATCTAACGACGATAGGTGTGTATTGTGTGGTAAACACCGGGACGTCGTTCGCAAGCTTGTATTAGGGATTTATGGGGGAATCTGCACGGACTGCGTAACCCTATGCCTTGAGATTCTGAAATCTGATTCTAAAACGATTGAGCCCTTCGTTTCATCGAAGACTCTGAAGCCGCGAGAGCTTCACGCATTGCTCGATCAATACGTAATCGGTCAAGATGCCGCTAAGCGAGCGCTTTCGATCGCTGTCTATAATCACTATAAGCGAATTGATGCACCGGCATCCGATGTCGAAATCCAGAAATCAAACATTCTCCTAATGGGCCCTAGTGGCTCTGGTAAGACACTCCTCGCACAGACCCTCGCTCGTACGATTGGTGTTCCGTTTGCAATCGCAGATGCGACAGCACTTACAGAAGCTGGCTATGTCGGTGAGGATGTGGAGAACATTCTCCTCCGCCTGATTTCCGCTGCGGAAGCAATGGCATCATCGCAGGATGAAGCAATCGCACTTGCTGAAAATGGCATCATCTTCATCGATGAAATTGACAAGATTTGCCGAAAGCAGGATGGACCAAGTATCACCCGCGATGTCAGTGGCGAGGGCGTTCAACAAGCGCTCTTGAAGATACTGGAGGGGACTGTCGCGAATGTTCCTCCGCAGGGTGGACGAAAGCATCCACAGCAGGAATATCTCCAAATCGACACCAAGAATATTCTATTCATGTGCGGTGGGGCTTTTGACGGATTACAGGAGTCCATCAACAAACGCAGTAATGTTCAGGGTATGGGATTCCTGGCACCAGCCGTAGACACTGCTCAGGTCGTGCCATCAACCGAGCTGGAGCCAGAGGATTTTGTTCGTTTCGGACTGATTCCAGAATTCGTCGGCCGTCTTCCGGTGATGTGTGGTTTGGATGCTTTGGATGAGACGAGTATGGTTCGTGTACTACAGGAGCCAAAAAATGCGCTTATGCGCCAATATGCTCGTCTGCTGGAGCTGGATGGCGTTACACTCACCGTTACGGATGAGGCCAAGTTGGAAATTGCTCGAAAGGCAATTACGCTTGGTACCGGTGCACGTGGTTTACGAACGATTATGGAACGGCTTCTCGGTCCTTGTATGTACGACTTACCGAGTCAGTCAGATGTGAGTGAAGTCGTTATCACTCCTGGTTACGTGCTTGGACAGAGTGAGCTTGAATACCGATACAAAAGTCAACAAGCAGCCTAAGGCCATTGATTAGTGCGATAGCGGGGTACATAGAACTATGTATCCCGCTATTTTTGTACTGTTCGCAGTTGTTTGCTACACAAACATTCTTCAGATGAGCTAATGCTGATGGCAGCATCTCAAGTTCGGTTGACGGTTAGCCGTCGGGTGGGTGTATCTAGACAAAAAAGAATCCCCGTACACACATCCGAATAGCGAATGGTGTAACGAGGATCTGTTGTTACTGAGCTTCAGATTTAGTGTGCGATTGCCCGTCTGCGCGAGCGCATTATCTGAACGGGCTTCTGATCTGCACACTGGATATCGACTCGAACGCCTGTCCCGTCAAGGTGATACGCAATATAGGGAACATATTCGTATTCCAGATAATCTGCCCAAGCTTCTCCTGTTGTAGATGCCTGTAAAGGTGGAGTTTCAACTAGATGAATTCCTGCCGCTCGGTTACCCATTGGATATACGAAAACCTTGGGGCCTAATCCAGTCGACCATTCTACGATCACACGGTTTGTGGCAGGTGAGACCGTTAGAAATGGCTCCCACGAACGGACCCGCCATCGCAGCGCATTGCCATCTATTTGAGGCAAAGACACAGATACGTGACCACTCATCAGGCTAACAGCTCCACTGGATTTTCCATGACACGCTTGAATGCGCCAAGGAACATGGCGGCATCACTTCCATCCACAACACGGTGATCTGCTGACAGGGTCACTTTCATCCGGCGACGTGCCACAATGGCACCATCCACGACAGCGGGGACTGTTCGCGTTCCAGAGACAGCAAGAATCGCGCCTTCTCCTGGATTAATGATTGCCGCGAAGTTCTCAACGTCGGCGATTGCTCCCATATTGGAAATCGTAAACGTTCCACCTTGATACTCATTAGGAGCTAACTTACCGGAACGTGCCTTTTCTGCAAGCTGCTTTACAGCGCGAGAAATGTTACGCACAGACAAGGCATCTGCATTCTTGACAACGGGGACGATCAGGCCATCCGGCAGCGACACAGCAACACCGATATGTGCTGACTTCGAGATGATGCGTTGATTGTTGTCGAACTTGCTGTTGACAACCGGTACCTCGATAAGGGCGCAGGCACTTGCCTTTACGATGAGGTCATTAACGGAAACCTTGGGGATTGCACCACCAGCGTTTCTGTTAAGTTGCTCGCGCACTGTCAACAAGGCCTCCATGTCAACCTCTACGGTTACGTAGATGTGTGGTACTTGTTGTTTGGACTCTGTCAAGCGCTTGGCTATCGTTCGGCGCATCGCATTGTAATCTTGCACCTCAACCGCGTAAGCTGGCGACGCTACGGATGTTCCAGCTGCGGTTCCGGCGATTGCTGCTTGAACATCCGCAGCCTTAATCGGGCCAGACGAGGCGATGGAGCTCAGATTTACATGGTTTGCGGCGGCAATTGCGCGGGCCAATGGACTCGCCTTGACATGTACGGCATCTGATGTTGATTCAATCAGAACAGGCTCACCAGAAACACTGGCTGTTCCGCCAAGTCCTTCAGGCAGAGCACAAGCGAGTGAATCCCCATAAGGCTTCCACGAACCATCGGATGCAATGGTAGTAACGACTGCAGATTGCACAGGCGCAGCAGCCGACGTTGCAGGGGTATCATTGGCGACGACAGCAGTTGGGGCAGCTGTAGCAACAGGCGGTGCATCTGCCGTTGGAATCGTCTTGTCTATATTCGAACCATCACCAATGCGTGCGATTGGTTTTCCTACCGGAACGGAAACACCTGCTGCATAGCCTATCCATTCGAGGACACCGGCTGTGTCTGCGCCAACTTCGACATTGGTCTTGTCGGTCTCAACTTCAAAGACCGGGTCATCGGCCTTTATGGCATCCCCGACGTTCTTCAGCCACCGGACAATTTTGCCTTCTTCCATCGCATCGCCGAGCTTCGGCATAATGACATCTGCCATGGGGTTACCTTCCTAAAGTCCGCTTTGCAGCGATTACGATGTCATGTTCGCTTGGGAACGAAATGTTTTCCAAGTTACGCGCATATGGCATAGGAACGAAAGCTCCTGTTACACGCTGCACTGGTGCATCCAAGTCATGGAAAGCACGCTCTGCAATCTGGGCGCTGATTTCAGCTGCACATCCATACAGGCCCCATTGTTCCTGAACAACAACCGCCCGATGCGTTTTCTTAATCGATGCAATTGGGGTTGCCATGTCAAGAGGGAGGAGAGTTCGCAAGTCGACGACTTCGGCGGAAATGCCTTCTTGAGCCAGGATATTCGCCGCCTTCAGACACTGAATCGTCATTGTGGAATAGCCAACCAGGGTGACGTCTGTACCCGAACGCAAGACGTTTGCCTGACCAAATGGGACTGTAAAGTCAGGGTCATCCGGTACTTCACTCAAACCAGGCTGTATTGCATCCAGAACATCCGGCTTTTCAAAGTAGAGGCGGAGTGCTTCCATGACGATGACAGGGTTTTCATCCCGCATCGCAGTCTTAAGCAGTCCCTTCATGTCTGCCGGAGTTGCCGGTACGACGACCTTGAGTCCTGGTACATGTGCAAACAACACCTCAAGGCATTGAGAGTGCTGAGCGCTCAGCTGGCGACCAACTCCGGATGGGCCACGAATGACCATCGGTACCTTGAACTGACCGCCAAACATGTAACGGATCTTTGCTGCATGATTGATGACTTGGTCATACGCGACCATTGCAAAATCCATGCGCATCATTTCGCAAACCGGGCGCAGGCCAGCCATTGCGGAACCAATACCAAGTCCTAGAATTCCGACTTCTGAGATAGGGGTGTCAACGACACGCATCGGGCCGAACTCTTTAAGAAATCCGCTTGTTACACCCAATGTGCCAAGGTACTGTCCAACTTCTTCGCCTGCAATAAACACTCTGTCATCGGCGAGCATCTCTTCACGAAGGGCGGATGTAATTGCATCCGCGTAGCGCAATCTAGCCATTATGCGTACACATCCTTAACAAGCTCACTTGGATCTGGGTAGGGAGAATCGTCCGAGAATTTCATCGCGGCTTCAGCCGCAGCATGTGCGCGGGCCTGAATATCTGCAATCATGTCGTTTGTAAGGACGCCGGCCTCAAGCAGCTTTGCCTGTGCAAACTTAATCGGGTCCTTTTCTTCTTTAGCGCGCGCGACTTCCTCGCGTGTACGGTAAGTCGATTGCGTAACAGGTGTATCTGCAGCGCCGTGGCCATGGTAGCGGTACGTCTTGAATTCTACGAATACAGGGTGAGGATCTTCCTTCATCTCCTGAATAATCTGCGCCATCTGCTCATGAACTTCGAAAATATCCTGACCATTGATGGTTACAGAACGCATCGCAAACGAATCAACTCTGCTTCGAAGGTTTTGATTTGCATGACTACGGTCAATCGATGTTCCCATTGCGTAGCCGTTGTTCTCAAGTGCAAAAATGACAGGCACTTTGTACAGCTGCGCCATGTTTAGGGTTTCATGGAATGCACCCTGATTCATCGAGCCATCTCCGAAGAAACAGGCGCAGACGTTGTTCTGGTTTCGGTACTTTATGGCCCAGCCTAGGCCGAGCGCAATCGGGACGTTTCCGCCAACGATTCCGTAGCCTCCGTAAAAGCCGCGCGCTGCATCACAGATATGCATGCTCCCGCCCTTACCCTTGGAACAGCCCGTAGCCTTTCCGCAAATTTCCGCCATCACTTCGCCGGGATCGGAGCCCGCAGCCAGTGCATAGCCGTGGTCACGGTAGTGTCCAATGAAGCAGTCCCCAGCTGTCAAATCCATCCCACCAATCAAACCTACGGCAATTGCCTCTTCACCGGAATACAAGTGCATATAGCCTCCCATACCGTGGGCTGCTGCATTGTTCCACTCTTTTCCGATGAGCTCTTCAAACTCGCGGATGTTAACCATCTGCTCATAAAAGCGGACATATTTCGTTAAATCTAGCGTAGGCTTCTTGGCCATCTGAACTCTCCGTTTCAAACCCGTCCAACTTACGGGCTGTCCCTGACAGGACAAACCGTGCGATTATACCTTTATCAATCCGTATTTTCCGTTATCCGGCGACCGACCTATAGGGCAGTTTTCGTGTCAATCTCTTATGTAATCGTGTCTATGACTGGTCCATGATGACGTAAAGTTAACATCATCGCACTTTTCAAACGCAACCCTTACCCGCTGTCTCCATGGCCATCAGGCACGACAACAGCCGAAAAATTCAATATCTTTTTTTTGACTTTCTCCAAGATACTGCTGTCCGGGGAGCTCAAAACGATATTTGAACCACTCTCAATGCTTTGTAAAACTGTGAGGATGGCATCAACATTCTGTTCGTTGCTTATGCCCGCAATACCGCCTACGAGAAGCCCTGCCGACAGGTTTTGTTTACGTGCGACCCTGAGTCCCGCTCGGTATGCACCCACCAAGTCCGTCGCCTTCGCTTTCTGCTTTGGGGAATGAATGGGAACCCAGGCGATACGTTGCGAGCCGAGTCCGGTTCCAGATGTCTCAACCACCTGTCCTACCTTCGCTTCCTTGCTAGCTTCCAGTGCTTTTCGTACATCTTTACCCAGCAGCTGTTGGGCCGGTCCGGATAATCCCGTCCATTCTGATATTCGGGTGAGAGTGGGAATAATCCAAATTCCAATCCCTTTCACAGCGGGAAGTGGTCCAACCTGCATCCGAATCGTACAGTCATTGATTGCCCCCGACCAGAAGTCACGAATGGCTTGCTGACGGTGGCCACTTGCGATGGAAACTCCCGTTGCCACAGCAATCATTGTGGCATTGATAACAATCGCAATGGGCGCGAGCGGCTTTCCTTTCGCGGCCATGTACATCGTGAAATACGAGCCGGTTACACCCAGTAGTCCAAGCAAAACGCCAGCCAGTGTCAATCTCACCCCGGTCAACCAGAAGCGTTTCACGGCCTGTCCATAGGCGATAAATCCTAAGAGGAGAATTACGGCATAGCCACCAAACAATGTGTCATTCAAGAGTTACTGCTTCCCGCCTTCCGGATGGCATCCGCTACACGTTCAACCCAATGGTCAACCTGATCCTGTGATCGTGCTTCGACCATCACCCTGACCGTTGGTTCCGTACCGCTTGCACGAACAAGGATACGCCCGTTCCCGTCAAGAGCCGCTTCCGCATCTGCGATGACTGACTGAACCGCACTTGATGACTCCCAGGCATACTTGTCCGTAACGCGTAGATTAAGGAGTCGCTGTGGGTAGGGGACAATTTCATCGATCCAGTTGGCAACGGTCGTCCCGGTTCGCTTGAGAATACGCAAACACTGCAGTGCTGCCAAAATGCCATCACCGGCGGGAGATATATGGTGAAGCAAAATGTGTCCACTGGGCTCTCCGCCAATGGTTGCCCCAGACTGACGCATTAATTCCGCTACATTTCTATCGCCAACTGCTGATCTCAGGAGTTTGATGTCAGATTTTCGGAGGCGGTCATCGAGGCCGAGGTTACTCATCACCGTACCGACAACGGCGTCAACCCGCTTGCCATCATGGAACTTTGATAGCTCAGCATTCATCAATATCTGGTGATCGCCAGTAAGAATTCTGCCCCGGTTATCGCACAATAGGACCCGATCCGCGTCGCCATCAAAGGAGATGCCAAGATCAAACGCAATGGACTGAACCACTTCGACTAGCTGGCTTGTATGAGTGGAACCACACCCCGCATTGATGTTGTCGCCATCTGGTGTGACCCCGATGCACTGGATGGTCGCCCCAAGGCTTTCGAATATCGCCGGAGCAATCTGCCAAGCTGCACCATTGGCACAATCGATGACAATCCGAAGGCCATCGAGGCGGTCACCAGACATCGATTCCAGCAGCTCAGAACGATATTCACTTGTCGCGTGTGATGCATCGATCAGGCGACCAATCGCATGCCCAGACACTCTGGGACGGGTATGCCAGACTCTGCACTCATCGGCAATCAACTCTTCCAATGCATCCGGAAGCTTGCAGCCATCGGCTCCGAAGAACTTAATTCCGTTGTCAGGCGCAGGATTATGAGATGCTGAAATCACAACGCCGGCCGCTGCCCCCGTCGTTCTGGTGAGGAAGCTGACACCTGGGGTTGATATAACGCCGACAGACCAGACATCGCGGCCCTGAGACATCGCTCCAGCCGCAAATGCGCACTGTAACAATCCTGCAGAACGACGGGTGTCCGTGCCGATGACAAAATGAGCAGATGAAGGCACTTGCCTCGCGGCCGCTGCCCCAAGCGCCGTCGCAATCTCAACCGTCAATTCCACATTTGCCAGCCCGCGAACCCCATCGGTCCCAAAGAGCGCTTCCATTTGCTATTTCCTATCCCTAACGGACATTTATACGAACATCAACAGCCGGCGACGCACCTGATTCAGCGACAATCCCATTCGGCAATGCGAGCTGTTTTCGTATGACAGTCGATCTCTGAATGCCGGCAAGCTGAATTTCGACCGGTATGTTTTCGAGTGTTGCCAAAGCATCGGCAGTGCCACGAAGCTTGATGGTTGGTGGGCTTACTGTGTAACCCACCACCTTAGCTCCGGCTTCTGGCGACCCCGAGAAGGTACAGGATACGACAACGAGTTTTGATTGTAGTCCCGCTCCTACTTTGCTATCCGGGATTGGAAGCACAGTAAGCGGTTCAACAACTTCGCCATCGGCATCCAACACCTCATATTGTGGGGAACCGCTTTGTAGGGACAATGCGCTTCTTCTAATCGTGATGCTCTTGTCAACCAGTTCTTTGGCGCCTTCCACAAACATGTATTCCACGATGTCACTGGAGTCAACGCTTTGTATGGCCAGTTTTTTCTTCGCGGAAGCGCTAATGAGAACCACTAATGTAGGTGGAGCATCTACGGTCACCTCGCTCTTCAGCTCAGGCGGCAACGTAACGACCAGCGGAATTCTATTTCGGCCAGCCGTCGCCCTACGGCCATCCGCTTCTAGCCGCAGACTTGACTTTAAGTCAGCAAGGACACGCTCGCTCCCTCGAAGGTGGATCACGACTTCAGGCAAAACCATTGGCGATGCCAACCCCGTTCGTATCCCTGTCAGGACCGGACGAACCAATAAATCACGCTCAACGGGTTGTGTCCCTGGAGTCTTTGCGGCGAGGTAAAGAAGCACAGTAAACCCGGCTGCAAGAAGCTTAAGCCAAGCATTGCGTTTTATAGCTTCAATGAGAAAGGCAATCATCCGTTTGTGCCTTTACCCGGCCGAGTCCACGGCTTTCGCGATGGTGTTTTCTGGATTCCGAGGCGTTCCATCAGTCGCACACGTAGTGCATCCGCGGAGAGTCCACGAACCAGGCGACCCGATTCCGCAATAGAGATCGTTCCGGTCTCTTCTGAAACGACGACAATAATTGCATCGGATTGCTCACTCGCACCAATCGCTGCACGGTGTCGCATGTGTACATTCGCTCCGATGTTGGGTGCATCTGAAATTTGCAATGTGCATCCGGCAGCAAGGATCCGTCCACGGTGGATGATAACCGCACCGTCGTGCAGAGGGGTTCCATGTTCGAAAATTGTGTTCAATAGTGCGCTGTTGACATTCGCATCCAGACGGGTACCCGTGCTCGCAACGTCTTCCAAGGGAGTCTCTCGGGAGATGAGAATCAATGCCCCCGTTTTTCGTGAAGACAACATGCTTGCCGCAGCCACAACATTATCGACAGTCTCAATGGACTCCGTTGTCTTTGTTGGCACATAATTGCCCCCCCAGAATTCCCAGCGGCCGAGGCGCTCCAGAACATCACGTAGCTCCGGGTAAAACAGGATAACAATCGCGACGGGACCCAAAGGCACAAATTGACGGAGAATCCACGCAAGCGTTGTAAGGCCAAGACGTTCCGCAGTAAGCAAAAGCAGAAAAAAGATGCCTAGTCCAATGAGAATTGGCCAAGCTCTGCGACCTTTAGCGAGCAAAATAACGCGGTACAGAACGTACCAAACCAGCAAGATATCGACGATGGTGAGTAACCACGTCTGTGTGATGCGTATACTTGGAAGGAGGGCTGCTGGATTCACGATTCTGCTTTCCTAAGTATATGGCAAAGCGATAGGGCTTGTGGGGGAACAATGTTAACGAGACGGATTTACTGTGACTATGCGGCGAGTACTCCTATCGCACCGGAAGTGTCTTTGGCACTACGCACGTTCCTCGAAACTCATGGTCCGGGTAACGCGAGTTCCCTACATCTGGATGGTCGTGCTCTCCGGGAACGCCTTGATGGTGCGCGAGACCAGGTTTCCGCCATGCTCGGTTGTGACTTCAAAGACGTACTGTTCACAAGTGGGGGAACAGAGTCAGATAATCTGGCCATCATTGGAGCGATTCTTTCACGCCGCGATACCGGGAGAAATGGCATCGTTATTGGAGCAAGTGAACACCATGCCGTGGTGGATGCGGCCGCATTTGCAGGTCGTTTTTTGGGAGCCGATATCAGAATTGCCCGCGTAGATGATGCCGCACGTGTAGATGTTGAGCATCTGGATTCCCTGGTGGATGACCGTACCGCCATTGTCTCTGTCCAACACGCAAATAATGAAATCGGTAGCATTCAACCCGTCAAGGAAATCGCGGCCGTCGCCCATGCTCAAGGAGCTTGGTTTCACTGTGATGCGGTGCAAACGCCAATCACCGTTCCGTTCATGGTTGCAGATTTGGATGCGGACCTGGTGACCATTTCGAGTCACAAAATATATGGTCCCGCGGGCGTTGGGGCTCTTTATTCCAGAGTACCGATCCAACCAGTCTCGGTTGGTGGAACGCAGGAGAGGGGCTTACGCGCCGGCAGCGAAAATGTCCTTGGTGCAATCGGCTTTGGCGTTGCCGCGAGTGTGGAAATTGCTCGGAGATGCTCTGGGCGATCAGAGATACAAGCCGTCGCAACAAGTGTTCATGACCTTCGGCTTCGGCTCAGGGATTATCAACGGGTCTCGATAAATACACCTGCGGAGGATGCCATCGCCACAACATTGCACATCAGTATTGAGGGATACTCGACAGAAGACATCCTGATGCTTTTGGACAGAAAGGGAATATCTGCAAGCGGCGGATCGGCATGTGCGAGTGGTGCGGTGGAACCAAGCCACGTCATTCAGGCGTGCGGCTGGTCAAACGAACGTCAAAATGGTGCACTAAGGTTGTCGTTTGGCATCGGGACCACCGATGATGAAATTCGCTACGTCGCAGAAATCGTGGGCTTGATTGCTAACAAAGGGTAAGTAAGCCTGGCACCATTTGCATACGAAAGGGCTGGCATCGCTGGCTTTCCCGGTGGCTGAAGGACAGTAATCACGTAATCGGTGGTCTGTGTAGCAACTATCAGCCCAGCTTTGCAGCTGCCAGAGATCGTCCCTGCCGGCGCAGTACTCTGATTATTTGTTGGATACCCGGCGTGGATTTTCACGAGCTTGTCGCCAATCGTAACAGCTGTCCCGGGCCGCTTAGCGTAAGCTCGTACCTGCCGGTCGATGTGACCACTATTGGATGTCACAAAGTCCAGAAACCCATCCTCGCGGGTCAACATATGCGCATAACAAGCATTCTGATGTTCCTGAAGCCGCTCAGCGATTGTCGCTTTGTGCAAATCGCGCAGCGTCTGGAGCATAAGAGGAGCACCGAGCTCGGCTAGCTCCGACTCAAGCGATTCGGCATCATGATGTGGAAGTATTTCAACCACAGACTCGAGCAAAATAGCGCCCGTGTCCAGGGTCTTTTCCATACGCATCGTGGCCACACCAGTGTGTGTATCTCCCGATGCCAGCGCTCTGTGAATGGGCGCAGCCCCTCGCCATCGTGGCAAAAGAGATGCGTGGAGGTTTATGCCTCCATGGGGTGCTGCGTTCAATAGTTTCGTCGAGAGGATCTGCCCGTAGCTAACAACGACTAGCGCATCCGCCTTCAGGCCTATCACCTGATCTGCAATGTGCCGTAAACGCTCTGGTGTTTGAAGCGGCAATTCCAGCTCAGATGCCATGGCCGTGACAGGGGATGGAGTCAACTTCATCCCGCGCCCTGTTGGGCGGTCCGGTTGGGAGACGACCATCGCGATGTCGATATCAGGTGCCGCCGCGAGTAGCTTCAGCGTTGGAACTGCAAATGGACTTGTACCCATGAATACAATCCGCACGGGTTAGAAGTCATCCTCATGGTCATCTGGGGAGATGATGCGAATGTCCTCGCCAGATGCGCGGTCGGTAATCAGAATGCCATCAAGATGGTCAATTTCGTGGCACAAAATGCGTGCTTCGAGCTCCGTGGCTCGAATGAAGATTTCCTCTCCGTTGATGTCCTGTGCTTTTACGGAGATGACATTTGGGCGGCGGATGCGAGCCTTAATTCGTGGGAGAGAAAGGCACCCCTCGCTCGGCTCGAACTGTTCGCCTCGCTGCCTAATAATTACAGGATTTACGACCACTGTGGGACCAGTACCCGCATCATAGACGAGGAACCGCTTGCTGATACCCACCTGAGGCGCGGCAAGGCCGCAACCGTGAGCCCGGTACATCCTCGGAACCATGCTCAATGCGGTTTCTTTGAATTCAGTGTCAAATTCAGTTACAGGATCAGCAACGCGTTTAAGAAGCTCCCAACCCGGTGTCTCATCAACTTTAAGTATTCCAGTGTCATCAAATGGCACATCGTAAGGGTCAGATGAGGCTGATTTTGTGCTCCTGACGCGGTTTGTAGCTTCTCCCATATCACCTAAAATAATACCACCGTGAGGATGTCAGGAGCGTATACTGGGTTTGGCTGTTGCCAAGAAACATGCGGTTTGGAGTGTCGATGTAATGGACTGTCAAGTGGTTTGGAGTCAGGTTGCCCCGATTGCGAAGCGTGTAGCGCTCGCGCCAGCTTTTTTCCGTGCGCTCGAACGGGCTGTTCCTGTAGCTCTGGATGGTTCCGTCCTTGTGATTGGGCTTGACTCTACAGTCGATGGTGCACTTCAGGGAGCGCTCAACTCAGCAGACAACCTAAACATTCTTCACAAGGCCTTTCGTGATGTCACCGGCATTGCAGATGGCATCGTTCGTGTTATCGAGGGCACAACCGCTGCCGACTGGGCAAATGCACAGGCAAGAGATGCCGCAGTCCGTGACATGGCTGCCCGCCAGCAGGCACGTGCAAAACCCGGCGCGTCCAGCGCTGGCTGGGATCAAGCCATCGATGCCATATCCGGCCTATGGCAACAATGTGACAATCGGACAAGCCCCGTTGCCAAGGCCAAGTTTGTTCTCTCGGCGATTGACCTTGTCGTCAATATCGTCGGGACGGAAGGGCTAAACACGGATGCCGACACGCGAGCGCTGCAACGCGCCGTTGAACGAATCGCGTCCTGTGCGCAAATCGATGCTGTATACGTCGCTGCCGAAGTCCTCAAGCGCATCTAATTCACTGTAAGACCGGCGTTTGCTATGCTAGAATCTGGCCATGTCTGGATTTGTCCCTGCAAACGTTCGGTCCATCGTTGCTACTGACTGTGGCTCCACCACAACCAAAGCCATCTTGATTGAGAAACAACCAGATGGCGTGTATCGGCTTGTTTCTCGTGGAGAAGCGCCGACGACGGTTGAGGCTCCTTTTGACGATGTAACTGTAGGCGTAACAAACGCTTTGACTGAGCTGCAGGACCTCACGGGCAAGAGAATACTTGACGCTGCCGGTAAACCGATGACTCCAGCGCAGTCAGACACGGTCGGAGTTGACCTGTACTTGTCGACATCCAGTGCTGGTGGCGGTCTGCAAATGACCGTCGCGGGCGTCGTGCGCGAAATGTCGGCCGAGTCGGCCGAACGTGCAGCCCTCGGGGCCGGGGCAATCATAATGGATACGCTCGCCATCAATGATGGCCGTAAAGACCACGAAAAGGTCGAACGCATCCGTGCACTGCGTCCGGATATGATTCTTATGTCGGGTGGTACGGATGACGGAAATGTCGTTCCACAGGTGCAGGAAATCGCAGAGATTCTCCGCTCCGCAGATCCAAAGCCACGTCTTGGTGTCGGATTGAAACTACCTGTTATCTTCGCCGGAAGCGAAAAAATGCGACCTGCTGTCAACGATACGCTGGGGGACACGGTAGATGTTCGGACGGTTCCAAACCTGAGACCTACCATGGCACGTGAGAACCTCGGTCCTGCACGTGAAGCCATTCATGAGCTCTTTCTGGAGCACGTTATGCAACAGGCTCCGGGATATGGAAAGCTGACAACGTGGACGAGCTCCGGAATTATGTCGACACCAAACGCCGTCGGGAAGATTATGGAAGAAATCGCCCGCCAGCGTAATATCTCCATTCTTGGTGTCGATATTGGAGGCGCAACAACAGACGTCTTCTCCGTCTTCAAAGGCATCTACAACAGAACAGTTTCGGCAAACCTTGGGATGAGCTATTCCATCTGTAATGTCCTCACGGAAGCCGGGCTCCCTAACATCAAGCGATGGTTGCCATTCGAAGAGAGTGATGCCTATATCCGTAATCAACTACGGAACAAAATGGTTCGCCCAACAACGATTCCGCAGGATTTGCGTGACCTTCAAATTGAACAAGCCGCAAGCCGCGAGGCCTTGCGACTGGCATTTGAGCACCATAAGTCACTTGCCCGCGAAATGGTCGGCGTTCAGCAACAGCGCGACATCAGCGAGATTTTTGAACAAAAGGCAAGCGGATCAACGCTAGTCGATATGTTTGAGCTCGACATGCTGATCGGCAGCGGTGGCGTTCTTGCACATGCACCAAAGCTTGCACAAACAGCCCTCATG
>JBJTQN010000230.1:0-3248 GCA_046075665.1 Armatimonadota bacterium | reverse complement strand
CTTGATCAGCGCTGGCATGACTGGCATGTGGTTAAGACTGCTTGCTCACACCTTTCCACAGTCATTTTTGATCGGGTCTGCGATTTGATAGCCAAGGAAATGCCACACACCAATAAGCGCCCATAAAAAAACCCGGCAATGCCGGGTTTTTTTCAGCGCCCTTAGGCGTTGATTGTTACCGCTTAGTGCGAAGCAACAGAACCATCAGCAGGTTGCGACTGGATCAGCTTTTGGAACGCAGGGTCACGGTTGTAGGCGTACAGCATCAGCGCCAGACCGGAGCCCATCATCACGATCAAAGTGATACCGATAGGCATGTAATTCTCCTGGAAGAACCATGTAGCGGTTTGCACACCAATGACGGTAAAGATCCACTTGAAAGTACCGATCAGAGCCGATGCACGGGCTTGTCCACCGGGCATGCTTTCCAGACCCATTACAAAACCTTCATTCACAGGCACTACCATACCCAACACAAACACTAGGCTCACTGTTGAATGGCATTAAAAACTGAGCCATTTTGAAGGGAATTTGCATCCAAATTTGAGCCACCCCAATAGCCTATCCTGCTTAATTTTTAAGTAAGGATGGCAAGGAGTGATCAACGTGGGAACTTTGAGCAAATTACGCAGACTTGTCCTTCGCGACAAGGTCTCCATCCGGCAAGCAAGCCGCCAACTTGGCATCTCACGCAACACTGCAACCCGGTGGTTGCGAGAGCCGGAGATGACGCAACCTAAATACCCTAAGCGGGAGCCGACTTTTGGTGTTTTGGAACCCTTTAAGGATCAGTTGAGCAATTGGCTCAAGACCGACAGCTACCGTAACAAACGTGAGCGCCGTGGCATTAAAGCCCTGTTTGAAGCACTGCAGGCCCTTGGCTACAGTGGTAGCAGCACAACCGTATACCGCTTTGCAAAAGATTGGCGAGAAGAGCAAAGCCTGCCTCGTGGTATAGGATTTGTACCCATGCACTTTGAGCTGGGCGAAGCCTTCCAGTTTGACTGGAGCTGTGAGTACTTGGTCATTGCCGGCTTGAGAAGGCGCCTTGAAGTAGCCCACATCAAACTAGCGGCCAGCCGCGCATTCTTGCTGGTGGCCTACTTTACCCAGACGCACGAAATGCTATTTGATGCGCATGAAAGGGGCTTTACAGTCTTTGGTGGTGTACCAAGGCGGGGCATCTATGACAACATGAGGACGGCGATCGACAAAGTGGGCCAGGGCAAAGAGCGCACCGTCAACGCCCGCTTTGAAGCGATGACGGGTCACTACCTGTTTGAGCACGAATTCTGCAACAGAGCTGCCGGTTGGGAGAAAGGCATCGTGGAGAAGAATGTACAAGACCGGCGCAGAGGCGTTCTGCGCGAAGCCACTGAGCGCAGTTGGGCCAGTCTGCAAGATCTCAACGATTGGCTTCAAACGGCATGCAAAACTGCATGGAGCGAGTTGACCCATCCCCAGTGGCCAGAGCTGACGATTGCGGATGTGTGGCAAGATGAAGCCACACGGTTGATGCCATGCCCCAGACCCTTTGATGGCTATGTAGAGCAACCTGTGCGGGTCAGCTCCACATCTTTGATCACGTACCAACGCAATCGCTACAGCGTGCCTTGCGAGTGGGTCAATCAGATGGTGAGTTTGCGTGTGTACCCAGACACTTTATTGGTGGTAGCACAAGATGGCGGTCTTGTGCGGCTGAGCCGCAGCTTTGAGCGTGATCAAACCATTTACGATTGGCAACACTACATTGAGCTGATTCAGCGCAAGCCAGGTGCTCTGCGTAATGGCGCACCATTTAAAGAGATGCCAGCACCTTTGCTGGAACTGCAGCGTCAACTGCTCAAACACCCCGGTGGTGACCGCGTAATGGCAAAAGTGTTGGGAGTAGTCAACATGCACGGCCTTGAAACGGTGCTGGTGGCAACCGAACTGGCATTGCAGACTGGGCGGGTGAGCGCTGAGCACATTCTAAATGTACTGGCAAGACTTAAGGAGCCGACCCTAGAGCGGCTGCAAATTGACACGCCACTACATTTGAATACACCCGCACAGGCCAACCTGGAGCGCTACGATGCGCTCAGATACGAGCAGGAGGTCTGACATGATTGATGTCAGTGATGTGACCATGGGTCTCAAATCCTTGGGGCTGCACGGTATGGCTAGTGCCTGGCCCGAGGTTTTGGGCAGCGCCAGAATGAAGACGCTAGACCATGAAGTGGTGCTGCACCAGTTGATCAAATCTGAAACTGCCCAGCGTGAGGTTCGCTCTATGGCCTATCAGATGAAAGCTGCACGATTTCCTGCGCATAGAGACCTTGTCGGGTTTGATTTTGAACAGGCGCATACAGATGAAGTACTGGTCAAAAAGTTGCATGAATTGCAGTTTATGGACGCCGCGCAAAACGTGGTGTTTGTAGGCGGCCCGGGTACGGGCAAAACGCATCTTGCAACAAGCTTGGGCATTCAGGCTGTCAGGGCCAAAGGCAAACGGGTTCGCTTCTTCTCAACGGTGGAACTGGTTAATGCGCTGGAGTTTGAGAAGGCTCAAAGCAAACAAGGTCAGTTAGCTCACCGTTTGATGTACGTGGACTTGGTCATTCTAGATGAGATGGGTTATTTGCCCTTCTCCCAATCTGGAGGGGCGCTGTTGTTTTATCTGTTGTCCAAACTTTATGAGAAGACCAGTGTGGTTATCACAACCAACTTGAACTTCTCAGAATGGGCCAATGTGTTTGGGGACGCCAAGATGACAACAGCTCTCTTGGATCGGCTTACACACCGTTGTCATATCGTTGAAACTGGCAATGAAAGTTGGCGCTTCAAGCAGTCCCAAGCGGCCTCTCAACAATTAAAAACTTCAAAAGCAAAAGGAGCTAAAAACACAGAACTGTTACACTTATCCACAACCAAATAGGCCAAATTATTTAAAAATCAGTGGCTCAATATTGGTTGCAAATACCGGCTCACTTTGCATTGCAATTCAACACATTCGCCTTGGCTTGTATCTTGGCGGTTAAATCATGCATCCATTCTTCTTTCTTGGCGCGCTTATCAATTGCTTGATGGCTGATACCGTTTTCCTCGGCTATCTGGCGTAACGTCTTGATGCCTGCCCTGTAGTCCACTTCAATCTGCATCCAGTTGGTATGCTTCATTTCTGGCTGGTTGGTTTGTTCTTTGGTCATGGCACTGTTCTTTCTGGAGCCACAAAGTAAAAAACCCACACAAGGCGGGTTTCGTAAATC
>JBJTQN010000229.1:0-6153 GCA_046075665.1 Armatimonadota bacterium | reverse complement strand
GGTCGTCCTCCCACATATCGATGGCCGTCTCCTCTTCCTCCTCCCTTGGGCACCCGGAGAAGCGATTTTTGGAACGACGGAAGCACGTCAGGAATCGCCGGAAGGTTCCGAAGTGAGCGATGCAGAACGAGCTGAACTGATAGATGCCTACAACCAGTGGTTTGTGGATAAGCTGGGCCCGGATGACATCCTCAGCGAGTACTCCGGACTCCGGCCAATCGTCAAACAGGATGGCGGAACGAGCGGCGCGAGCCGCGAGGCCGTTATAGGGATGTCCGGTGGGGTTGTGACAATCTACGGGGGAAAGTGGACGACGAGCCGCCAGCTCGGCCGCAAAACCGCAGATGCTGTTGAGAACCTGATCAAGCGCTAAGTTAGACCGCTACCCTTACAGTCATCCGCTGTCCCACCTTGAGTGGGACGCGTACTTGACTGTAGACAAGACCATTTTCTGTAATGACATCAGCTTTGCGACGCTGCTCATTGATGGTCAGCTCCGCATGGCGCCCCGCGAAACGCGCAAGCCATGTAAATGTCTTAGCACCCGATGTCAAAGTAACGGCACTGCCAGTCAGCCCAGTATGAGACACCGTAAATCGGGCAGCTCCAATCGAAATGTTCTCTACCGAAATTTCGCCAATCGCCGCCGGCAGATGACTTTGGGTGGCGATAAGTGTACGTGGCGCATCCGGGATCACGCCAAGCAAACCACAAACCACATGTGAGATGACGGTGAATGAAATCTCCGGGTAGTCCCGCGCACTTGCTGGAGCCTTGTGGATATTCTCCATCCACTTCCAGGCACTCTCACGGTCGCCGCGGGCGAAGAAGACATCCGGGATGTAAGACGTAGCCTCAATGTTGCTGGGCCGCGTTTTGGGGTCATCCATGCGCGTGCGGATTTGGTCCATCAGTCTATCGAGGCGCGGTCCGGAATCTACAATGCCCTTCATCGGCATGAACCAGGTGTTTTCCAAACCCCAATCGGTTTGCGGCAGGCCACCTTTGTCGTAACCGCGGACGATTGACTCCGATCCTATCTCATGGCTCCAGACAGTATTGAAATGCTGACGAAGAGCGGCTGCACGTTTTTGCTCTTTTGCGGCTGCTGCGCCCTCGCCTCTGGCTTTCAGGATGTTCGCAAAGGCAAGGTGGGCGCGGTACTGACAGGCGATTCCATCCCCGGCTTCGACCAATGGATTATCAGAATGGACCTCGTTGTAGGTGGCCGACCCCTTGAAAATGTCGCCCGTGCCGGTTCCTTCGGCGATGCCATTTGGGCGTCGGGTGTCATGTAACTTGATGAAATCTGACATCGCCTTGCGACAAAAGCGCACCAATGTTTCATCCGTGATGTAGCGTTTGTCGCCCGTCCACAGATATTGCTGCCAGCACTGCTCGACGAGTTCAAACACTGCGGGGACTTCGCGGACAAAGTAGTCATCACTGTCCCAATCGAGCTTGAAAGGACTGCCATCGAAGTTGATAGCCCAAAGCGGAAACCACTTGCGGCGGGCATTGGATGTCTCTGCAAACCGCCTAAGCATCGTGAAGTTCTCGGTCCGCAGACCAAGCAGCTGCGCACCGGCAGCCTGATGGCAAAAGTCACGCGAGTAGTATGCACTGCGAAAGGTATAACCGGCCCAATAGCTGGGTTCGTAGGATTTCCCACCCACTCCTGGACTTCGTTCGTGACGGTCAATCGGACCGGATTTGCCCGTCTGGACGTAGGAAAGTGCCTTGTCTACCGCCCATGGAAATGTCTGATTTAACCCAGCATGGGATGACTTTAAAACGGGAGTGGTTTGTAACATTGCCATTAGTACTGCATCCTTAGCTCACAGAGTTTCTGCGAAAAACGGACCTTGAGGACTACGCGATCCTTATCGGCATCGTAGCTCCAGGCGGCGGTTTCCAGTGGCGTTCCATCAATCGTGATGCCCGATGGGCGCCTTGGGATACCGCCCAGCAGTACGCCGCAGGA
The DNA here is from genome assembly GCA_046075665.1 of Armatimonadota bacterium. GTDB lineage: Bacteria > Armatimonadota > Armatimonadia > Armatimonadales > Armatimonadaceae > CAIRTT01. The sequence goes on along the minus strand of JBJTQN010000229.1, from coordinate 4,169 downwards.
TGCGCCCGGTTTGTAGCCGATGCGTGTGATGAGGCTATCTTCGGAAACATTGAGGAAGGCGATTTCGGCAATGGTCGAGATGGTCACGCCGCGCTGGCGCTGCGTCTGTATCGCGAGCTCCTGACCCTGTGCGCGGAAGGTGTGAAGCCAGAGATTTTCCGGGATGATGAATGCTGGCTTCGGAGTGATCAGATTCTCGATGGTGTCCGGGTAGAGTCCAGTGTTCGGCCCGGATGTCAGCCACGTCCGCTCTGCGGCAACGACAAGCAGCTTCGCGATAGCATCCAGTTCTTGCGGTTTTACAGCATCGCTTGCCAACGTCATCCGCTTTGCACCCCGTAGCTGCTCAGCCAAATCCTGGAAGTGCCAGGCAAGCACAAGCCCCTGCCAGGGAACAGGGCGACCAATCCATGAATGCTGAAAGAACGTCGTTCCAAACGTCGGAATACAGCTCCCGAGGCGGGCTGGGCGATTGCTGTCCGGCGTGAAGTAAATGAATGGAAGCGCGGTTGCCGCCCAGTACTGTCCAACGCCAAGCCACTGTGTGTCGTTTGTCACGCGGAATGCTTCGACGGATGCCGCAACATTCCACGCGGACGCAAGCATATCCGGCTCATAAACAGGCACTTCCCACATACTTGCTCCCCGTGGGACCTGATAGTTTCGTATGCGATCAAGTGCCGCAAGGCCGGCATCCCGGCTGAGAATATCTCCAGTGACCCGCGCGTGACGAAGAAGCATCCATGTGGAGTGGCTAAACGTCCCGGATGTCTCATCTCCGCGGAGGCCAAGCGCATCCTGTGGGCCATCCGGTTGCTGCAGGCGAAATCCACCATCCGGTTCCTGGCCCCGACGCAGCGCGGACATTTCCAGGTCAATCGCTGGTAAGGCGCGGGCAAGCTCTCCGGTGATGAAGGGAAGCTCCCAGCGGCCAATATGGCTTGGGCCACGGAGTGCCTGGGAATCAACCGGAAGTCTTTCGAGCGCTTTGTCCGCGGCATCGCCGCTTTGTTTATTCGCATTCCAGAGGGCATCCCACTTCAGCAATGCAACCGATGTCGGAATCGCTTCCGGGGTTCCGCCGGCGGTGAAGCGTAGCTGACTTGTCGGTCCATCGAACGAAAGCTGCATCCCTTTTCGCGCAAGGCTGTGGCGCCCCGCTATGGTAAACGTGCTTGGAGGCGCATTACGTGGACCGTAGTTTCGGTACCACTGGATACTTGCCGCTGCGGTCCGCCCTGCGGTGCAGCGAACATCCACCCAGTCGCCCTGGTCAACTGCCGCTACGCTCAGTAAGTGGTTTTCGGCACCGCTGGCTGCGGGCGATTGAAAGGTTACACTCGCCGTACGCGGATCTTTCCAGGAGAGCGCGACGGTGTAGTCATCATCGGATGTTTTTGGGCCGCCGCCGCCAAGCAGGCTATCGGGTGAACCCATTGGTGGTGACCGCCTATCCGGGCGGGAGGCATTTGGTCCAAAGGTGATGGCGGCCAGAGGGATGGTCAGCTGCATGTAATCCGGGCGGCTGCGGTCCGCAAGGGATTCGACAAATCCGCGGGTGCTGCCAGACATTTCGCTTCCAGTGAGGTATTCGAGCCCCGGTAGGACCGCCTCGACTTTGGATACACCACCAGCGCCGGGCTGAAGCGTATCACCGGCATAGAGCGCGGGGAGGCGGGCCGCTGCCTTGGTTTTTGTCAGCCGGATTGCCCCTTTGATGGGGCTGACATTTACGCTCACACCTGCACCGATGGGCGTTAGAACCCCGGCGGGTTTCCAGCTGCCATTAATGGATGCATCCACAAACGCAAATCCGCGCTTGCTGATGCGCAGCCTTGTGGTGCCACTGACAAACGTTTTGAAGTCGGATGCATCCGCTTTGGGCAGGACGCGGATCGATGTGGCCTGCGGTTCATCCCCTGATTGGGTTGCCACGAAGCGAATGGGCTTGCGGACATCTTTGTCGGATGGAACCCAGCGGACATCGACGGCGCCTGTCTGACCCGCGGCGATTGCTGGGATACGGATGCTTTCGGGGAGGCGCGCATTGCTGCTGGACTTGAACTGAATGGTAAACGGGTCGGCATCACCTTTGCCGCGGTTGATGAAGCGGATACGGATTGCGGTTGGGCGCCCGGATGTCGGGAGGATGCTGGTTGTGAGGATGCCTGTGATGTGGACATCGGGTGAGTAGGCTGCAACATTTGCGGCGCGCGGTGGGTCTGGCAGAGGTTTACCTGCGCCATCGAATGCCGAGATGTACACGGGGCCGGGGGAGCCTTGCGTAAATGGAATCGCATTTACGCCTTTATGTGCAGCGAAAATGTCCGAAAGTGGTTTGCGTTCGCTTCCCTGAAGCTGAACCTGCCCGGACCTGTCCGCTGTAAACCAGGCCAGGCCGGTGCGAAGTAAGCTGGCATCTGGGCGCACGACTTCGACGACAGGCTCGCCAATCAATGCCCAGTCGTAGGCATCCGATCCGTTTGGGTCAGTCCTGAATTCGATGGTCACATTCCGCCCGGTGAACTCGGTGAGATCAACCGTTGCAGGCTGCCACTCTGCAGTCTTCTGTAAGCGCTGAAGCTTGTACTCCCCTTCAACCCGGCAGCTGAAGAGGATGCCATCCGGTAGAGAGGTTGGGTTTTGCGGGATGCCATCTGAGATGCCGGTTTGAAAGCGTAGCAGGATCCGCTCGCCTGTGGCAGCTTTAGGGAGCTGGATTTGGGTGGATGCCAGTGTCGGATTTCCGATGACTTTTGGGTGGAGGAAGAGGGCATTCAGGAGGCGGCCACGGCTGATGGCGGGTTTACGCACCTCGATTGATGGGTTGCCTGCGGGAAGCGATGATGCAAGACCTGGGAGAAGGGGGGCCTGCCAGCGGACATCTGCGAAAACGGGATGTGATGCAAAAAGTGAGAGAGCCAATCCAAAGACAGAGCGAGCATTTGTCAGGAGTGGCGAAGCCTGTTGGTTCATTGACACGACAGTTATAATTACCCGCAGTTGTCTCAACAACCCACGTTTGACCGGTGAAAATAACGCGTGTCGTTTATTGTTAACGGGGTTTGTTCTAGGCTCGAAAGCACGACAGTTTCAGGGAATGCCGGTTTGACATCGTTGTCTCATCAAGGGGAACATACTGGCCGTTCCGAGAAGCCAGTGGCTATTTCGTTTTAGATGCGCTCATCGAAGTCGATGGGGTAGGTACAACAATTCTTAGCCATTTCAGCAGAGAAAGAAAGGTCAGTCCCTGTACTACGATAGAGATGGCTACTACACCATAGGTTGTCGCAAGGATTGTCTCACGCATTGGGAAGGCAGGTGGAAGCACTAATGCCAAGGCAAGCGCCAATGCACCGCGTAGGCCGCCCCACACAAGAGTGTGCTGATGTGACACCTCTATATAGTGCTTGGTCCGACGAAAGAACTGACAAATGGGATAGACGGCGATGGCTCGTCCGAGAAGGACAAATGTGCTGGCGACGAGGATGACCGGGACATTGGATAACAGAATTTTCATCCAGCCCGCTCCTTGAGCTCCAACCAAGATAAACACAATCGAGTTCACGAGAAATCCAGCAAACTCCCAGAATGAGTGAACTGCCTCCCGACCGTTATCACTGATTGCGCCAAGAGGTCCGATGTTTCCAAGGATCAGGCCGGTTGTCAACGTTGCGAGGACACCGGACATATGAAACATTTGTGCAAGCAGAAACGAACTATACGCGGCCACAACGGTGAGTGTTATCTCGACCAAATGGTCCTCCGTTTCCCCTGCAATCCAAATGACGATAGCTCCGATAGCAGCGCCGCATACAATGCCCCCGCCGATTTCCCAGACGATATCGATGCAATCGCTACCGTTGAGAGATGACCCGAAACGGCCCATGACAATAGAACAGTGAAGAGAACAGCAACGGTTCCATCATTGAAAAGACTCTCGGCTTCCACGAGGAGCTTCAGTCGGCCGGTGACCCCGGCTTCTTTCAATGTCGCAATCACAGAAACCGGGTCGGTTGCACTAATCAGCGTTGCAAAGAGCAATGCAGCTGCTATCGACCAGTGGAAGACGATATACATGAGGAATGCCGTCAACGCTGTGGCAAGGAGAACCCCGATCGTTGCTAACGTAAGAATCGGTGTGAAATTCTTTCGTAATTCCTCCCAAG
>JBJTQN010000228.1:0-3713 GCA_046075665.1 Armatimonadota bacterium | reverse complement strand
GTAGGATGAACGAAGCGCTGGGAGCCCGCTCTGCTTTGACTTGGCGTAGCCTAAATCAGGGGATGTGGCAAGCGCATCCTCACCTCCCGGAAGCAGGCGCACCACCTTTTTACGACCATCTAGCAGCGATGCATCATCCGGGAGCGTGATTCCGATAAGCATCGCGATGCCCGCTGTTGCATCCGCGGGTGCAAACGCGGACCGCAGCGCCGTGTCGCCATCGGCGGACTTGAGGGTTGTGTCCGCATTCTGCTCCAGGAGGAGCTGTGCCACCATCTCACTGCCACGAAATGCCGCCGCGTTCAGCGCCGTCGATTGGTTACGGGAGCGACCATTGACATCCGCGCCGCGCTTGATCAGCTCTCCGGCAACCGGGCCATCATCCACAAGCGCCGCCCACGCCAGCATCGTGAGACCGTACATTGGATCCTGTGCATTCGGATCGAGCCCAGCACCCAGTAGCTGAACAGCCTTATCGCGCTGCCCAGTCTTAAGAGCATTGACAAATGCCGTCGCATTTTCATCCTTTGTGCTGCGGACAACCACCTTGCTCTCGCTCCGGGTTGCCCAAGCTTCGATCGCATGTTGGGTCGGAAGCACAGTGATGACACCGATAAGACACGGGATAAGGATGCGCAAAAGGCGATGTTTGATGATGGCTTGGACGCCGCGGCGCTGGAGTAGCATCAATGTAAAAAAGCCGCTGATGAGAAAGAACAGCTGCATCCGAAACCCATGAATACCAAGGAGTATCAGGCCAACCCAGTCAGCCGCCGCCGGGTCGTTGCTCCCCCAAGGGACGTTTGGGATGTAGGCCATCGATGCATGTAGAACGACTCCAAGGAACATCGCGTACGCACGGAGGGCATCCAGGGCGTGGTACCGCGGGGCAGTCGCTTTATGCCCTTGCACATCATTCGACTCAGTCGACACTTGGAACCGCTTTTCCAAGCGCAAACGCGGTGATCATGTTGGAGATGTCTAGTGTGCGCTCGTGGATAACCCAGTGGGAGCCATCCGGGATACGGCGAATGGTGAGATCCTTGACGTATTTGTCAAGGCCATCGATATTCCCCGGGAGCAACGCCGTATCGAGCATCCCCCAAATCACAAGCGTTGGGACTTTGACATAAACCGGTCCCGTGGTTCCAAATGCTGCGCCAATCGAGACAGGTTGGTTGCCAGGCGCAGGAGGCGCAACCTTGTTTGCACGGTAATAGTTCAGGCCGCCCGTCAGCGCGCCGGGCTGTGACCATGCCTTGACATAAGCATCCTTTTCCTCTGGTGTGAATGCAGGTTTCCGCTTCCTCGCCCCAAGAATGGACATCACCAGCGCCGCACAATTGTCTTTTAGCAGGGTCTCTTCGGCGCCGGGCGATTGGAAGAACGTCATGTAAGCACTTGCAGCTTGCTGCTTTGGGTTCGTCGCGAGCTCACGGGCAAAAACGGTCGGGTGAGGTGCATTGATGATGACCAGTTTTTCGAGGAGCTCCGGGTGAGCACCGGCGAAGGCCCACGCGACGGCGCCGCCCCAGTCGTGTGCCACAAGGATTGCTTTGCGCCCGCGGCCAAGGCTTTGGATAACGCCTCGGACATCCGCGATAAGCTCCGGCAGGCGGTAGGAACTGAGGTCTTTTGGCTTATCCGATGTGTTATAGCCCCGCATATCGATGGCGACGGCTTCAAAACCAGCTTTTGCGACATCGGGAAGGACTTCCTTCCACGCGTACCAAAACTCGGGAAAGCCGTGGAGAAACAGCACCAATGGGCCCTTTCCAGTCGAAACGTGGTGGAGCTTGATGCTATTGACGCTTAGAAAGCCATGGCTGAGTGTGGGGTTTTGATTCACAGGGAAAGCCCCTCCCGGAGCTGTGCGCTCAGCGTGTTGCCAAGCACATCATAGGTTGGCACTTGTTGCTGAACGACGATGTTGACTAGCTTGAGCTCAGGGATGACTTGGAATGTTGTGCTCGCGTAGCCACCCCAGGAGTAGGACTTTGCCATCCGGGACGCACCAGCTCCGATTTTCACATTGTCGATTGCGAAGCCAAGGCCAAACTGAAAGCCTCCCGCGACGCCCGCGAGCTGGTCAGTAAACATTAGCTGCAAGGTTTCCGGTTTGATGATCTGATGGCGACCATGCTTGCCATTGTTGATCAGCATGTTGCAGAAAATGGCGTAGTCGCGAATGGTTGACACTAGACCGCTTCCACCGCCAAGGAACTTAAAGCCCTTGTTGTAGTCGCTGGTGGCATACGAATCCTGGACATGCAGTTCGCGATCTTTTTGGTAGTAAGTCGATGCAAAGCGACTCTTAAGCCGACCACTAACCTGAAAGGCAGTGTCCTTCATACTTAGGGGCTTGATGATCAGTTCATCAAACACACGGTCCAGCGGCTTGCCTGCCCAGACCTCTATGAGACGTCCGAGAAGGTCCGTGCTGTGTCCGTAGGTGAACTTTTCCCCCGGGTGATGAAGCGCGGGAATACGAGACATCGCCGCCGCCGCTTGCTCAATCGTCAAATCGGGAGGGTACATCCCGGATGGTGGCCGGTATGTCAGCCTTTCCCGAATATGAAGCGCCGTCACGCGAAAATCCTCACCATACGAATAGCCGGTCGTGTGACGGAAGCAGTCCCGAACCGTAAGTAGTCGCTTTGGCTTGACTGGCATTTGCTTACTCGCAGGGTCACCGATGACACATGCCGCGGCGAACTCCGGGATGTACTTGCTTATCGGATCATCGAGCAAAAAGGCTCCTCGCTCGTGCAGGATCATCGCGACGACGCTGGTGATGGGCTTTGTCATCGAGTACATTCGGACCACGGTGTCCTGTGTAAATGGAAGCTTGTCCCCGATGTCCCGATAGCCTGCGCTGTGGCTATATGCCGCACGTCCATCAATCATCACCAGCTGAGCCGCACCGGCGGAGCGCTTGGACGCAACATCGGAATCAAGCGTGGATCGAAGCTTTGCGGCAAGATGGAGGGAAATGGTTGGAAGGTTATCGTCGCGCATGGAGTCCCCAGATCTATTCTGACCACGCGGTCAGTCATTTCCTGACAGTGTACAGCCATTCACTATTTGATGGATTGAGCGTCGCGAACGGTGAACGCTACGGGTAAGTCGCAGCCTGAATAAACGCTCTGGCCTCCCGGGCATATACCGACAGGTCGGCATCCGGGTTATCCCGCAGCGTATAGCTTGCGACATCGATCAGCGTGCGAATCATCTTCGCAACCTCGCCGGCATCGAATGCACGGAACACCCCTTCCCGCTGACCGTATTCGAGGATGTTCTTAATGTCTTCTGTGGATGACTTATGTGCACCATCAGCAATCCGGGATGCTGCGTGGCCATCGGCGAGGACAAGCAGCAGCGCAATCACGTAGTCACGCCGAGCGCTGATAAAGGCAAAGCTCTCAGAAATATAGACATCCAGCAAGCCTTTGGGTGAGGTTTCGGCACGCACAGGAGTGCCGATTTCTGCATCCGCAAGCGTGTACACAAGCTTTAGAACTTCTTCAATCAGTGTATCTTTGCTGCCAAAGTGATACAGAATCACCCCTTTGCTTACGCCAGCTTCACGCGCAATCATCGCCAAACTTGCTGCGCTGTAGCCATATTTAGCGATGCAGCCCGCCGTGGCCCCGATGATTTGGGAACGGCGGGCTCGCTCGATAGCCGTCAGCTGCGGAGCAGCGTCAGACATG
>JBJTQN010000227.1:0-5059 GCA_046075665.1 Armatimonadota bacterium | reverse complement strand
TTCATCGCTAACCTCACCAACGCCAGCCTCGTTCGCCATTGCTGTAGAGATGGAGATCAAAACCGAGTTGAGCAGCCAGCGAAGAAGTGGAATTTCCTCGGGATTGCCGAGGACTTCCTGGAAGTTTGCGAGGGTCCATTGCTTTGGCAGGATGCCCTGAAACTTCACGATTTCGCTATCGGGCTTGAAAGCTGCGAGCACCAGTAAGAGACATGGGATGACAAAGAACAGCGACCCGACTCCCATCGCGACTTCCGCAGAGAACAACCGTAAAGACTTCTTGTTCATCAGGAGCGCTCCTCCCGCATCAGGCGGAACTGCACAAGCGTAAAGATAGCAATCACAGCAAAGAGAATCCAGGAAAGTGCTGCGGCATAGCCCATCCGGTAGTTGTTAAACGCCGTTTCGTAAATGTATTGCACCAGCGACCGCGTAGAGAGCTCTGGTCCTCCACGTGTGATCATGTAAACCTGACCGAAGACCTGAAATCCACCGATCACGTGCATCACTGTCACAAATAGCAGCACTGGCCGCAGAAGTGGAAGGATGATGCGGAAGTAACGCTGTGCAGGAGTCGCCCCATCCAGACTTGCGGCTTCGAGATAGCTGACCGGGATATTTTGCAGCCCGGAGAGTAGCACCACGGATGGCCCACCAAGCGTCCACCATAGCGTCATCAGGACGATGGCGGGCATCGCCCATGCGACGTCTGAAAGCCACGGAATCTCAATGCCAATCGGGCGAAGCAGTGCATTGAGGATGCCAAATTCCTTGTTGTAGAACCATCTCCACAGGATTCCGGCAACACTGACTGTCAGGAGGTGTGGAACATAAATCGCGGCGCGCCAAAATCCTTGACGCTTTCCAGCGACGGCATTGAGTCCCGTCGCAATGACCAGTGCTAAGACAATTGTCGTAGGCACTGCCATCCAGACAAAGCGGAGCGTTGCCCCGAGAGCCTGATGTACATACGGATCGCGGAATGCTTCTGTATAGTTTTCAAAGCCTACAAAGGTTGGCTTTACATTGGAGAGAAGCTCCCAGCGGAAGAGGCTGAGCGCAAAGCCGAAGAGTAATGGCCCGATGACAAATGCCGTGAAGAGCGTGAGATAAGGTGCTGCAAAAATCCAGCCACTGGCTCGTGGTTTCATGCTTGGTCACCTCCAGAGACGCCTTGTCTGCGTTGACGCTCAATAATGCGGTTGATGTTGTCTTCAGCAACCTTGAGCGCATCCGGAGCCTTTGCGCGTCCCCTCAGAATCTTTTCGACAGCCAATGTGAACTCAGTCAGGTATTCAAAAATATAAGGGACTTTCGGATGATACTTTACGATTTTCACTTGCTTGGCGAACTGTGCCTGCACTTCCATTTTGGCAAATGCATCACTGCCAAGAAGACTTTCGCGTGTCGGAATCTGCCCGCCAAGCGCCCAGTCCAAGCTGTTGTTTGACAGAAATCGCATAAAGCGCCAAGTCGCTGCCGCGGTATCTGCTTCCAAGCCACGGCGCATGCAGAGATTATGCGAGTCTGCCCAAACGGCTTTGGTGGTTCCAAACTGTGGAACTGGAGCCCCTCCGTAGTCTAGGTCTTTTTGGCGTTGCAGGTCGGCGAGCATATAAATGCCCTCAAAGGCCATCGCTACACGCCCCTGTCGGAATCCAATCCACGCATCAAAGTTTTCAGGACTCGGCACAAGACCATCCTCAATGAGCGAGCGGCCAAACGATAGTCCATTTTGATTTTCGGGACTGTTGAGGATGCAGGTTTGCATGTCCGGAGTAAAAACATTTCCACCAAACTGACGAATCAGCGTGTAGCCATTGGTCTCGAGATTAGTGAAGACAAACCCGTAGCGCTCGGAGTCGCTCTTTGGCAGCTTACGCACCCTTTTACAAACATCAATAAACTCCGCTGTATTTACCGGCGGTGTATCCGGGTTCCAGCCTGCCTCTTTGAGGAGCGCGCGGTTTGTGTACATCCCCATCGCATGGACATCCAACGGGATTCCAAAGTGCTCACGCTTATAGGTTGTCGCATCCCAGACGCCAGGCTCAAAGTCCGTTTCCGGCAATCCATTCTCACTGGCAACAAAGGTGTCAAGCGGCGTTGCAAACCCAGCCAATGCGAAGCGCAACATCGCACGGGTGTGCAGGACAAAACATTCTGGCGCGCGACCGCCTAGCCCAGCGACAAACAGCTTGTTATAAAACGTCCCCCAGTCCATACGTTGCATGACAACATGAACGTCCGGGTTCTCTGCGTTGAATTTGCGGACCAGCCCCAACATGGTTCTGCCATCCGGGCCAGTAAAGCCATTCCAGAAGCGAACCGTGGTTTGTTTACGACCTCCGATGATACTGGATGAACACCCGGAGAGAATTCCTGGCGCAGCCAACATGCCTCCCAGTGCGGTTAAAACAGCTCTACGCGGTGTCAACATTGTCCACCCTCCGTCCCCGTCATCGCTAACCAGCGGTGTGCGTGCATCCTAGCACACATCATTAACTGGCATATCACCACATTGTGCGAGGTATCCAACGCATAATTCCAGAATGGTTCAATGCAATAGTTTTGAAAAACACGCAAGACAGATCATCAGGGCTTCATCAGTTGAACCGTTGAGCCTTTTACACCGAACAGCACTGTGTAGTTAGCCACACAGGGAACTAATCTCTTCCGGTTTTACGTCACACATGTAGTGGTAGAAGGGTTTCAGAACAAAGATGTTCTTGACTCAGAGCGTACCGATTACTACCGTTCTCCGCATTTCGGCTTGTTTAGGAGAGATACATGATTCTATTCCGTCTCTACGAAGTTGGTCGGACATGGTTGCTTCGTCTGTGTTCTCCACTCACCGGAGGCCCCGACGTTGCTGGAATTCGTGCTGCGATGGGGCAGCGAGGTGCTAAGTCTTTGGTTGTAGATACGACGGCAGCAGCATACGCAGACAGCAATGGTCTTCGGTGGTTGATATCACTTCAGCAATCACTGGCGACACACGGGATGGTCGTTCGCGTTCTGGCGAGTAGAAACAGTAAGGTCCTCAGAAACCTTGAGCTGTTGGGTGGGGCATTTGAGGTTACAACGGATGCGCGGCAAGCGTGGTACCGCAAAGGCTGGAGAAACGTACGTCGTCGGAGCCCGCAAACGCCTGCGCTAGTAGCTTAGTTCTTTTTCGGAACTACCGTTGGGTCTGTCACGCGGTTGCGTTCCCGCTGAAGCCGCTCCAGACGTTTTTGCTCGCGGATTATCTCACCTGGCGTCCGCACGCGGGGCGGCGGTGGATACAGGATGTTCAGATACAAGCCAACGCTTTGCGAGCCATATAGCATCGGGATGATTGCTCCCGCTGCCATGAACGGTACAAAAGGTAGACTTAGCTTAAGGGTTCGACCGTGCTTTGCCGCCATCGAAATGCCCGTGACCGCCCCAACAAATGTAGCAAATCCAAGAGATAACAACGCGAGCCCCGGACCAAGAATTGCACCAAGTCCAATCGCAAGCTTTACATCGCCGAGTCCCATCCCACCGTGTTGACCGGTCTCCGCTTCTTTGGCAAATGCGGCAGCATCATCGTGAGCAGCCTGTGCCGTCTTATCTGTAGATGTCGGGGGTCCGAGGTCTGCTGACCGGAAGAAGCGTCCTACAGCCTTCGCAAAGGCCTCTCCCCGCTCCCGGGTGATAAACACAAACAACATTAGGGGAAGCAAAAAGGCAGCGAGTGAATACCATTGCACCAGCGGAAACAGGACCGCACCCGAGATGGCGCACAGAAATGCTGGAGACATCGCGAGGCGGGGAGGATCCGTTTCGTCCATTTCCGCGTCATTATCTGCCGATGAGGTTTCATCCTCTACTGCCGCGCCAGTTCCAGCTTCGTTTGCATTAGCGACACTTGGAACTACTTCATCTTCCTCAAAACGGAAATAACGGATGATGCATGCAACGACAGACTCATTTTCCAGCCGGGCATAGTACACAAAGGTACCAACACTTAGCGCAAACAGAACACCTGCATAGGCAAGCGCTCCCATAACGGCAACCGGTAGCCACCCCATGTAGGTATAGCGTCCGATAGCTTCTTTAAGGGCATCTCCCCCAACAAAGTACGCGAGAGCAACCGTCGCGATGTCCCTGCCGAAGGCGAAGACGCCAATAACGATATTCAGCTCATCCGGGGCTATGAAGTGATCCAGATCAATGAAAACCAATGCCACGAGCACAGAAATGATGAGTGCCTGCAACACAAAGTCAATCCAGGACAGCGGTGAGTTGGTTGCGACCTGATGATAAAGCAATGTCCAAAGACAAGCCGTTACCAGCTCGACACAGAAGTAGCGCCAGCTGATTGGGACTCGGCAGAGACGGCACCTACCGCGAAGTGACAGGAACGACAGAAGCGGGATGTTATCCCAGAATGTCAGGGCGTAATTGCAATTTGGGCACGTGGATGGTGGGTTGGAAAGGTGTTTACCCAGTGGCAGACGATAGATCAGCACGTTGAGAAACGAGCCTACGATGGCGCCATAGCCGAAGACAACGGGGTACCAAAACCACTCTGGAAGTGGCCAATCTCCAATACTCACGTGTGTATCGTACAATCTCCGGCCGGTGCCGGCATATAAAAATGCCCGGGGCAGATGCCCCGGGCAAAGTGCTGTCGTCGAACGGTCAGCTTACTCTTCGTCGCCACCGCCACCGGAGAGACCTTGAATAAGGCCAACCAATGGGAGGAACATCGCGATAACGATGTATCCAACGGTTACACCAAGGAAGACGATGAGGAGAGGCTCGATCGCTGCGGTAAGCGCTGCGATAGCAGCATCCACTTCACCATCGTAAAAGTCAGCAATCTTCGAAAGCATTGTGTCGAGCGAACCAGCTTCCTGTCCGATGGAAATCATCTGGATAACCATTGGAGGGAACATCTTCGACTTGTACAACGGCTCGGAGATAGTGTCTCCTTCACGGACACGAGCTCGTGCATCGAGGATGGCATCCGAGAGGACATCGTTCGATACCGTACCGGCAACCGTCTCAAGCGCCTGGAGAATCGGTA
>JBJTQN010000226.1:0-11191 GCA_046075665.1 Armatimonadota bacterium | reverse complement strand
ACTTGCTGCGTACCAATAGGTGTAATTACACCTGCAGGCAAGGGGAAATTGGCATGGCTATCTACGGCGGACAAGGGCAACAGCGCTGGGGAGACAACACCGCACGGACACATACCTACATCCGTGATATCCAGCTCACCGACCAAAACGGACGTACCTGCCATTCTGGACAAGTGCGTGGAAAAGGTGCACTGGTGCTTTCCTTTATCGATGCAACATCCCCGGATGCCACCCACATCCTCGCACTCCTCGAGCAGCTCGCATCTGGATACAAAGAAAGCGGCAAGGTCACTGTTTGGCCATTGTTCAGCGCAGGGTCCCCTGAAGAGATTAATGCCGTAGTAGCGGCCTCCAGCTTTACGGGCAGCCGCCTCATCGATTCCGATGGCTACCACGCACAGCTCTATGGCATCGCAGACTATCCAACAACACTCCTCATCAACGCTCCAGGAATCATCGTGGCGAAGACCCGCAAGTCCGGCACCGATTCACTGCAAGCCATATCAATAGCCATCGCAACACTGATCGAAACTGAAACACCAGTTACACTCGCGTGAACACACCTGACGATGATACGTCGCAAGTACCAGACAGCCAGCCAGAAAGTGACTTCGGGCAGCCTGAATGGTCTTCGGCGCACCCACCAAAACCACGGAATGGATTCCTCAAGTTCCTACCCGCCGTTGGACTCATTGCCCTAAAAGCAAAATCCATCTTGGGTGCGCTGAAGTTTCTTTGGCTCGCTAAGTCAGGCCTGTCTATCCTGCTGTTTGTGGGACTCGAAGCCTACCTGTTTGGATGGCCGGCAGCCGTCATCATCACCGTCATCATCCTCTCGATGTCGCTTGGCCGCTTCATCGCCATCAAGGTGCAAAATAGAAGGGTAAAGCCCCTCACACTCATACCGTTTATCGGTGGGGGATTGAGCGCAGCGGATGCCGGAGAAACCGCCGCTCATGATGCATGGGTCGGGCTTTCTGGCCCGATGGCAAGTGGTCTGCTTTCTCTCGGTTGCTTGGGAATTTATCTCGCAAACGGCTCGCGCCTCTGGCCTGTGATGGCACTCCTTGGCCTCTCAATCACCCTTTTCCAGCTTGCTCCCGCGCCATTTCTAAGCGGCGGCACGGTGGCGATGGCAACCTTCCCAAAGCTCCTCCTCCCGGGAATCATCGTGCTAATCATCGCCGCCCCGACCAGCCCTATCGTGTGGATCCTCGGACTGATGTCACTGATGCCAGCGATTCATCTCTGGCGAAACCCATTACCAGATCTACCCTACTTTTCAGGCGTTTCGACTCGCACAAAGGTCATCATCGGGGCTACCTGGATCATCATGGGCATCGTTATCGCCACCGCCTACCGACTGACAGCCAACGAACTGGAATTCCTGCGCAGCTCCGGGATGTAACACACGTGAACCCCTCCCGTGCGTCTGCTACAATCGCGCAATGGACAGCATTGATAATGCATTGGGTGGACTCGTCGACTGGGTGAAACTACACCCCGGGACCGCCCTTGCCATCACAATCGCTCTGCATGTCCTTGCAATCATCATCACAACCATTTGGACAAACCGTATCGCCGGTCTTGCCGCACGCCACAAGCGCCTCTTCCGCGGTACCACCGGTAATGACCTTGAAGCTCAGGTGATGAGAACCATCGAGTCCGCTCAGGAATCCGAAGCACGTATCGAATCCCTGACAAAAGCCGTTCAACGGATCGACTCCTCGTTCATCCAAGGATTCCGCAAGACCGGATTCCACCGCTACGATGCCGTCCAGGGCCAGGGTGGGATGCAGAGCTTTTCGCTTGCTCTCCTCGATGATGCAAACTCTGGAGTCGTTGTCACCGTAATTACGGGCCGTGCCGAAAGCCGTACGTACTGTAAACCCGTCGTAAATGGCATCAGCAACATGATGCTGTCTGATGAAGAAAAGCTCGCAATAGCATCCGCAACGCTTCCTGCTCAGCAAGGGCTTGCCTGAAGCGGTGCGTAGTGGTCCGCCGCCGGATGAACGCTCGCTAATTGAGCGGTCCTGTAAAGGGGATGTCCACGCGTACGATGTCCTTGTCCGGCGCTATGAGCGGATTATGTACCAGCTTGCGGTGCGTCTGACGGGCAATTCGGATGACGCAGCCGATATCGCTCAGGAAGCCTTTATCCGTGGGTGGAACCACATCAAAGCATTTCGTCGCGAGGCGATGTTCTCAACGTGGATGCACCGCATTGTTGTCAATGTCTTTCTTGACCATCGGAAGAAAATGCGTAACAAGAAACACATCAGCCTCGAGCAGAGCATCGATGGCAACGAGGATGCGACGACCATGGACATCCCGGACACCGCCGCCGGACCCGAAGCGCTCGCATTGGAAACGGAGCAACAGATTGAGCTGCACAATGCCCTTATGGAGCTTCCCGAGGCACAGCGCACACTCATGGTCCTATTTCATATCCAGGAAAAGACTTATGAAGAGCTGGTTGAGATCACCGGTTTACCTCTTGGCACGGTTAAGTCACGGCTGAATCGTGCACGCCTGGCTTTACGTGAACGACTCACTAAAAGAAATGCTGAATCATAAGTCACCAATGCACTTACCGTAATTCCAACAGCAACACATCTGGAACCTTGTGAATATTTTCATCGTCACAATTGTGGAATAAGCACCACAACCATGGACTGTATAACCTGGCGCGAATGCGCATCCGATCATATCGATGGCACCCTCCCGGCAAAGCTTGCACGGGAAGCCGATGCGCACATCCAGATTTGCGCTGAGTGCGCAGCCGATATGGATGGAATCAAGGCATTAACTGCAGAGCTATCTTCCCTTCCAACGCCCGATGTCCCGCTTTATTTTAGTGACAACATTCTCTCGAAGATAGAAGCCCAGAAGGCAGCAGCACAAGAGCCTTGGTGGCGCGCCGCACGACTTGGAATTACGACGGCGCTCGCCGGCGCGACCGTCGCATCTTTTGTTTGGATGCAAGTGAACCCAGTAGTCGATGCACCAAACCGTATCCGTGCAGGCGCTGGTGGTTCGCGGCCAGCTGTCGCGCCCGCTCCGGTGGTCGCACCGAAGCTGAACACACGCTGGATGCTGCATGCAGATGCGGCAATGCCAACCTACGATGTTGAGTTGACACTGCTTTCGAAGTCATCCGGTACAGCAAAATGCACGATAGCCGGCGATCCCCACACCTATCGATTTACACTTGCTCCTGGCGTTGCGAATCATTTCCGGGTGCCGCTTACCCTGTTCGCGAATGACAACATTGCCAGCCTGAACACCATTTGGACCAGCGGTGACACAACCCACAAGCGCATTGAGCATCACCCACTCACCCCAGATGTCAGCGCTCCGAGGCGTCAGTCATTTGGAATTCGTGATCTTCCGATCGCGGATGCAGCACGTGAAGTTTCAAGCCGCTATAACATCCCGATTACCCTTCAGGATATTCCTGAAACCACACGTATCCGTGTCAACCCGATCCACGCAACCGCTGAAGAAGCGCTGACATCTGCGCTCTCCGGCACGGGATGCACACTTGTCACAACACCGGATGGCCTGTACATTTCCGGGAAGTGACCCCAACCAGCCTCCATCCGTACGAACACTGCATTCTCTCAAACATCACAACAACGCGGACACTGCAAAACGACGACCGCATCGCAATTGCATGCTCCGGGGGACCTGACAGCCTGGCCGCACTATTTAGCCTTATAGCACTTGCACGGGCTGGAAAGCTCCCGATGCCTGTTTGTGTGTTGCATTACCACCATGGGATGCGGGGCGCAGAAGCAGATGCGGATGCAGAGTATGTTATTGAAATGGCAGCGCGCTGCGGTATTCAGGGAGAGGTTGGCTACGGACAAGGGATGGGCTGGAATGAGCAGCAGGCCCGTGACCATCGGTACGCCTGGCTGTTAGATGCGGCTCGTGAGCAAGGTGCAAATGTCATCGTGACGGCACATACATCCACCGATCAGGCGATGACAGTTTTGTTGCGGATGCTGCGTGGAACGCACACGGATGGCCTTGCGGGAATCCCACCCCGGCGGGAGCTCGAACCGGGCATCGATGTCGCACGGCCGCTGCTTGGAGAAACCCGGGATGCCGGGATTGCCTATCTGAGGGATTTAGGTGTTTCATCCCGGCATGATCCAACGAATGACGATACAGACTTCCCGCGGAACCGCCTACGGAACACATTTACTGACCTGACATCGGAGTTTAATGGCAACCTTACGGATGCCCTTTGCCGAATTGCGGATGCGGCACGCGATGACAGCGCCTTTATTGGGATGCACGTTCAGGCACTGCTGGACAGTGCGATGACATCGGTAGCGGGCATCTGGAAAATTGCACCGCTTATAGCAGCTCATCCGGCGCTTCGCTCGCGCGCCATCCTCGATATCCTTGCGAGAGAGCTTCCTTCTGATTGCCATGAAGCCGCATTAGTGGAATTGAATGTCAAAGCGCTCGGAAACGTGTTGGTAAATGGTGGCAAAGTCGTGCTTCCGGGCGGATACCACGTGGAGGCGCGCGGCCCGTGGCTGGTATTCAGTACAAGCGGCAGGCATCCAGGAGTGACTCTGGATGTAGGTCAAACCATCAAGCTGCCAAGTGACATCCAAATCCAGATGCAGCCCGTGACGCGCGATCAGAGTGTCGTTGCGGATGCATCCGGGATGACCTGTTTTGTTACGCTTTCCAGCGAGAGTGAAGGTGTCGTGTTGCGGCTTGCGCGTAGCGGCGACCGGCTTGGTGGCAAGCGTAGCGTTACCGATGCCTGCCGTGCGGCAGGAATCGCCCCGGAGGAACGGCCCGGCATCTGGGTTGTTACGTGTCCATCGACAGATGATGTCCTATGGATTCCAGCGGTTAAATTTGGTCAACGACAGCTGTCTGTGGGAGACAAGCCGACGCATTTACTAACGGCAACCCGTTTGTTTAGTGAATGCTGACATACTGGCTCGCTCAAAGGCTTCTGCTGGCCCGCGTGCTATAATTTCGCCATGGCCCTCTCTCCTGATGAGGTGCGAAAAGTCGGTTCCCTAGCGCGTCTCGCGCTCACGGATGACGAAGTCGAGCACCTGACCCCCCAACTCAACGATCTCCTAGCGCAATTCGAACGCCTTCAGGCAGTGGATACAACCGGTGTACCCGCGATGTCCCACGCTGTCCCAGTGAAGTCATTCCTCCGTGAGGATGTCATCGTCCCATCCCTCCCCAAGGCTGTCGTCCTCGCGATGGGCCCAGAGGTGGATGAGCTTCTGGGTGGATTTGTGGTGCCACAGGTGCTGGCGGGGGATGCGTAAGTAATGTCTGACATCACCACTCTCTCGGCTACAGAAATCGCCACGGCGGTCCGCGGAGGCACGCTAAGCGCAGCAGCCGTCACGGATGCATTTCTGGCCCGGATTGCCACAGTCGACCCACAGGTTGGCGCATTTCTGACGGTTACCGCGGATGCCGCACGCGCAGCTGCAGCAGCGGTGGATGCCAAAGTTGCAGCAGGCATTTACCCGGGCAAGCTTGCCGGCGTACCCATTGCCATCAAGGACAATATGTGTACCCTCGGGGTAGCCACAACCTGCGCAAGTAAGATTCTGGATGGATTTGTTCCTCCTTACGACGCTACGGTTATCACCCGTTTACAGGATGACGGAGCCGTTATCATCGGGAAAACTAACCTCGATGAGTTCGCGATGGGTAGTTCAAGTGAAAACAGTGCATTAGGTGTGACACGGAATCCTTGGGATTTGTCAAAGGTCCCAGGAGGGTCATCTGGAGGGTCAGCTGCTGCCGTCGCAGCGCGCCTCGTGCCGATTTCGCTTGGCTCCGACACCGGAGGCTCCATCCGTCAGCCAGCCGCATTCTGTGGCACGCTTGGACTCAAGCCAACGTATGGCCGTGTAAGCCGCTTTGGCCTCGTCGCGTTTGCATCCTCCCTGGATCAGATCGGCCCATTTGCAAACACCGTCGATGACATCGCGCTTGCCATGGAAGTCCTCTCCGGGCATGACCCAAAGGACTCGACCAGCCTTCCCGTCGATGCCCCTGAGCTCGTGAATGCATCCAATGGCGACATCAAGGGCTTGCGTGTAGGTATTCCGGATGAGTATTTCGCAGAAGGCATAAGTGAGCCGGTTCGTGCAGCTGTGATGCAGGTTGTGGACAAGCTGGTGGAGCTCGGCGCAGTTGTCACTCACATCTCGATGCCACATACCGAATACACCCTGCCTGCGTACTACATCGTCGCTCCTGCAGAGGCATCTTCAAATCTTGCCCGCTACGATGGCGTCCGCTATGGAAACCGTGCACCCAAAACGCTGTCGCACTCAGATCTGGCAGAGAAGACCCGTGAACAGGGCTTTGGGGCGGAAGTCAAGCGGCGTATTCTGATCGGTACGTATGCGCTCTCAGCGGGCTACTACGATGCCTTTTACCACAAAGCGATGCAGGTCCGGACACTGATCCAACAGGACTTCATCAAGGCATTCGAGCACGTTGATGTCCTCATCACCCCGACAACGCCGACGACTGCATTTGGTATTGGTGAGAAGTCGGATGACCCCCTTGCGATGAAGCTCTCTGACATCTGTACATTGAGCGCAAACCTCGCCGGTGTCCCTGGTATCAGCATCCCGGCTGGCTTCGATGATGCAGGCCTCCCCTTCGGCGTTCAGCTACTGGGTCCGGCGCTTTCCGAGGCGATGCTTCTGAAAGTCTCCCGCGCGTACCTTGATGCCATCCATTGGAATGAGCAACCTCCCGAACTGTAATCAGAAGTTGCTCGTAGTAACAAAGGCCACGGAGGAAACTACGTGGTCTTTTTTTGTGATGAAACAAGCCTGTGCAACACACGTAAAATGCAAAAAAGCCCGCGCCATCCATTAGGCGCGGGCTGAAAACCCCAAAGAAGGTTCTACGACAGCTGCACTATCGGTCAGGTCCACTTTAACGGAATCAATATCCGGAAGTGCCTGAGTCCAGTTCGCTAGACGCAATGTATATTATAGCACTATGCATGTCATAGGATTAGGGAATTATTAAGAATCGTAATACTGGTTTATTTGAACCGCTAAATGGTTATTTGCCGGATCACTGTGGTGACGCCGGCCATTTTGGTTGAGAAGGCGCTTCCTAGCCCCAGCTGGAGTGGAACGTCCCTTCCTTGTCGGTACGCTCGTAGGTGTGCGCACCAAAGAGGTCACGCTGTGCCTGAATCAGATTCGCTGGCAATGTTGCACGGCGGTAGCCATCGTAGTAGCTCAGGGATGACCCAAATGCAGGAACGGGAATCCCCTGCTGTGCTGCAAGCGAAACCACACGGCGCCAGCCACTCTGGCAACGACCGATCTCAGCCTTGAAGTAAGGATCCAGCATCAAGTTTGCAAGACCAGGCTCAACTTCATAGGCTTCTTTAATACGATTCAGGAAGCGTGCACGGATGATACATCCACCACGCCAAATCGTCGCAATCGACCCGCGGTCCAGCGTCCAACCATTTTCAGCAGCCGCCGCATCGAGTTGTACAAAGCCCTGTGCGTAAGCCACGATTTTGGATGCATATAGAGCATCCCGGATGTCGTTGACCAGCTGCGCGGTATCTCCCGCATCCACGGAAGTAACAGGACCTGGGAGCTGCGTGGATGCCGCAACACGCTCATCCTTCTGGAAGGACAGGCAGCGTGCAAATACTGCTTCTGTAATAGCCGTCGTCGGCACGCCAAGGTCCAGTGCCAACTGGCTGGTCCACTTGCCCGTTCCCTTTTGCGCTGCCTTGTCCAAGACTTTATCTACAAGGTAGCCACCATCATCATCGAATGTATTGAAGATCTTACAGGTGATGTCAATGAGGAACGAATCGAGATCGCCGCTATTCCATTCGGTAAACGTTGCACCAATCTGCTGATTCGTGAGTCCGGCAACGTGCTTAAGGAGGTCGTATGCCTCGGCAATCAGCTGCATATCGGCGTATTCGATGCCGTTGTGCACCATTTTGACATAGTGACCTGCACCATCTGCACCGATATAAGCGCTGCACGCAATGCCATCCACGTTAGCGGAGATTGCCGTGAGGATGGGTGCGATGCGCTCGTAGGCATCTTGTGGGCCGCCAGGCATAATCGATGGGCCGTTCAACGCGCCTTCTTCGCCACCGGAGACACCGACTCCGAGGAAGTTAAGGCCCTTGGCCTCGAGATACTTACAGCGGCGCTGGGTATCCGCATAGTGGGAGTTGCCACCATCCACGATGGTGTCGCCAGGAACCAAGAGAGGAACCAACTCCTCGATCACGGCATCCACCGGACCGCCAGCCTTAACCATGATGAGAATCGTACGCGGTGTTGCAAGCTTCTGTACAAACTCAGTCAGCGTGTGTGCGCCGGTAAAAGCGCCTTCGGAGCCATATGCCTCGAGGAACTCATCCACTTTGCTCGCAGTGCGGTTGTGGACGGCAATCGGGAAGCCGTTACGCGCAACGTTTCGCGCGAGGTTCTGACCCATGACCGCAAGTCCGGTCAATCCGAAGTGTGGCAGCTGTGACAATGGAAACTCCTTAGAAGGGATGCTAAGACGCGAATCCCATACTAAGTAAGTATCACAGGCAGGCGAATGCCGCAAAAATCACGGATTTCCAGAAGAGCGGAACGCTAACTAATACCCGAGATGTCGGTCTACAAGATTTCCGCAGGGCTGGCCTTCCGCGATGGCAGTGAGTTGACGCATCACCAATGCGCCAAACCGCTCCCAATAGTCGGGATTTACTCCGCCGGTGTGAGGGGTAATGATGGTATTCGGAGCACTCCACCAGGGCGAATCCGGTGGAAGCGGCTCATCCACAAAGACATCCACGCCAACACCCGCAATCCATCCACGGTTGACTGCCTGGAGGACGTGACGCTCATCCCACAACCCGCCACGTCCGATGTTGAAGACATACGTCGGACGGCGGAGAATTTCGATTTCCTCTTCGCCAAACAGCCAGCGTGTGTGCGGAGTCAGTGGCAGAGCCAGAACAATCATGTCACTTGCAAGGATGAGGTCGTGGTACTGGAGATGTGAGAGGACATAGTCAAAGTGTGGCGTCAGCTTTTCCGGATCCCGCCGGGTCCCCACGGTTCGCATCCCAAACGCCTGACACCTTCGAGCAATCGCCTGTCCGATTTGCCCCGCACCTACAATCCCGACTGTTTTGCCTTCAAGCGTAAACAGCTTGTCGGCCTGCTCACGGCGGCTCCACTTTGCAGCGCGCTGTGCATCCACAGATAAATGAATACCGCGCGCAAAGGAGAGCATCATTGCAAGCACATGATCGGAACACGATGCCGCATGGATTCCGCTCCCGGTGCTGATCATCACTTCGCTGCCATCCGGGTTCGTGAAAAGCTCGGGATACAGCTTGCCATCCACCCCGGCTGACCAAAACTGAACCAGCTTTAGGTTAGGCATTTGTTCCCGTAACGAAGAAGGAAGCGCCGCGCAGAGCACGACTTCCGCCCGCTCGAGTACATCCTGTGAAACATCCCGTTCGGAGTACACATCCAGCGTAAACATCCCGTTAAAGCTGACCACCACATCGTGCAGCTGACGGACCATTGTCTCATCTTCGCCATTGTTGAGGAGGAGGATATGCATAGACTACAGTCTACCTACTCGTGCGCAGCTGCATCACGGAGAATTTCTTTGGTTTCCGCGACGACCGCCGCCGGCACAACCAGACCTGCCGCACCTGCAAGAACAGCGGCTGGCGCATCGGATGCCAGATCAACAACTACCCAGCACGGAGGCGCCGAGAGAATGTCCACTGGGAGCATCCCGATTGCGCACAGCAAAACATCTGCCGAATCCTCCGGCAAAGTGACATCACCTAGATCGCGTACATCCACAATTCGAAGCGGTGGAACGACAATGCCTTGCTGTCGGATGACATCGCTGACCGCGGCCTGGAATGCCGCGCGTCCCCCTTGGATGCCGCTCGGCGCCGTGAGCCAGCCTGTCGTCCCGGTGCGTTGCAAAGCCGTCGTTAACTCTGCGTTGACCCAGACCTGGCTACCGGTTGCCAGGCAAGCATCCCAGAGGCCCTGATCAGCATCACCGATCAGAACCAGTCCATCCGCACCTTGTGCAATAGCTGCATCGATGTCATTGCTGTTAGTGATCGAAGCGTAGACGGGAATACTTACACCGCCGCGTGTGTGGACGGGGATGTGGCCATCCCCGATCGCATAGCGTGTCCGCCGTGTCGACTGGATTCGGACGAGCTCATCTGCGGTGGGTTCCACAAGCACAAGCTGGCGGAGGGGATCGACGAGAACAAGCATCCCATCGGCGATGGCTTCATCCGGCAGCTCGGACACATGAACATACGGGATATCGAGTGGGTTTTGAACATTCGGTGGGAAGGCCTGCTGTGAGACGATGCCAACGAGGGAGCTTCCGAGGGGGAGAGGCATCCAAAGGCCAACATCAATATGGTCGACCACCAGCACGATATCGAGTGCGGTTTCATCCACTTCAACAGATTTCCGAAGGCGGGAGATGGTTGCGGTGTCTATCGTTGGCCGGCGGTCCTGGTAGGTTACGTTTACCGCCCACCCGAGGACGGGCCGCTGTCCGGAGCCCTTACCAACAAGCGTGATCATGTGGCGGTCGGCGGCGGTGGAGGCGTGCTGCCGGGTTTCGATTCCCCTCTGGATGGCGGTGGTACCGTTGTCGGCTTGTCGGGCTTTGTGGGTGGCTTTAGGCCGCCGGGTTTGGGGGTATCGGTTTGAGGTGGCGTTTTTTCATCCTCATCATCGACTTTGAACTTGCTGCCATCTTCAACACCTGTGATGTCAATGGCTTCTTTACCATCCGTAAGGGTCACGATGGCCGATTTGCCTTTTAGGACTTCTCCTTTGTCGGACTTTGCGAGGAGGTTGCCGCGGAGGAGGGCTTTTTCTTCACCGCCGCGGTATTCGAGTAGCAAAATTATCCGATGGTACATGCCGTGGGCCGCGCCTCTCCACGCGCACCGCGCATCATCGATATGGTGTGGGGCGACGAGAAACATCCGAAGATCACACTTGTCGGTAAAGGCGTCGCCTTTGATACGGGTGGCCTCAATATCAAGCCTGACAATTCCATGCTGCTCATGAAGAAGGATATGGGCGGCGCGGCTGTCGCACTCTCTATCGCG
>JBJTQN010000225.1:0-12942 GCA_046075665.1 Armatimonadota bacterium | reverse complement strand
GCTCGTGGTGATTGATACTGCCAGGACTTCCGTTTTTGTTGTCAATAACTGTAATCAAACGGACGCGTGTCGCTAGTCATGCGACACGAAATCTGACCCCCTGTCATGAAACTATTGGCCGCTGTTTTGTGCCAATGACTCGATATCGATGGGACATTTTGGCTACAGGCATTATTCAATGCTCGTGGTGATTGATGCTGCCATGACATCCGTTTTTGTTGTCAATAACTGTAATCAAACGGACGCGTGTCGCGTTTTGGCCACAGGTTTGTCCAAATGTCATTGTCGATGCTGCGGTAGGCGATTCGGACTTTCTTTTCTACTTTGTTGGTGCCGAGATACTTGCGGAAGTTCGTTAGGATGGCATTCGGTGTGTTGGAGTAAAGAAAGTAATTTACAGTCCCTGAGCCTGCATCATGGCCATCATATTCGTGTGTCCGTGGCATGCTTTCAGCGATACGTTCGCCGAAGGCCTCTATTGCTGCATCATCCACGAAGAAAGTCGATGGGAACTGGATGATGACTTGATAGAGGTAATCTCCGCGGGATTCCGCCGTGCCGCGCTGTCTGTCTTGCAGTAGTGGTTGAAGCTGTGTGAAGTTAGAGAGCCATGCGTCGAAGGATGGGGCGACCTTGGATGTCCTTCCTGTTTCGTGGTCAAGAAGCCAGATTGGGGCATCATCGAGGTGAGGTTCTGCCTTGGGAAGTCTCTTGAAGCAAAACAGGTTTCCGGAGCAGTCATTTGCAAAGGCAACGCAGCCTTTTACAGCGACGGTTTGACTGCTTTCGATGACATCGGCTGGTGCTAGGAACTCCTGCACAGCGACAATTGGCGATTTCCGAAGGACAACGATGTCAAGGATGTCTGGCGTATAAACTGGGCCGAATGACAACAGAAACGTGCAATAAACTTTGGGCAGAAGCACGCCAGTATTAGCTTCGATATTAGCGATGTCATCTGTCGAAGCCACAGCCGGGCCATCTCCCGAATGAAATCGGTCGACAAACGCAGATTGGATTTGCTGCCGGAGAGTCATTGATTACGCGGTATGGTAACAGATAGTTGTTGTTCGGTGTTTAGTGATAACGCCATGTGTTATTCTGACGTAGCTCAGAAAACACCTATAGCAGAAAATGGAATTTTGATAGCATAATTTACCCATATTGGCTTAAATTTGCCCATTCCAGCCAACAAAACCAGCCATTTTAGCCTATGGGGAACTACGGAGAGGGTGGGATTCGAACCCACGGTAGCTTGCACTACTTCCGCTTTCGAGGCGGACGCACTAGACCACTATGCGACCTCTCCGTATAAACACATGCAGGGGTCCAAGCTGCACGTACAAGGCACCCCGTCTGAGGGATTCGAACCCCCGACCTTGCCCTTAGGACGGGCCTGCTCTGTCCAGCTGAGCTAAGACGGGACATCCCAACACTGCACGGGTGCGAAAGAGAATATCATGCAAACCGTACGCAGTACCACTGTCCGCGGACGAATCCGGCATCAGCGCCGTGCACGTAGCTCTTTCCTAAGTACAAATTTCGGTGCTGACCATGTCGCATCCAACGCACAAACCTTGACATCAACTAAACCCGTCGGCAAAATCCACTCCCGCAAACGATCCTCCGTTATATTCGTCACAACACCACTCGACTTCTTTGGCCACGAAATCCACAGGACTTCATTTGAGTCAAACACCTGACTCATTTGAACGGCAAGCGCTAGGACATCATCAGCTGAGGACGCAAAAATATGCACGTAGTCTGCAACGTGCGGTTGTACGTGCTGGATTGTTTCCCAGACATCTTCAAGGAGCTTTGGAAGATGATCTGGAGCATTAAGAAATGCCGCACGCGTATCCGATTTCAATCCCAGCTTTACTGAAAGCGGTTTTCCAGAATAATTTGCAGGTGATATTTGCGTCATCGTGAGGATACCGGCATACGAAATCGCTCATCGGCAAGTCCATGGTAAAACCCACCCGATGTTGCCCAGTAACTCGCTGCCTTGCCAAGCAAAACCGTGAATTTAAACCCATGCCCGCTGCAACCGCTGACGAGTAACACATTCTTCCCAGTCGGTGCGGTGTCGAAGATGAAATCCTCGTTCGGTGTGTTCGTGTAGAGACAAACCTCGGAGTGGATGACATTTCCCAGCGTGCCGCCGATACGCTTCTTCGCCATCCGAACCGCTGCATCGTCGTCGCTACCTTTCACAGCGCGGTCATCCAATATTGGATCAACCGCATCCCCAGGGTGATGACGCGCGACCTTCACACCATCCATACGGCCATCGCTGGGGAAGCCATACCAATACGTCGATGCATCAATCCAAACTGGCATCCGCTCGGGATGGCATACACCCGTTGCCGATGCCTCGATCCCCACATAGGTAACCTGCTGGCGGGTAACCGTCAGCGGCAACCCAATTTCAGGGAACAACATCGGCAAATACGCGCCACCCGCCACAATCACACGGTCAAAGCGTCGTGTGTCCCCGCATGCAGTTGAAACAACCACGCCAGTATCCGATTCACGGACATCCACAACCTCGACACCCGCCCTAACTTCAGCACCCACATCACCGGCAAGCGCAATCTGCGCCTCAACAATCTCGCCACTTCGCAGAAATCCCGCATCCGCGTGGAAGGCAACCACCTCATCATCCAAAAAGCGAAATGCAGGAAAACGCTGCATCGCATCCTTCGCAGACAGAACATCATGGACAACGCCGGCACCCGACAGGGCCGCAAGCGTGGCCTCTAGCTCGGGATGCCCATCAGGCGCGAAAGTAACTCCTCCACACTTGACCATCAGATCACGCCCCGTCTTTACACAAAGCTGTTCCCAAAGGGGAAAAGCGGATGTCATCAGGTTTGTGTAGAGCGAATCCGAATAGGCATAGCGGATGATGCGGGAGTTGCCATGGCTTGATCCACGCCGATGGCCGATTTCATAGCGCTCGTATCCCGTAACCGTATGCCCCGCCTCAGCAAGATAGCGAAGCGCGGCGGAACCTGTTCCACCAAGGCCAATAACAGCGATGTTCATAGCCATTCACCCACGCATCAGCGGTTGCTCACCACAATCCAGACCGACCAGGCGATGCCGCCAAGCACTGTCAAAATCGCAAGAATTGCAAATCCGCGTCCAAAGACAAGACGTGCCCAAAGCCAGGCGGCAACCTGACCAAGCTCTGGGAGCGCCGCAACTTTGTCAAGCTGCTGCATGTCCCAGTTCAACGCATGGAGGACATCCGGATGGCTTGCTTTACGAATACCATCCCGAACCGCAACCCGAGCCGCATCCAGTCGCTCTTTGTACGTGGCAAAGCTTGGGCTGATTCGCAAGGCTGCGATGGCATCCTCTGGCGCGGAAACCGCTGCCGAAAGAATCCTGTCCGGGTCCGCCGCCGTAATCGTTGCATCAATCGGTAGCGGCGCTTCGGCGTCTTCGGATGCATAACCTTCCGATGCATCAGCGTCGGCCGCAGCATCGCTTGTCTGCGCGTCCGTATGGACCACTTCCGCACGGACATTTCCACCAAAGTAAACGGGGAGGCCACTCGGTGCATCCGGGACAAACACCGCATCATCGGAATCATCCGGGATGGGCGAATTGCCCTGATTTTCATTCTGATTATTAGGGGACATCGTAGACTCCTAAAAAAGATGGGGACCCGGGTGGGTCCCCAATCGCTTACTCGGCTGCCGGAAGGGGCCGTCCACGGTGACAGGCTTTGTAAGGCTTGCCTGATCCACAAGGACAGGGATCATTCGGCTCTAGCGTTACCGGCGCTGTGGTCGGAGCCATCGCCGCAGCCTGCAGCAGAAGATTCATCTCCTGCTCGACCTTTGCGGTGTCGATCGATTGGACATCATCTTCGGATGCTTCCTCACCAGATGTGTCATCGTCTTCCTGTGACATCTCAAACTGTCCGAATGCCCCGCTTAGGAGCATCTGGAGGAGCTCATCCTCGCTTGGCTGCGCCGCTTGCAGCTGGGCACGGAAGGTTTGTGCCATCGTCTGGGCGATGATAGTTGTCTGGAGCTGATTGAACAGCTCAAGGGCTTCTTTCTTGTAAGCAACAAGCGGGTCGACCTGTGCATAGCCACGGAGTCCAATACCTTCACGGAGGTAGTCCATGTTGCGAAGGTGCTCAACCCATTCACGGTCGATGACCTGACGCATGACCTGGCGCTCGATTTCACGCATCTGGTCTGCGCCCATTTCAGCTTCTCGGGCCTCAAATGCATCCACTGCAGCCTTGTGGAGGATATCCGCAAGCTCGCCACGGTTCTTGCCGTGGAGGCTGTCGAGGTCAAGTTGGTCATCGATAGGGAAGACTTCACGCAGTGGTGCAAGGATTGCATCGATGTCGTAATCCTCGACGGCAATTCCTTCAGGGATACCACCCGTGATTGCGCTATCAACTGCATCTCCAAGGTAGCTCAGAATGGTTTCTCGGAGGTCGGCACCTTCGAGAATCTGCTTACGCTCAGAGTAAATCACCTCGCGTTGTACGTTCATCACATCGTCGTATTCGAGAACGTGCTTACGTGCATCAAAGTTGTGCTGCTCGACCTTCTTCTGGGCATTCTCAATCATCTTGGACAAGATTGGCATGTCAACAGATTGGTCATCCTCCCACTGCTTCATCAGGATGGAGTTAGTGCGGTCACCAAATGCACGCCAGAGGAAGTCCTCAAGGGAAACATGGAAGCGGCTGGAGCCCGGGTCGCCCTGGCGTCCGGCACGTCCACGGAGCTGGTTGTCGATACGACGGCTCTCGTGGCGCTCGGTACCAAGGATGTAAAGTCCACCAGCCTTATGAACGGCTTCACGCTCGGCTGCAAGCTGCTCTGGCGTCTGGGAATCATCCCCGATTGCCGTCGTGCCCGCACCCGCGACGCCACTGGTTTCAGGTGTGTCTGCCGCATCCCGCTTTGTCACGACGTGTGCGATAGAGCGACGTCCACCGCGGCGGTAAGACTCATCGGATGAGATAGCCTTTTCGGCTTCGCTTGCGATGTGGGTTCCTCCGAGAAGGATGTCGACACCGCGGCCAGCCATGTTGGTGGCAATCGTAACGGCGCCGAGGCTGCCCGCTTCGGCGATGATACGCGCTTCATTTTCGTGGAACTTCGCGTTCAGGATGTTGTGTGGGATGCCGTGCATCAGACATTCGAGGAGCTCATCCCGTTGATATTCCGGAAGCCCAAGACGGTCTGCAAACTTCGCTACGAGCGCCGGGTCTGTCATTTTAGACACGGATATACCGACTGCTTTTGCCACAGGCTCCAGCTTGCGCAGGGAAAGGTCATCGAATTTGGTGATGAGTAAGATCACGAACTTGCCGTAGTCATCGCCGAGCTCTTTCTTCTTCTCATCGATTGCATGGCGCAGAATCGTAACGGCTCCCAACAGTTCAAGCTTTTGGAATGTGAGGAAGTCGCTGACACGCTCTGACATTTCGATGGATCGCGTACCAACCAGGACTGGTTGCTTGCGGCAGTGAATCTGAAGAATCTCCAGTGTGATGCCGCGGAGCTTTGCTTCTTCTGTCTTGTAAATGACATCGGCGAGGTCCTGACGGACCATCGGCTTGTTCGTCGGAACCTGAACGACATCGAGGGCGTAGATCTTGCGGAACTCATCCTCTTCTGTCTTCGCGGTACCTGTCATGCCGGCGAGCTTTGCGTAGAGGCGGAAGTAGTTTTGGATGGTGATCGTCGCCATCGTCTGCTGCTCGTTCTCGATCTTAATGCCTTCCTTGGCTTCCACAGCCTGGTGAAGACCATCCGACCAGCGGCGGCCAAACATGATGCGTCCCGTGAACTCATCCACGATACAGACTTCCGGTTTACCTTCTTTACCCTGACGAACCACGTAATCGCGGTCGCGGTGGAAAACGGCATGTGCCTTCAGCGCTGCATTTGCATGCTGCATGTACTGGACATTTTCAAGTGCCGAAATGTCTTCGACATCAAATCCCATGCGACGAAGCTGCTTTTCAACATTGACGAGACCCTGTTCAGAGAAGTGAGCCGTCTTTTGTTTTTCATCCACAACGTAGTCTTTTTCATCCGTTGTGGTGTCGTACTTATCCTTCCTCTCTTCGCCACGCTCGAGCATCGGCATGATGCGGGCGAAGACATAGTAGAGGTCTGATGACTTTTCAGCGGTTCCGGAGATGATCAGTGGAGTGCGTGCTTCATCGATAAGGTTGGAGTCGCACTCATCGATGATGGCAAACCAGTGGCCTCGATGCTGAACAATCTGGTTGCTCGTTGGAGCCATATTGTCGCGGAGGTAGTCAAAGCCAAGCTCGGCACTTGTCGCGTAGACGATGTCGCAGGAATAGGCATCGCGGCGATCGTAGACCTGGCGCGCAAACTTATATCGGTCATCGAGGCCATCCTCCTGAGGGTTTGTGTACTCAGGATCATAGACAAATGTGCCGCCGCCTTCGCCAGTTTCTGGGGAGTGTCCCTGGAGAATACCAACCTTCATCCCGAGGGCATCGTATAAAGGAGCCATCCAGATCGCGTCACGCTTGACAAGGTAGTCGTTGGCAGTGACCACGTGGACACCCTTTCCGGCAATCGCATTTAAGTAGGTAGCCAGGGTGGATGTAAGGGTTTTGCCTTCACCGGTTCGCAGCTCGGAGATACGTCCATCGTGTTGCACCATTCCACCGATGAGCTGGACATCGAAGTGGCGCATTTTGAGCTGGCGCCAGGATGCTTCACGACAGGCAGCGAATGCTTCCGGGAGGATGTCATCGAGGGCCTTATTGTAGGCTTCGGTCATATCCTTGCGGGTTTTGAACTGGGCTTCATCTCCAACCGCTTCGCGGACACGGGTGCGGAACTCTTCCGTCTTACCTTTTAACTGCTCATCGTTGAGGGCTTTGAATTGCGGTTCAAGAGCGTTGACTTTTTCGACGACTTTACGGTAACGGGCAACATCACGCTCATTGTTATCAAACAGCTTACGCAGAAAATTCATACAATTACTTTCGGGTGCAACATCAGCCCACTACAGCGGACGAGCGCAAAGAGGGTGAAAAGGACGGGGGCACTTGGCACGACAGGGCTGAACAAGGTTCACATTGTTCAGGATTGTCGGCGTAATCAGTGGGATGCTGGAGGCCCGCGGAGGGTGATTCCAGATGGGAATGTGCCTTCTGGGGATGTCGCCAGTGCAGTAAGCGGGATGCGTTTGAGTGCAGCTGCGGTGCGCCACGATTCCCGCGGGCTGCGGGTGCGCGTTACCCTAAGTGCGCCCGTTGGCGATGTCTCTATGTCATCGTTTATCGTTTCCGGATGTTCTCCGGGAAGCTGACTGTGGTGCCATGTGCAAGAGACAAATGCAGATGCTGGAACCGTCGGTCCGACAACGACAACGGTTACCAGAAAAAACACCCACAGCATCACAATGCGCGGGCGGATAGCCGAATGCGCAGTGATTTCGTGTGGGGTGACAACCATATCGGAAAATCGTACCATGGACGGGTAGGTTGCCGTTCCCAAGGATGTTACGGGATGCGGAACATTTCGTGGTGTATCTATCGTATTTGACACGATGTATTAGTCCGGAGTCTGCCGGAAGTTAGGGTCTGAAATGGCGAAACAACATTTAAAGCTAGCTACGATTACCGTACTTGCACTTGGTTTGCTTACTGGGTGTTACAAAGAAAAGCCTGTGGCGATGGCTCCTCCGGTAAGTGCTCCACCGCCAGTCGCACAATCGAACGGTGAGGTTTATCAATGGCAGGATGTTCCTAAGGGGCAGGAGATTGCCATCACGCGTGCTGTCTTTGATCAGGGTGGCTACCAGCTCTACGCATCCACAGGAGAGACCATTGTCGTCCCATTCGCCAATCAGAACATGTATGTTATGAAGTTTGGCAAATCAACAGGAGCAGGGATGTACTTTATTAACGATGGCAGTGCGCCAACGCTTTACGTCCCCAATGGTGTTGGTCTTGAGAATGCTGCGGCGCAAGGTGCGAAGTGGTATCCGTTCCCGCAGAACTACACTTATACGCGTCCTGTGTATATGGGGCTTGCGCCGACTTGGTCTGATTATGTGGCGATGTCGTGGTATCCCGGGATGCTTTATTACGGTGGTTACTTTGGGTATCGCCCGTGGGTTCCTGGGCTGATGTATTCCCCGATGGTTGGTTTAAATATCAATATTGGTGGACGACCATATTACGGTTGGAATAGCTACTCAACGTACTATCGAAGCAATCCAATCGGACGTGTTGGATGGAGCAGCAGGCCATCATACAACTACAACAGTGTTGGTCGCCGAACAGGGAGCAGCTCTTTTGGATCGGCATCCGGAAGCCGTGGCTCCTTTGGAAACGCCGCTGGCCGGTCATCCTTCAGTGGCGGTCGGTCTGGCGGTGGAAGCTTCGGCTCATCCTCTACGCGTGCACCATTCGGAGGCAGTGCACGTACATCTGGCGGAAGCTTTGGCTCATCGTCCACGCGAGCACCTTTTGGTGGTGGAGCATCCTCCGCTCCAAGTAGTGGCTTCGGTGCCTCAAGGACAGGGCGTACCGGTTCCTTCGGGTCAAGCACACCGGCAAGTGGCTTTGGCTCAACCCGCGCTCCCTTTGGTGGAGGCGCATCGAGTTCTGGAAGCACCCGCTCAAGTGGCGGTGGCTTCTTTGGAGGTGGAAGCAGCAGTACCCGCTCGAGTGGGGGTGGTTTCTTCGGAAGCAGTACGCGCTCCAGTGGAGGAGGCTTCTTTGGTGGTGGTAGTAGTGGACGCCGCTCCGGTGGCTTTGGAGGCCGCAGACGATGACAGATTTAGTCTTTGTAACCGGGGGCGACTGGGATTCGACGACGTTGCACAACAATGGCTTCGAGCTTGCTGCGCAGCAGCTATTGGTTGAGATTCGTGCGGGCCGGGATGAGTTTGATGAACCCATCGATGGCGGTATCTGGGAAGGCTGTGACATGACGGCATTTGTCCGTCCAATGGACAACCCGGATGCTCCATTCGATGCGCTTCCGGGCAGGATTACGCTGCGATTTCCATTTCATGAAGTTGTCGTCGAGAACATCACGCCGTTTGTAGATTCCCGTGGAACGCGGGTGTTCCTCGATGGCCGGGATGTAAGTGATCAGCTGGTTGATTTGGTTGTGAACATCGATGCCGGAAACGACATGGTCGAAGCCGTTATCTCTGTTTACCGGAACCGCTTTTTGTTCCGTGATGAGGTGATTATCACGGATTTGCTTGGAGCTTAGGGCATGAATCGACCAGCTGCGGCGAGTGTTGCCGCCGTCGAGCTCACGACGACGTATGTATTTTTCAGCGGTCCGCAATCCGATGGCTTGACTGTCATCCGCGATGGCGAGCTGTTGTTACCTGGGACCGTCGATTCGATTTCGATTCAGGTGAATGCATCCGATGAAGGCAACCCTGTCCTCACAGGCGTGATTAGTTTGGTGCCCGGGAGTGGTGTCGCATCTCGATTTGGAAATAGCATTTCGTTGTTTCCCGGACTTGTCGATGTCCTGGTGGGTGGCAAGCGCTTGCAATTGGTATGCGCTAATACAGGCGACTTGTCGACGCTTTGGTTTGGTGTTGGGATGCGCACAAGTGGTGAGGCGACACCAGTGCAAGGGGTTCAGTCGCTAAACGTGTTGCTTGCTGCGGGTCTGGGCGCTACGGCAGATCTGGTGTGGGCCGATAATGGTCTCCAAGAATCTCTTTTGGTCTGAGTATTTTAAATGGGTGGTGTTTAGCTCTTGAACGGCATCGCCCATTCTTCAATACTGACGGTACTGTCTGCCGGGATATCTGCATTTCTTGCCATATCGCTTTGACTTCGTGTTGCTCCGATGGTGACCAGCGTCATCTTCGGTGATCTAGCGACGAGATTTACAACGGCCTCGGCTGCATCCGGTTCAGCGGTGAATGCGTTATCGAGCCACCGCAGAGCGAGGCGTCGGAGCTGGATACGCTGGTCGTGTACGCCGAGCTTTGGGATGTCTGTTTGGACATCGAATGTCAGGCGTTTCCGCTCAGGATCCCAGCTGAGGTTTTGGGTTCCGGGAAGGTCAATAGGGTCATCATCTGGCGGTGGCGTACTTGATGTCTCCGCGGATGCGCCAAGGATTGGGGTTTTCGCCCCTTCGGCGAGGGGTGGCGACGTTTCCGGGGTGTTGTCACCACTACTGGATGACTGCTTCATTTGATTGAACTTGGGGTAGGTTGGTTGTTGCTTTGCACGCGCGGGGTCGGGTCCGCGGTTGATGAGAGACGTTCCGACGGCGATGCCGCCAAGCGTAAAGGCAATGGCTCCAGTGACTAGAAGGCCTAATTTTACTGACTGCGGTAGGGATGTAAACCAGCGCTTAATAGTCGCAGATACGTTAGCCTCATTGTCGTTTGTCTTTGATGACGTTCGCTTTCGCGCGCTATTACGGGGAGCAGAGCTGTCGATGGGCTGCTTGGCATCATCACGTTGCCGCATCACGCGCCTTAGTCTGTCAGCGTGATCCTGATTCGCTGGAGCGCAGTCAACTGCGAGGGCGTAGTGGTGTCGCGCATCGGCCATATGACCTGCGTTTTCATAGAGGTCACCGAGGAGTGCATGTGTGGTGGCACAATCGGGAATGGACTCAAGCCGTTGTTGTGCAAGTGCGATGGCTACGGATGACTGCCCGCGCAGCTTGCATAGATTGATTTCAGCAAGCGTTGGTGCCCTGCCGTCAGGATTTTCCAGTGTGCCCAAAGCCTCCACGGCCCCGCTCTGTTTCATCCAGAGCGTCCTGCCTTACCCACGAAACCCGTGTGTAGCTTGCAATAACCAGCTGAGCGATACGATCACCGCGGTTAATCACGAAGTCATCCTGTCCGTGGTTGACCAGAAGCACGCCAACCTCTCCACGATAGTCGGCATCGATGGTGCCAGGTGCGTTGACCATCCCGATACCAAATTTGAGGGCCAAGCCCGACCGAGGGCGGACCTGTGCTTCATAGCCCGATGGGAGAGCGATGGCGATTCCCGTTGGAATGAGCCGGCGCTCGCCGGGTTTTAGAGTGATGGCTTCCGTGATGGCCGCCCGTAGGTCCATACCTGCAGAGTGCGCGGTTGCATACTCTGGCAGGGGGATGTCAGCTGCGTGCGGGAGTGCGACGATGTCGACGTTCACGGAAGCCATGTTGTTTATGGGTTAGCCAGCAACCCGGCTGGACAGATTGGTGTCCTGATCGCCACTTTGCTTTACAGGCATTGTGAAGGTGATCGTCGTTCCCTTACCAATCCCATCAGAGTCAGGCCACATGGTTCCACCGTGACCCTCAACAAAGTTACGGACGAGGAAAACACCGATACCGGTTCCGTTGATCGATCGCGTATCACGGTTATCGGCCCGTGCGAATTTCTCGCCAAACCTTTTAAGGAATTCATGGCTCATTCCGAGACCTTCATCCGAGATAGCGAACTGCACGAATTCATTACCAGGAACCATAGATGCCTTGACTCTCACGGCACCACCATCCGGTGAATACTTCAGTGCATTCCCTATCAGGTTATGGAGAATCTGCTCAAACTTGTCAGGGTCAGCATCGATGATCTGTGGGACATCCGGATCGATTTCGAACGACAATGTGTGCGTTTCACGCTTATACGTACTGCCGTTTTCGATTGTGATGGTCTTCTTGAGGACTTCAGGAAGGTCTACCGTATCAAAGACAAGCTGCATGCTCGCACCTGCCTCGATACGAGATACATTCAGGAGGTCATCAATAAGCCGACGGAGACGATCGCATTCCTTGTCGATGATCCCGTAGAACTCGATTCTGTCCTTTTGATCAAACATCGTGCCGTCTTCGTCCATCAGCAGCGTGCTGACAAAGCCCTTGATCGACGTCATCGGGGTGCGAAGCTCATGCGAGACCGTGGATACAAAGGCGGTCTTCATTTTGTCGACATTTTTTATCTCGGTGATGTCGTTGAAGATTGCCACGGTTCCAAGACGCTCACCGGATTCATTGTTTACGGCGGCGGATTGAACCTGGAAGGTGTGCAGGTTTTCCGGAGCGCCGGGCTCGGAAATGGTGATTTCGTCAGTTAATTCAGCATCAGAGTTTGTTGCTTCTCGGAGAAGTTTAAGGACATCCTGATTAGACACAACGGAGTCCATCGGGCGGTTGTGCAGGCTTTCCTCCAACGCAATACCGAGAATCTGACGCGCTGATGCGTTCATCTGTGAGACACGCTCGTTCTTACCAATCATCACCAAGCCGATTGACAGTGCGTTGATCTGCTCTTCAAGTTCGCGCTTTTCTTCGACAACCCGGCGGAATTTGGTTGCGGTATTGATGACTGCTGCTGCGTTACGGCTCATCCGCTCGAGAAGGGCTACGTCTTCGTCTGTGAAGACGCCGCCAAAGCGCTGGTTGAAGACGTGGAGGACACCAATCGTCTTGCGGTAGATAACCTTGTTGGTTTCCTCATCTCGCTTTTCAACAATCAGCGGCACACAAACACCGTTACGGACACCAATCTGGCTGAAAATTTCCTTCGAACCAAACTCATCGGTGACAGCATCGTACATAATGGCCGGCGCACCGGATGTAAAGACATGTCCGGAGAGACCATCGGTTGTCGCAATACGCAAGCCATCAAGGTTCGATTCATCCAAACCAAGTGCTGGGCGCTCAGCAATGAGGTCGTTGGACTCTGGGTCGTGGACCATCAACAAACACTTAGTGCCCTGAACAATCATCCCGATACGGGTCATCAACCGGCGAAGCGTCTCTTCAATCTCATTGATTTCAGGCGTCGGTTGCGTTGAATCGTTGGATTCCTGTACACGACGGTTTAGATCTTGGATGATTTTATTGCGTTGACTGAGCTCGATTTCAAGATGCGCGATGCGCGCCTTCAACTCGTCAATTGTGCCGTCC
>JBJTQN010000224.1:0-11947 GCA_046075665.1 Armatimonadota bacterium | reverse complement strand
ATCTGCCTGCCTCCCGGTCGAACAAAATCTATCGCTGCTCACCATACTTCGGCATTTGACCTTTGCCACAAAGGGAGGAGGGACAATCCTTCCTCGGTCTACCGAGCTTGTCGAAGTACATGGAATCGATGCCCACGCGCCCTTCTTCGACAACGACCTAGTAGCAAATGCGGCATCACTTCCGGATTCGGCAATTCTTGATGGACCAATCGAAAAGGTTTTCCTTCGACGGCTCGTTGCAGAGTTAACCTCCGAAGAAATCGCCTTGCTCCCTAAACGTGGAATGGGCGTTCCATCAACATACTGGTGTGTAGGTGAACACCCCCTTGGTAAGAAAGTGCGACGACAACTAAGTTCGCAAAATCGACACAGGGACCAGCGAGTGCGCCAAGCGAGTATCGATAGGCTGTTGTCTGGTATTGTGGAGTCGCCGGATGCTTACCGTAAGCGGCGTCTCGGTGAGCGAATTTGGACACTGTTTCAGTGGGAGGTCTTTCGTGAAGTGCATTCACTGTCAGAGTAATACGCCGAACAAAATCGCACGGGCAACGAGCAAATGTGCTGCGTGTTTGCACCGGTTTGCATTCACTGGACTCCCTCAAATGGACTTTGTCGTACAGAGCGATCCACTCGGAGGCACATCCCGTCAACGCCCGTCCGCTTATGCAAACCACATGGCGGTTACCGACATGCTTTTCCACAAGGCTATCCTTGGTGTCAGCTCGGGTGGCAAGTACTCGTTTACTTGCAAACAGCTTTTTTACGAGTTTATGCGTCGGCTCCCTGCTCCATCATCTGCTGGCTGCGCAACCGCAATGGGAATCGTAGCGCTTGTTCCACTGATGCTCGCGATGGGTGTCGGAGGAACACCGGGGGGTGGCCCCAAGCAGGGCAAAGTCGCTGGACCACCGATGAGTTTTGAGACGTTCACCCATTACTATTACAACCAATGGGTTCGGATTCATGGTGAGCCCGCCGGACTAGTGGATGCAAATCCGACTACGGTAACCCCAACTCCCGTGTTGCCAGAGCTACTGAATTATTCGTTTGACCGCTGTCTGGTCGTGGACAATGCTGATATAGCAGCAATGCTTGTCGCGAATCGCTTTCACTTCGAAAATAACTGTGCAATCCTCAGTGCCGATGGTGCATATCCGGCTGCAGAGCGCCGGGATGCCATCATGATGATGCTTGGCCGGAACCCAAACCTTGTTGTGGCCTACCTGCACGATGCATCCGCCAGCGCATTTTCGACGGCAGCAAACCTACGTACTCCTGAGTGGTTTGGCGATCGCCGTATCTGGATTGCTGATATCGGACTCAGCCCTCGGCAAGCCTGGGCCCAAAAACTTCTTGTCGAAAATGGAAGTTCCACAAGCGTTGAAACACTCCTTCCAACCGATGAGCTGGATTGGCTTAAGCAAGGCTATATGTGTTCACTTTCGGGCATCAGGCCGGCGAAACTCTTAAAGACGGCATATATGGGACTCACAGAAGCCTCGAGAATTACCTACGAGGATGATTTTGACAGCATGGGTGGTGTTCTCCTTATGGGCTATATGTGGAGCCCAATGGGCTACGCTTACCACGACACCGGGTTTAGCCCTTGGGTTGCCGGTGGCGATACCGCAGCTTTCGATGCATCCGCACCAGACAGCTTTGGATAGGCTCACACGGGATGCCATCGGAGAACAGACCGTCTACTACCGTTATCGCGGCAACTCCGTAGACACTGCCTCCCGCCCTGATGAGCTCGCAGATATTCCGCGTAGACTAGATGAACGTGCGCTCGTAGAGTACTTGTGCTGTGCCTTTGTACCAGGTGCCCGGACCATGTTTTCAGGTGTTTCAGAGCTTCGCCCGGGAGTAGTTTGGGATGGCATTGGAAACGCTCCACTGGATGCACCACTACCTCTGGATGCCAACAACTTCGACAAACCGCTTGCGTGGTATGCCAATCGCCTCAAAGATTTGCTGACCGATGTCATTACGGAGCACCTTGCTCCTCTTACCGGTCAGCCGGTCGGTGTATTTCTCTCCGGTGGGCTGGACTCATCACTGGTGGCTGCATTTGTAAAACAGCTCCATCAGGGTGATGTCCACACCATTAGCATCCATTTTGGAGATGGCTATGCGAATGAACTCGAGTGGTCTGGAGGCGTTGCAGACCACCTCGGGACAAAGCATCACGTCCTTGAAATTACTGAGCAAATGATGATTGAGCGTACTGCCGATGTGATGTCAATGCTAGATGACCCGATTGGCGATCCACTCACGACTCCCAACCTCCTGATGTTTGAGAAGGCTGCATCTCTAGGGATAAGTCATATCTTTAACGGTGAAGGCGGAGATCCAACCTTTGGCGGACCGAAGAACGTTCCGATGGTCTTGCATCAAGTGTATGGTGGACATCAGGATGACCTGGCTGCGATGTACTTCAGATCCTTTCAAAAGTGCTTTGATGATCTGGGAACCCTCCTTCAACCGTCCGTTCATCAACCGGATGCCAATGCTTTGGCTCAGCTCCTCTCGCCTTACCTGAGTGATGATTCTGCGGTGATGCAGTCGTTCCTGAACCGACTGATGTGGATGAATGTCCGATTGAAGGGCGCAGACCATATATTGGCAAAAGTGCGTAACATTGGAGATGCGACTGGAGTCAGGGCGCACTCCCCCCTTTTTGACAGGCGGATCGTACAAGCAGGTTTTGAGGTTCCAGCCGCATTCAAACTCGATGGCCGGCGGGAGAAGGCCGTGCTGAAAGAT
Source organism: Armatimonadota bacterium (assembly GCA_046075665.1). GTDB lineage: Bacteria > Armatimonadota > Armatimonadia > Armatimonadales > Armatimonadaceae > CAIRTT01. The sequence continues at coordinate 9,181 of JBJTQN010000224.1, read as the reverse complement.
GCTGTAAAGGGGATGCTACCTGACGGTGTCATTGAACGCCCAAAGAGCGGGATGATGGTACCAGTGCAGAAGTGGTTTCGAGGGCCACTGAAGCCTTGGGCAGAGGCTAAATTGCTGGCTAAAGACGCGTGTATTGCCCCATTTATCCGCCAGGAGGCAATCACGGACTGGCTCAAATATGGAGCCATGACCTACCCAAGACATGGGGTAAAAATCTGGCTTATTCTTGCGCTCGAGCTATGGCTTGAAACACATGGCTTTGAGCGCCATCTGTGGCCACAACCCGAGCGCAAGCATCCGTCATGGACTAAAGCTTTATTCCAACGCTGAGGGAAACATGGTTTGGGACAAGAGCTCCAACACCCGGCGTAAGCGAATACCCAAACTCGACGCTGGTCTTTTTGCCGAAGTTTTGTCCAACGCACAGTCGGATGAGTCGACTGGATACCTGCTTGGAGAAACTAACGGGTGCTCCGCCAACAGTTCCCTTCACAGTTGCCTGTGTAACTCCGAAGCCAAGACCAAAACCGAAGTACGGAACCTTGTCCACGTTTTCATCATCCCGCATGACTCCTAATGGAATACGTTCGGTTAGCATCAATCCAAATGTCGTAAAACTTCCCCCATTGCTACTGGATCGCGACACGTAGAGATCATATGAGTTTGTGCCGATTCCCGGGGCAAGAGAGGCTGAGGTCGATGATGGGATCGATGCAATCCCGACAAAGCCTGTCTGACCCCCAACCGAGCGTTCCTGCGAACCACGAAGCTGCGATGCCCCGAGGTAGAGCGTAGGTCGCTGTGTATCAGCATTGGCAGCAATTGATGCAGCAACTGCTGCACACAACAATGCTGACTTGCACACCGATGACGTTATTTGCCGAATTGTCATAAATGTCTTCTCCCAGTGAATCAAAATAGGAATCACGATTCACAATCTTGTTGTCGGAAAGTGCAAGGGAAATCTACATGGAGTGTTGTAACATTCAGGGTGATTCGGCTGTTGGTTCCGCAGCGTTCCACCGGTCGTCCAACTAAAACTAGGAGATCGACGTTGATGTTGCTTTCTCGACGGATTCTCATTTGTGCTGTTGCGATGTTTGGCATGGCAACAGGGTGTAATACTGGTAATTCTACTGGTGCGGGTGGAGACAAGGCTGCGGATGCCGGTTCATCCACAAAGATTGCTTTTGTCACCAACTGTGTTGCTGACTTCTGGAAAATCGCAGAAGCAGGTACGCAAAAGGCGGATGGCGAGCTTGATAATGTGTCCGTCGAGTTCAAAATGCCAGCTCAGGGAACACCGGAGGAGCAGAAGGCAATTGTCGATGGTCTCCTTGCCGATGGCGTAAAGGCTATTGCTATTTCTCCTAAGGATCCGGCTAACCAGACGACCTATCTCAATGAAGTTGCTGACAAGGCTATCTTGATTACTCAGGACTCCGATGCTCCTGAATCCAAGCGCACCGTCTATATCGGCACAAATAATGTTGCCGCGGGTAAACAGGCGGGCGAGCTCGTGAAGGAAGTCCTCCCATCTGGTGGAAAGATTGTCCTATTTGTTGGAACAACCGACCAGGCAAATGCAAAAGAGCGTATTCAGGGCGTCAAGGATGCACTGAAAGGCACGAACATTACTGTTGTCGATACACGTACCGACAACTTTGATCAGGCAAAAGCAAAAACAAACGTAACCGAAATTCTTTCCGCGAACCCTGACATCGTTGGAATGGTTGGTCTCTTTGCCTACAACACCCCAGCTATCGTTTCTGCCCTCAAGGATGCTGGCAAGCTTGGGAAGATTAAGATTGTTGCATTTGATGAGCAGGATGAGACGCTTCAAGCCATCAAAGACGGCCACGTTGCGGGAACGGTTGTTCAGCAGCCATATGAGTTTGGTTATCAGTCTGTAAAGATGATGTCCGCACTGCTCAAGGGTGAGAAACCCGAGATTCCTGAGAACAAGCAGATTATCGTCCCGACCAAGGTTATCAAGCAATCGGATGTTGATACCTTCTGGGCAGAGCTCAAAAAGTTGACAGGCAAGAGCTGACGTTGTCAGGTCTTGTCCCCGCACTGGTCATGTCCGGGATATCCAAGCGATATCCCGGAGTGATAGCTTTAAACAATGTTTCCCTGTCCGTGATGCCTGGGGAGGTTGTCGCACTCCTTGGTGAAAACGGAGCAGGTAAGTCCACGATGATGAAGGTCCTCGGCGGAGTCGTCCAGCCTGACAGCGGCACACTAAACATCGGAGGAACACCAGCCAAACCAGTCAGTCCTGCGGATGCAGGCAAGCTGGGTATCGCATTTGTTCACCAGGAACTATCTGTTCTGGACAACCTTGACGTTGCTGGCAACATTAACCTCGGGCGCGAATCGCGCAAGCTAGGGATGCTTGATGTACCGGCGATGCATGCCATCGCTTCTAAGGCTACCAAGCGCGTGGGCCTTGATGTCCATCCAACGACACCGCTGTCAAGCTTGCCAATTGCGCATCGACAGCTGATCGAAATCGCCCGGGCCCTTGCTCAGGATGCGAAGATTCTGATACTTGATGAGCCAACGTCCTCGCTAACGCCAACGGAAACAGCGACGCTTCTCGATCTCATTCGTGAATTGAAGTCGCAAGGCGTTGCAGTTGTCTACATCACACATCGCCTCGGTGAAGTTACCGCTGTTGCCGACCGTGCTGTCGTACTTCGGGATGGTAACAATGCAGGTGAACTGGCAAAAGACGAGCTCACCCACGACCGGATGGTTGCTGCCATGGTCGGTCGCAAGATTGCCGATGATACATCCTACGTGCCGCATACACCTGGTGATGTCGTCCTCGATGTCAAAGAATTAACGACACTGCGCCATCCAACGGGACTTGCAACATTTACGTTGCGTGCCGGTGAAATTGTCGGGATGGCCGGGCTTGTCGGAGCTGGAAGAACAGAGCTTGCGGAAGCACTCTTTGGTATCACGCCAGCTGTAACGGGGACCATCACGCTAAGCGGAAAGAACCTGTCAATCAACAGCGCACAAACGGCAATCGCAAACCGCCTTTACCTGGTTCCCGAAGACCGGCGACATCATGGTTTGGTCGTCTCACTCAGCATCCGCGAAAACATATCGTTGCCTGATCTTGCCAACATGCAGCACGCCGGCCTCGTGAACCGTACACACGAAAATCGGGTTACACAGGAACGTGCGAGTGCTCTGACGGTGAAGGCACCTACGGTTGAAATGGCGGCTGCAAACCTATCTGGTGGAAATCAACAAAAGGTTGTTCTCGCCCGTTGGCTAGCGTTGTCTCCCAAGGTGATGGTTTTTGATGAACCAACCCGTGGCATCGATGTCGGTGCAAAGGACGAAATCTACCGACTGATTCGTGCACTCGCGGCCGAGAACGTAGCGGTGCTGGTGATTTCCAGTGACATGGAGGAAGTCCTCCGGATTTCAGATCGTGTCCTGGTGCTGCGTAATGGTGAAGTAACAGGAAGCATTCCACGCAGCGACGCAACGGAGGAATCCATTTTGAGATTGGCTGTACATCATGACTAACAAGGCATCCCTAAAGACATTTCTTGCCCGTAAAGAGCTGGGAATTTTTGGACTTCTAGTCCTTCTCTGCCTGATGACCAGCGCTCAAAATCCAAACTTTTTACGACCTGAAAATCTGCAAAACATGGCACGCCTCACGGGCATCTATGGAATCTTCAGCCTCGGTCTCGCCTTTGTTGTTATCACTGGAGGTATCGATCTCTCCGTAGGTTCTGTGTTCGCATTGCTCGGCGTTGCGATTGCGATGTTGCTGGAGCGTGGAACGCCACCGGTGATGGCAGTGCTTATCACCGTCGGGCTGGGTGCGGCTATTGGAGTGCTCCATGGCATCCTGGTCACAAAGGTCAAGCTTCAGCCATTTTTGGTGACGCTCTGTGGCTTGCTTGTGTACCGGGGTATCGCGCGCACGGTCGCGAATGATGAAACAAAGGGCTTTGGGATGGCAAAGGGCTTTGAATGGCTCCCGCCTATCGCCAATAGTAACACACTGGGTATTCCGAACACGTTCTGGTTGCTAATACTGGTTGCCGCAATCTTATGGGTCGTTTTGCATCGAAGCGTCTTCGGGCGGCACCTTATTGCAGTGGGGCGAAGCGAAGATGCTGCTCGCTATGCCGGAATCAATGCAAACAGCGTGATCATGAAGGCCTACATCATTTGTGGGGTCCTCACAGGTGTCGCATCCATTTTGCTTGCATTCTTTACAAACACCGTTGGTCCTGCCACACACGGTAACAGCTACGAGCTCTATGGCATCGCCGCAGCTGTCCTTGGTGGCTGTAGCCTCCGCGGCGGAGAAGGCAGCGTTGTAGGCGTAGTTCTTGGAGCAACCCTTCTCCGTGTCCTGCAAAACCTTGTAACACTCCTGCATATCCCATCATCGCTTGAATTCGCCGTCACTGGCGCCGTGATTATGGCGGGTGTCCTCACCGATGAGATTCTCCGCCGACGTAGAAAGGCCTAATGTTATGTCAAACCTTCCGATTGCAGTGCAGCTTTACAGTGTCCGTCACGAAGCAGAACAGGATCTTCCCGGCACATTGGCCAAGATCAAGGCAATGGGCTTCGATGGAGTCGAATTCGCTGGTTGGTATGGCCACAGCGCCCAGCAAATCCGCAACTGGCTGGATGCTGAAGGCCTTAGGGTCGCCGGAGCCCATGTTGGAATCGAAACGCTCCAAGGTGACCAAATTAAGGCTTCAATTGAATTCGCAAAAACCATTGGAAATGAGTTCCTGATTGTTCCGTGGTTGCCCGCAGCAACGAATGCTGAATGGAAACAAGCGGCGCTAGATCTAACGCAAATCAGCGTGGAACTCGCTCCACATGGCCTGCGAACCGGCTACCACAACCATGACAAAGAGTTCAAAGTGCTGGATGGTGAGACAGAGTTGCCATGGGATGTCTTCTTTGGCAATGCAGATCCATCCGTAATTATGCAGTTCGATACTGGCAATGCCTTGTCTGGCGGCGGCGATGCACTCCCCTTCCTGCGGGCCTACCCAGGACGTGCAACCACAGTACACCTCAAAGACTACGACGTCGCAAACAAAAGCTATGCACCGCCAGTTGGTGAAGGCGATGTTCCATTTGCTGAGATTTTCGATGTCTGCGAAACCACAGGTGGTACCAAGTGGTACATCGTCGAATACGAAGATGAAGCCCTCCCTGCTCTGGATGGCATTGATCGCTGTCTACAAAACCTGCGAAAGCTTGGCAAGTAGTGGATGAACTGACGAAGGTGGTACTGGTTACCGCCTTCGAGCCATTTGGGGACTCAGCTGTTAATGCATCCGCCACGATTCTGGGGCGGCTTTCTCTGCCATCAGCACGCCTTTGTACTGGTATCCTCCCTGTCCGGAGGACCACGGTTTTCCAATCGCTAAATCAGCTCGCTTATCAACACTCTCCAGATGCCATCATCCTGCTCGGCGAAGCAGGTCCTGAAGAAGTTGTGCGTCTCGAGCTTGTTGCTCTCAACCATGATGACTTTCGAATTCCGGATAACGATGGACTTGTCGTTGAACCAACCAGAATTGTTGAAGACGGACCATCAGCCTACTTCAGCAACCTCGATGTTCATGACCTTGCGCAAAATGTCCCGGTGGATGACAGCCATGCACGGACTATAGTGTCCCTGTCAGCCGGGTCGTTTTTGTGCAATCACACATATTTCCTTGCCCGGCACTATCACAGCGATTGCCCAACACTGTTCATCCATATCCCATCATTGCGCGATGATAAGGACCCGCCCGATGCATTTGACAGGGTCACCAACACCGTCAATTGCATCGTGCAGGCAATCACCGCTACACTAGCAATATCTACAACCGATTAGGTCCGAATGACTGAAAACTACCAACTGACAATGCTGCCAAATGGCCTTCGCATCGTTTCTGAACACGTTCCACATGTAGCATCCGCTGCAGTAGGATTCTGGGTGCAATCCGGTTCCCGCGATGAGTCCTATGACGAACAGGGTTTATCCCACTTCCTCGAACATATGTTGTTCAAGGGAACCACAAAGCGTCCATCTCCGAAGCAGATAGCCGATGAAGTTGATGCCATCGGTGGGTATATGAACGCATTCACAGACCGGGAACATACGTGCTATTACATGCGAACGCTTGCAGCGGATGTGTTTACGGCAATCGATATTCTCTCTGACATGTTGACCGATCCGCTCTTTCCAGTTGAGGAAACCCACCGGGAGCGCGGTGTTGTTCTAGAGGAGATTAAGCAACGGGATGATGACCCGGAAGACCTCATTCACGATATCTTTGCAGAGACGCTGTTTCCTAAACATGCACTTGGCGTGCCCGTAATCGGTCGCGCTGATGTCGTAGCATCGGCTGAACCTGAGCACCTGCGAAAGCTAATGGCGGAGCGTTACCAAGGTAGTCGGATCACCGTGGCTCTTTCGGGAAATGTCAATCATGATGTTGTCGTTGAGCAGATCGCTGCATCCATGGGACACCTGAGCCGAGGCGTTGAGCGCACGGCGCTTGCACTTCCAAATGTGTTTAGGGGAAAGAAGTTTGTCGCCGAAGATACTGAGCAAGTTCACTTCTGCCTAGGACAAACCGGACCGACACACCGCGCTGATGATCGCTACGCAGCAATGTTGCTCGACTGCATCATTGGAGGCAGTATGGGTTCTCGGCTTTTCCAGGAAATCCGCGAAAAGCGTGGCTTAGTCTATACCATCGGGTCATATGTCCAACCATACGATGAAATCGGCGTGACCGGTGCGTATGGCGGCACATCGATGGAGTCCTTCGAGCTCTGTCTGGATGTCATCCAAACAGAGTTCGCCAAGTTACGTGGTGCAGGTGTAGAGGAAGGTGAACTGGCGCGAGCAAAGACGCAGTTTCGCAGTGCATTGATCATGGGGCAGGAATCTATGTCCAGTCGAATGACGCGACTTGGAAAAGCGCTGCTTACATATAACGAAATCACCCCCCTCGATGAAGTTGTTGCAAGGATTGACCGCGTTTCGCTTGCTGATGTGCATGCAGCAGCAGAAAAGTACTTGCCAGAGACATTGGACGACTCAGCCGTGGTGGCACTTGGACCTTTTGGAGAGACAGAATGATGCGTGTTGCCGTGACCGGCTACCTCGGTAGGATGGGAAGCGAAGTTGTACGTGCGGTAACCGGTGAACCAGACATGGAAGTGGTCGCAAAGATTGAGGTTGGTGACGAACTTGCAGATTCACTCGTTACGTCAAAGGCTGAAGTGATGGTTGATTTCACTGTGCCTGAGACAGCCTACCGGAATATCATGACAGCCCTTGACTGTGGCGTCATCCCCGTGGTCGGGACAACAGGATTGACGACTGAGCAGCTAGCGACTCTCGATGCCAGATCTCGGGAGCTCGGTGTACCCGTTCTTGTTATTCCCAACTTTGCAATTGGTGCGGTTCTTATGATGCAAATGTCTGCGATTGCCGCAAAGTATCTCCCGGATGCCGAAGTAATTGAATACCACCACGAGAGGAAAGTGGATGCTCCCAGCGGAACGGCGATGAAGACGGCTCAAATGATTCACGACAGCCGCACCGCGGCTCCAGCTCAACTGCCGGCAGGAGCTTTTGAGGCAGTACAGGGTGCCCGTGGCGGAATGGCTTTTGGCTCTGTGCCGGTTCATGCGGTGCGTCTCCCAGGCTATGTCGCCAGTCAGGAAGTAATCTTTGGTGCTCCTGGGCAACGCCTATCGATACGCCATGACTCCATAGACAGAACTAGCTTTATGCCTGGCGTCGTCCTTGCAGTGCGAAAGTCCATAGGTCGAACAGGTCTGGCGTATGGCCTCGAACATTTGTTGACGTAATGCCCAAACCCCGACAGCTGGTCCCGAAGTCATCACGGCTTGCGCGCCGCCTGATGTTCAGTTATGCCATCCCGCTGTTCGTTCTCGTCGTCGCGGGTCTCCTTGTCCCTATGTACCTCTGGGTTACCTTGGACAGGTACCGCATCACATACGATGTTCACCTGGATCTCTATAATCGCTGCACCTCGATGCGGAGCGCTGTTATGGACTACAGAGAAATAGTGTTTCAGCGGGCTCTAGAACCACCAAACCGTGTTCGCCGGACACAGGAAGGTGCCCGCGATGAATACCGGATGGCTTCTATCGGAATTCGTCAGTGGCTTCAGGACAATCCGGATCCTACCGTTGAGAAGCTGTTCATTCCAGCAGATCAATCGGCAGCTGACTTTATAAAGGCAACCTTTCCTGCTGATGCAGCAATCCCATCACGTAACAGCTTTACGAAAACACAGATTGCACTAGACAATCTGGTCGCAGTTACAGGTAAGGTACGGGATGCCGACCTTGTTGCGGCGACAAGAGCTGACATGTTACGAAATGCATCGTTTATTGCGTTTCCTACCCTAGCGGTTCTGCTTGCGCTAACAATCGGGCGCATCGTTGCATACAGTCTCGTACGACCGCTCATCGGACTAACAGAGGCCGCCGTAAACATCGAGACACTGGGTGCGGACGAAAGACTCCTCGATGTCACGCTGGATCCGCCAGATGAAATCGGTGACCTCAGGCGTGCATTCAGAAGTATGGCAAGTGCCATCATCCGACGGGAACAAGAGCTTGTTAACCGAAATCTGGCCTTGGATGCTGCTACAAAGCGGGTTGAAGCTGTCCTGAATACGACGGAAGATGGCATCGCGTTCATTGATAGCAACGCAGTGTTTACGATTGTCAACCAACCATTTCTGCAAATCCTTCAAACAGAAGGCAATCGGCTCCTTGGCAAGTCGTTTATGTCTGCAGCTAGGCACTTGTTCCGGCATGTTAAAGACCTTCCTACCGTTATCACGCGGTTACGTGACCTCGTGCGTACCCCGCACGCAAACCTCCTGATGACGGTTTATCTCAGTGGTGAACGCACACGCATCATTCGCGTCGCGAGTGTAGGAGTACGGGCCGAGACCGCGCCTGGAGCTGGTGCCGAATGGCTTGGGCGCATTATCACTCTTCGCGATGTTACCCGTGAAACGGAAGTAGACCGGATGAAGACAGAGTTCGTTTCGACAGTCTCACATGAATTGCGGACGCCACTCACGGCTATAAAGGGTTACCTTGACTTGATGCTGGATGGTCAGGCTGG
>JBJTQN010000223.1:0-6854 GCA_046075665.1 Armatimonadota bacterium | reverse complement strand
TTGTTGCGAAAGTATGGTTCGTCTATTGAGGATGTACATGCGTTTCGTGATGAAGCAGCAGCAAGATTGAGCGAACTCAGTTCAATCACGGAGTCACAGGGTGAACTGGAACAAGCGGTAGAATTGGCATGGGCAGATTATTGCTTGGCTGCACGAACTCTTACGGATGCACGAATAGAAGCCCGACCCGCATTTTGTAGACGTATCGAAAGTTATTTGCATCAGCTTGCGATGCCTCATGCAACATTCGATCTCTTAGTTACGGATTGTGATGCATCGCCGACAGGTAATGAGAACATTCAGTTTCTGTTTGCGCCTAACCCTGGACAACCAGCAAAACTCCTGGGGCGAATCGCATCTGGTGGTGAAATGTCAAGGGTTCTCCTCGCTTTAACGGCAGAATTAGCATTTGTGGATGAAACTCCCGTCTATGTTTTCGATGAGATCGATGCGGGCATCGGTGGTAAAACGGCCCATTCGGTAGCGGCGACCCTAAGAGATTTATCGCGCTACGGACAGGTCTTATGTATTTCACATTTACCAGTAGTCGCAGCAGCAGCATCACAGCAGTTTGTTATTGAGAAATCTGTGATGGATGGAATGACGAGCGTCACCATCACTGATGTACGGGGTGAAACAAGAATTAGTGAGATGGCAAGAATGCTCTCGGGTAAAACGGATGCTATCTCACTCGAAAATGCCCGTAACTTATTGGAAGAAAAGTAAGTCCGCCCGACAGGATTCGAACCTGTGACCTTTGGCTCCGGAGGCCAACGCTCTAATCCACTGAGCTACGGGCGGCTACATTCCTATTGTAATATGCACCAACAACGTACGCCACGTCGTGGCAATGTTCTTACCTAGATTCTGTAATGCTTCTCGTGCTCATCCAACTCTGGAATCTGCATCGAGTACTTTTCTGCCCACTCTACTGTGTCGAGCCACCTTTGCCGACGTGAGTTGTCAGTAGCATTCGCAGCCAGCATGTGAGGTGGTTCAGGAATCTCATCGTGATCAGGATGTTGCATCCACTGTTTCACCAACTTGTCGAAGATGTCAGACCATTTCCACACCATCGGGCAAATGAAGTCTTCGTCCATGTTATCGTCCCCCACTGCGACAATAACATGGACTAAGCATTAGATGTCAAGGAAAAACCTACGCTGTTGGGCGTTTACCTTCGACAATGTTGCCACCAAAGATTGTATGAGTGCTTGATACTGTGACTCCTTCACCCACAATACAGTTTTCAAGTGTTGTTCCACTCTTTACGACGGCATCATCCCACAAAATTGAGTTTCGTACGACGGCTCCCTTTTCAATCACGGCTCGGTGGCCAACAACGGTATGATCTTCAATCGTTCCTTCGACAACTGCACCTTTGCAGATTACACAGTCGCCAATGCGTTGTGCTCCATTTGGAAGTTCGGCGTGAACAAGCCCATCGATAACATCTCGTTGTGCTTGTCGATATACGGCTACATTCCCCACATCGATCCAGTAACGAGTCGTCTCCATTGCAGCAACCCGGAGTCCCTTCGAAAGCAAATCTGGGAGAACGTTGTTTCCGACTCCATAAAATTGCCCTTCAGGAATATGACTAAAAACTTCAGGACTGAACACATACATACCGGTGTTTGCCAGATTACTAAATGCCTCTTCTGGTTTAGGTTTTTCTTGGAACCGATGTACGAGTCCATCGTCACCAACCACGGCAATTCCAAATTGACTCGTATCGGAAACGCGCTTTACGGGCATTGTGGCTACGGCGTTTCGATCAATGTGAAATTTGACCAGCGCTTCAAGGTCGATGTCCGTTAGGTCATCACCGCCAATAACCAAGAATGGCTCTCCGGATCCGTCATCAAAAAAAGATTGAACACGTTTTAGTCCACCTGCATCACCGCAGAGCTCGGTTTCAATCGCAAGTGTAACGTTTACACCGTACGCAGAACCATCACCGATTTTCGCTGCAAGGACATTGTTCAAGTACTGTGCGTTGACAATAACATCACGCACGCCTATTTGCCTGAGGTGGTCGAGTATATGTCCAAGCACTGGTTTCCCTACGACGGGCACCATTGGTTTAGGAACAGACCGTGTAAGAGGATCCAAACGACTTCCGAGGCCAGCGCCCAATACCATTGCCTTCATGACTATCTCCAGAACGCGCGAATTTCGTCCGCGACAACGGCACAATCACCTTCATGTAAGTCCGGGTGCACTGGAATAGACAAAACTTCAGCGCAGGCGGCTTCTGAAAAGGGAAACTGACCTACTTGTCCAGAGACAATATCGGCATATGCAGGTGCTAAATGAAGTGCCACGGGATAGAAAATGCCCGACATAATTCCGTGTTCCATGAGATGCTGCTTTAGAGCATCCCGTTTACCATTCATCACCGATATCGTGAACTGGTGATAAGTATGATAGTTGCCTGGCAACGTTGCTGGGAGCTTTATCGAGTCGATGTCGGATAATTCTGCTAGATAATATTCCGCATGTGTACGTCGTTTTTCAGTCCATGTAGGAAGCATCTCTACCTTGGCAGACAATACAGCAGCTTGTATTGCATCCAATCGGCTACATACACCCACGTCACGATAATCATAAGTCCCCTTTGATCCATGAAATCTAAGCAGTCTTATTTTCTCAGCAAAATGGTCACTATTGGTTATGACCATTCCACCATCACCAGCCGCGCCTAGGTTTTTTGTAGGGTAAAAGCTCAGCGTGGATATATCTGCCGTGGCACCTAGCTTGTCGCCGTGTTGTTTCGCGCCGATAGCTTGAGCAGCATCACCAATAGTTACAAGTCCATGCCGTGAAGCAATAGCATTGATTTCCATCATATTGGAGATCTGACCAAACAAATGTATGGGCAAAACGACTTTAGTTTTTGGCGTGATTGCGACTTCCAGCTGTTCCGTCGACATTGTGTAACTAACCGGATCGATATCGACAAAGACCGGTTTGGCTCCGAGAAGCACTACCGTTTCAACCGTTGCTACAAAGGTGAATGGACAAGTAATGACCTCATCACCCGGGCCAACTCCGGCCGCCATCAAGGCGAGTAAGAGTGCATCTGTGCCATTACCAACTCCAACTGCATTGCATGTCCCGGACATGTCCGCAATGGTTGACTCAAACGACGACACGACATCACCCAGGATGTATCCGCCAGAGCGCAACACTTGCAGCACATTTGCTTCGATTTCATACTGAAGACTTGTGTGCTGAGCGGCAAGATTTGCCATCGGAATTACACTGTTAGTCCGCTGAGCTGACAATACGGGTCCCCTTACGCAAAACAGTACCAGCAGCATAAACTGATGGAATATTGATAATGACGTCGTCTTCAACGTGACAACCATCATCTAGAATGACACCTTCAAGGTGACAACCATCTCCGACGAGCACATTTGACTCCAAAATCACATCTGTAAGCGTCGTGCTGGTACCGACTCGGCAGTTTCTACCGATTACAGAGTTACCGGTTACGGATGCACCACTGTGAACGCGTGCATTCGTGCCAATGTGAACTGTGGGAGCAATATGTGCAGTCGGATTCACTTCAGCTCCGTCTTCACTCCAATAGCCTGCTACATCCCAAGCTCCAGGAGGATCTACCGCTATTTCCCGCGTTAGGATAGCATTCGTTGCCTGCCGGTATTGCGCCGGCCGACCAATATCAAGCCAGAAACCTTCCCTGGCTGTCGCATACACCGGAGCACCTTGTTGCAATAGGAGTGGGTAGGTCTCGCGCTCTATTGAGACAGGCCGCCCTGTAGGAATATGCTCAAGGGCTTCAGGTTCCATAATGTAGATGCCTGCATTGATGTAGTCAACTCCGGTGGTTTCCAGATGCGTCGCACTTGCGAGAGCTTTTTTAATAGATTCTGTTGGCTCGCGGAATTCCAAAACTCTACCCGTATGGTCGGTATCGATCACACCATAGGGACTTGGGCTTGGAACTTCCTTTAAGGTAAGGGTTGAGATGGACCCCATCGTCCGATGAAAGGACACAATGGAATCCAAGTCAAAATCAGTTAAAACATCCCCATTCAACACAACAAAAGTGTCGTTCCCAGCCAGCAACTGAGCATTTTTGATTGCGCCAGCCGTACCAAGCGGCGTAGTCTCGATCGCATATTGCATTCGAACGCCAAAGCTACTGCCATCACCGAAGTGAGCAGCTATGGCATCGGACATGTAGTTTGTACAAAAGATTACTTCATCAATGCCGTACTTACGCAGCCACGCGACCTGATATTCAAGAAATGGTCGATTGACGACTGGAATCAGCGGCTTAGGGCGCGTATACGTTAGTGGACGAAGTCTCGTACCGGCTCCACCTGCGATAATAATGCCTTTCACTGCAAATACTCCTTTAGTATCCGTTCGAGTTGAGTCCGGTCGGATGCTTCTTCCAGTGCCAACTGCACAATAGACGCATAATACGTATCGAAGTTACCAACATCGTGCCGCGTTTCGTTATCTCTTAATGGGACGCTTATCACCGAATGCCCGGAATAAATCCATTCGTTAAGGCAACCGGTCAACTGATGTTCGCTTCCATCGCTTGGTCTTGTACGTTGAATAACGTCAAAAATGGATGTGTCTACGAGATAGCGTGCACAGACTGCCAGCTGCGAAGGTGCACTTTCAGGAGAAGGCTTTTCGACTATGTGCGAGATTTCGTTGGTCGATGGATGCGTTGCCACAATCCCGTACCGGGAAACCATGTTCAAATTGACTACCCTCGTTGCAATTGCGCCGTTCTGTTGCGTAGCCAGCATCCGATTTACAACACTTCCGTCATAACTGCCGGTGAAAAACGAGTCACCTAATGCAATCAGAATCCTACTGCCAGATTTGATAAACGGCTCTGCGCTCGAAACTGCGTCGGCAAGGCCTCCCATCTGCTGCTGAACAGCATATGTAATCCGAACACCGAGTTTCTCGCCGTTCCCAATGAGCGCCGAGAATATTCCGAGTTTTTGTGGCGACACAATAAAGATTAAATCCAAGATCCCCGATGCACGAAGCTCAGAAACTACGCGCTCAACGATTAAGTGACGCCCAACAGGGAGGAGTTCTTTGGGCATTAGGTTGGTAAGCGGTTTTAGCCGGCTTCCGAAGCCGGCTACAGGAACAATACCAATCACATCACCCATCGCTACGAGGAATCCTTGTCCAAACCGTCGCCATTAACCGCTCTAGCCTTTGTCAATCGCCATTCCAAGAACATCCTCATTTGCTTGGCCAATGGCTTCAGCCAGTGAAGGATGTGCATGCACAGTTTTCATTAATTCCTTGACGGTGTTTTCAAGTTGTATTGAAACGACGCCTTCGTGAATCAAGTCCGTAGCGTGCGGTCCGATAATATGGAATCCAAGTAGCTCACCATACTTTTTGTCCGCAACAACCTTGACAAAGCCATCCCGCTCGTTGATTGCCATCGCTTTGGCGAGATTTTGAAACGTAAATGTCCCTACCTGAACATCATAACCCGCTTGTCGTGCAGCTTCTTCGGACAGACCAACGGATGCAACTTCAGGTTCCGTGTAAATGCAGGATGGAATCGCTCTGTAGTTCATGACTTCTTCATGACCACAAATATTTTCAGCTGCAACCAGGCCTTCGGCAGTAGCCGTGTGCGCAAGTCCGGAACCAACTACATCCCCGATAGCATAGACACCCGATACAGGTGTCTTCATCGTGTTGTCAACGGCGATGGCACGCTTTCCTTTATCCGAGCCTAACGTTACACCGGCGGCTTCAAGGTTAAGGCCATCCGTAAATGGGGTCCGCCCTGTTGCGACCAATACAACATCGGCATCAAGACTTCCAACCGTGCCGTCCTTGCCTTCAAATGTCACAGTCTTGCCACCATCTGCGTTGTCTGACACGGATGTAACTTTGACGTCGGTCTTGAGGTCGACGCCCTGCTTCTTAAGAATTTTCGCAAGCTCAGTTCCGAGATCCGCATCAAGGTTTGCAATAACTCTGGGCATGAACTCAAGGACAGTTACTTTGCTCCCGAGGCCAGCGTAGGTGTATGCAAACTCAACACCAATAACACCACCACCAATGACAACGAGTCGCTCCGGAACGCGCTTGGCCGTAACTGCCTCGTTCGATGACCAAATCGCTCCTTCTGCAATCGTTCCATCGACAACACGTTTGGATGCTTCATGATTGGCGTGCCAAATGTCCGCCGAATCCAGTCCGGGAATCGGAAGTTTGGTAGGTACAGAACCAGTGGCAATAATTACGTTGTTGGCTGCGATCGTTTGCGTCGTGCCATCGGACTTCGTTACCAGCACCGTTGATCGATCAACAAAAGAAGCAAACCCTTGGATATGAGTGATTTTGTTCTTCTTCATCAAGTAGCCAATGCCACCCACGAGTTTCTTCACGTTGGCATCCTTGCGACTCATAACTTTGGAGAAATCAAAACCTACGTTTTCCGCAACAAGGCCAAAGTCTGCAGCGTGCTTTAACGTGTGTAGCGCCGCAACCGATGCAATCATCGTCTTGGTTGGTATACATCCCCAGTTGAGGCAGGTACCGCCAAGCTTGTCAGCCTCAACAATGGTTACGCGTGCACCTAGTTGCGCAGCCCGAATAGCTGCCGGGTATCCACCAGGTCCACCACCAATAACCACAACATCGGTATCTTTTGAAGAGTCGAACGTAACCGCCACAGCGTCACCTCACGAAGTTTCACACAAAAATGCGATGTTACAGTCTACCGCGATTGACCTGTTTGCGTGGCGTATTGGTCGTATGATGTGTGTGTGCTGAGGTTGGACCGGAAATGATGCCCAAGGCGGGATTCGAACCCGCAC
>JBJTQN010000222.1:0-6800 GCA_046075665.1 Armatimonadota bacterium | reverse complement strand
AGCTGAACCTATCGCACAACCGACCAGGGCACGACGTGGGAGAAACGCGGCGATTTCGTCGCACAGGGTATGTACTACGGCCAGATCATTTGCGACCCGGTGGATGCCGAGCGCATTTACATTTTGAGACGCTCAAAATGTAAATGCGCTCGGCATCCACCGGGTCGCAAATGATCTGGCCGTAGTACATCCCCTGCGCGACGAAATCGCCGCGTTTCTCCCACGACGTGCCCTGGTCGGTTGTGCGGTAGGTTCCGCTTGCGCCCGCCTGCGCTTCGACAGTTGCATAGATGTACGCCGGGTTTGCGGGAGATGCCGCTAATCCAATACGCCCCATTTCACCGCCGGGGAGACCGCCTCGGAGCTTGGTCCACGTCGCGCCGCCGTCCGTGGAGCGGTGGATGCCACTCTCACTTCCGCCTCCAATATAAGTAAACACCTGCCGTCGTCGCTGCCAGCTGGCTGCGTACAGGATGTCAGGATTCTGTGGATCGATGAGGAAATCGGAGATGCCGGTGTTTTCCGAAACAGCGAGCATGTTCTTCCACGTCTTGCCGCCATCCGTTGTGCGGTAGAGACCCCGCTCGCCGCCGGCGCTCCAAAGCGGGCCCTGTGCGGCAACCCAGACGGTGTCCGGGTTGCGTGGGTCGACGACGATTTTGCCAATGTGTTCGCTGGACTTGAGGCCCATGTTCTTCCAGGTGCGCCCACCATCTTCCGACTTGTAGACGCCATCCCCCCAGCCAACACTTCGCTGGGCATTGTTTTCACCGCTGCCGACCCAGACGATATTCGGGCGTTTCGGGTCGATGGCAATAGTCCCGATGGAATACGACGCTTCATTGTCGAAGATTGGCGTGAAGGTAGTGCCGTTGTTGGTTGTCTTCCAGACGCCGCCGCAGGCTGCGCCGACATACCAAGTGGTTTTGTCGGTTGGGTGGACGGCGATGGAAATGACGCGGCCGCTGGTCACTGCTGGGCCAATTTGGCGGGGCGTGATGGTAGAGAGGGCGAGAGGGGCGCCGCTGGCAGCGCCCCGCGTCGTTGCCTGGGCGCGCTGCTGGCCGGTGGGGCTGAGCGTTGATGCGAGGGCTACGGCGGGAATTAAGAGGGAAAGCGCATTCATAATTGGGTCACTTTCTCCTGTTCAGGCGGTTGTGTCAAGCCTTTCAAGGCACAAAAAAGCCCGGTAGGGTTACCGGGCCGGTTTGTAACACTAAACGATCAAAGCTTAGGCTTGTGTGGGAAGATCAAACAGTAGGAAATGTCCGCTACCCGAAATCTCAACGCTGGCCTCATCACGGAGCTTTGCAGCATCCCCATTGGTCAACATTTCACCGTTGACGGTCAGGTTACCGTTGATGAGCTGGAGGTAGGCGATGCGCCCGGCTCCAAGCGGGTGGCTGAGCTGTGCGTTATCCAAAATGGATACGTAGATTTCGGCATCCTGATGGATTTGCAGAGAACCATCGCGGCCATCACGGCTGGCAATCGCCTGCAGGCGGTTATGCTTTTGAGCATCGGTGAAGTGGGCTTCCCCGTAGCGCGGCGTAATTCCCTTCGATTTAGGGATAATCCAGAGCTGTAGGAGATGCAGCCATTGCGTGTCTGATCCATTGAATTCTGAGTGATGAACACCCGTCCCGGCGCTCATCCGCTGGACATCCCCCGGTAACAGCGTCCCGCCGCCGCCGGTGGAGTCTTCGTGCTTGAGGCCACCTGCGATGACATACGTGACGATTTCCATGTCTTCGTGAGGGTGCATCCCGAAGCCACGCCCCGGGGCAAAGTGATCTTCATTAATGACCAACAATGGGCCAAAATGGACATGCTTTGGGTCCTGGTAGTTTGCAAACGAAAAGCTGTGATGCGCTTTGAGCCAGCCGCGATCGATGATGCCGCGTTCGAGGGATGGACGTAGGGTTACCATGGATTTATCTCCTGTAGTGCTATCATAATCTAAATAACTTTACTCATGAGTAAATAGTTCCGGCGATTGTCTTGATATTTGAAACCCAGCCTCTTTTCTGAGAATTGCAGTCGTTGAATCGGTCATCGGCTGGAGGCAGTCAAGCGGGCAAAAAGGGTATAACAAAGGACGATTCAAGGGAAAAGGATAGGACTATGACCACGGCGACCGCACTTCCAACCACTACACTTACCAAGCGGGGACCGGAGAGTGATATCAGCGATATCGCGGATAAGGTCTTTGACAATATTCGTATCACTCCTGATGAAATGCTGAGGCTTTTCCATCACCCAAACCTCGCTGACCTCGCGATGCTTGCGGATGTTGTCCGGCAGCGTCTTGTTCCCGGCCACGATGTCACTTACATCGTCAGTCGCAATATCAACTACACCAATGTCTGCTGGGTACGCTGCTCATTTTGCAACTTTTACCGCACACCTGGCTCCGATGCGCCTGATTCCTATGTCCTTACCAAAGAAGAGATTCATCAAAAACTGACGGAGCTCTCGGCCGTAGGTGGCGTTGAAATGCTGATGCAAGGTGGCCTAAATCCAAAGCTCAAACTCGAGTGGTATGAAGACCTTCTGTCGTGGATGCGGGATGAATTCCCACACATCATCCGCCACTGCTTCTCGCCGGCTGAGCTCATTTACATCGCAAAAATCAGCAAGCTGAGCATGCATGAGACGCTGACCCGCCTCAAGGAAGCCGGCCTGCAGAGCATCCCTGGCGGCGGCGCTGAGATTCTCACCGATCGGGTTCGTAACTTCATTAGCCCGTACAAAGACACCGCTGATGAATGGTTAAACTGCATGGAAACCGCCCATGCCGTCGGTTTGTATTCCACGGCAACGATGATGTATGGCAGTATCGATACCTTTGAAGACCGCGTCGAACACCTTGTGCGGCTGCGGGAACTCCAGGATGTTTCGCTGAACAATAGCCCAGCGCACTTCCGTGCATTTGCCGCGTGGAACTATCAACCGGATGGCACAGAGCTCGGTGGGCTACGGGCAAGCGGATTTGATTACCTCCGGACGATTGCCATCAGCCGTATCGCACTCGACAATTTCCCGCACATGCAGGCCAGCTGGGTCACCCAGGGGCCAAAAATCGGTCAAATTTCGCTAGGCTACGGCGTGGATGACTTCGGCCAGACGATGATGGAAGAAAATGTCGTCTCCGCAGCCGGGTGTACATTTGCAGTTCCGATTTCCGAGATGGAGCGCCTGATTACCGATGCGGGTTACACTCCCGTTCGCAGAAACACCCGCTACGAGCGTGTCTAACGGGGCTTAGTTCTTGCGTGGGGCTGGCGTTGGCTTGACCGCTTCGAAGGGCACGATGTAAACCAGTGCGCCCATCGATTGATCTTCCTTCACTCCAGCATGGCACTGCACGCAGGAGCGGTCTGTGACCACCGGGCGGATGGCTACATAGGCGGTTTTCGATGAAATCTCGAAGCTGGTTCCGGCCTCGATGTCCTTTAGCTTAGCCGAGATTGGTTTGACGAATGGCTTTAGGAGAGCATGTCCGTCACCGCCACGCATCGCGCGGAGATTTGTGTATTTGCCATCTATGTAACCGATGATGGCTTCAACGGTTCCAGCGGCTTCGGAGCGTATTGCCGTGTCCGCCTGCCGATGATTGATATGTACGAAGCCAACGATGAGTGGTTTGCCAGTATCCTTAATCCGCTTCACCAGTGCACGCGTGTCGTCATCTTCCGTACCACGGGATGTGCTGATCACGATGTTTTCGTGCCCGGACAGCACAGGCATCCGTGAAATACCAAATCGTCCATCATCACTCGTTTTGAAGCGCCGCTGAAACATTGCATCAATGCTCTTTACCAGCGACTTCGTATCTGCGGTCTGGTCCGCAGTAGCAACTGTGATGCTAAGCATCATCGGAATGACTGCAAGTAACAATTTCTTCATTGTCCATCGTCCGTGTTACGCAGGAAATACGCGGTGTGGTGAAAGTAGGCTTTCATTGCATCGATATACGGAGCAAACGCTGGCGTAGTTTCAAGGGCTCTATCCATATGGCTAAGCCATGCATCCGCTGCCTTGGTATCCACTTTGTAGGGGAAATGCCGCATTCGCAGTCGTGGGTGACCACGTTGCTCAGAATAGATCCCGGGGCCGCCAAAGTATTGAATGAGGAAGAGTGCAAGGCGCTCGCGGGCACCGGGCATGTCGTCATCCGGGTACATGGGGCGGATAATCGGATCGGTTTCAATACCATCATAGAAACGGTCGACCAGCTCTGAGAATGCATCCGGAGCACCACCATCCGTACCGCCAAGCAGCTCCCAGATCGACTTTTGACGTTCAACCGAATCAGAAATGGACAACATTGCCTGTTTTTGCGCTCTCTATTCCTGCGGTGAGTACCTGCATTGCTTTGAGGACACTGTCCATGCTCACCGCAAGAGGTGCGGTTCCATGAATGGCGGCTGCGATGTTTTCGTAGTAGTTTCTCCAGCGACCCGGCTGGGTTTTGACTGGGGTGATGGTGGAGTTCGTGTAGATCTTTCCGTAGGACTCTGGCTGTTCGATTCCGCCATCGATGGACCCGGCAATCATCGCGAGCTCCTGCGGGTCAACGCCGTACTTTACAAATGTACCAGTGGAACCATGGATACAGAAGCGTGGCTTCGAGTAGGCAGTGTTTCCTGAGAGGTCACAGACAGCGGTGCGTCCTCCGTCAAAAGTGATGACAATGGTCGCCTCCGAATCCGTATCGCTGTTCGCATAGTCAAAGCTACGGCGCGCATAAACGCTTGCAACGGGCTCAGGGAAGAACTGTAATGCCTGATCTACGAGATGGGCACCAAGATCCCAGTAGCGTCCTCCACCTTGGGATGCATCCGAGCGCCACCCATTAACCGGACCAAAGCCCTGCCAGGCCATTTCAAGCCACCGGACATCGCCAATGGACCCATTCTCGATGACGCTACGGCAGGTGAGGTAGTCGCCATCAAAGCGGCGGTTTTGGAAGACAGAAAGAAGGCGATTATTTGCCATTGCTGCAGCAATCATCCGGTCGGTTTCGGCCATGGTGAGCGTTAGCGGCTTGTCGACGACGACGTGCTTTCCAGCATTCAGTGCGGCGATGGCTTGGTCGGCGTGCACGGCAGTTGGCGTGGCGAGGATGACAAGGTCGACATCCGGGTCAGCACATACATTATCGATGGTTTCGACAGCCATGCAGCCGCGCTCGGCCACGATGCGCTCGCGCGTCGCAGCATCCCGGCTTGCGATGGAGTGAAGCTCAAGCTCGGGAACGAGGGTGACCAGATAGCTGTGAAACGACTTACCGGCAAAGCCGTACCCAATAACGGACGTTTTGATTTTTCCCATGACGGATGGATTGTACGGCTGATGTTCGTGCCCGGGAAATGATCATGTCTGGATGTCTGGCCATTTATGTTGGGGTGGTGGCGAAAGCTGGATACGGACCGTTGCGTGTGCGCGATTAGGCCATTGAAAGACAAAACAACCCGTGCAGATGAATCCACGGGTTTTGTCAGGAAATGAATCAGTGAACCTAACAATTTTTCAGTTGCCTACCCTCCCATTCTGTGTGGAAAGGGTAGGCCACTCCCCAGGTTCTACTATTGTTGGTTATCAAGTCTGGATCCTTGATGTCAGCATCATAACGGCAGGCTGCATTAATTGAAACCGTTCTAATTACTAGATTTAACCATGGTTAATAAATGTAACAATTGATAACTTTGGTCAACATTTTGGTTGAGTTCTATCGATTACAAACAACCACGTGCATGTTTAGCATTGACAGTGGTAGGTTTACATCATGGAAACCGCATTTCGATGGTATGGCCCTAATGACCGTGTTTCGCTGAAGTGGCTACGCCAAATGACGCCGCAGCCTAGAGTCGTCACACATCTTGACCAGTTCGCGCCGGGTGAGACGTGGACACTTAATGCCATCACTGAGCTCCGTCAAAATCTTGACGCTTACGGACTTCGCATTGGCCCGCTGGAGAGTGTGTTTTGGTCGGATGACATGAAGACCGGCGGTCCTCTCCGTGATCAGCACATCGCAGCCACGGTCCAGACACTCCATAATCTCAGGGCGGTCTTCCCGGATGAGCCAGACCTCTACGTTACTTACAATCTCATGGCTTTGGATTGGAGCCGGACGGATCTTGCATGGGAACATCCAAATGGTGCCCGGGGCCTGGCGTTTGACCAACAAAAGTGGGAGTCAATGGATGTCAGCAAGGGACTCTATCTGCCCGGATGGGGTAAGGGATACTCCGAGGCCGAGTTTCGCCACCTAAGTGACATTTATGGAGACAAATCGGCGATTTGGCAGCAAATCGGTTATGTATTGAATGCCATCGTACCTGTCTGCGAAGCGCTGAACATTCGCCTTGCTGCTCACCCAAATGATCCGCCTTGGATGACATTTGGACTCCCGGCAATGCTCTGTAAGTCGTCAGACATCGAGACCCTTCTGAACCTTCACCCAAGCCGCTCAAACGCCCTCTGTTTTTGCACGGGCAGCTTTGGAGCGCTTCCTGAGAACGACATTTTGAAGATGATCGGTACGTTTGCAGAAAACATCGCGTGGTGCCATCTCCGTGTCACGAAGACAACCGGCGATCGTCAGTTTCATGAAGCCGACCATGCGGACCCGGTCGCCGACTGGGATCTGTTGGACATCATGAAAGCCCTCATCAGTTCAGGTTTTGATGGAATTTACCGCTCCGACCACGGTCTCGATATCCTGCATGAGACAGACTTGGAGATGCGCGGTTATCCTGCCATCGACCGCTACGCCGCCAACAAAATGCTCT
>JBJTQN010000221.1:0-22822 GCA_046075665.1 Armatimonadota bacterium | reverse complement strand
CGGGATGGCTGCTGACATCATGCCAGTTACCGAACACAAATGGGAGGTCTGCGACATCCCCTGTCTTCGTTTCTTTCGTCCATTGCTGGAGCTTGACAAAGCCCGGGTCTATTTCGGCCAAGAGGTCTGCCGCTGCGACATCCATTTCTTGGTGACAGAGGTAGTTTTGTCGACCTTTTAGGACGGCAAACGTGATGTCTAGCCCGAGGACGTCGAGAACAGCGGGGATGTCTTTTTCGACGAGCTGTGTTTGCAGTGCGATGGTGTGGGTTGAGATGACTGCCGTGTTGCCATCGTTTTTAGCGAGCCACAACAGAAGCGGGACCAGGTAAGCGAGGGTTTTTCCGACACCCGTGCCGGCTTCTGCAAGGCATGGGACGGAATCGCGGAGTGCGTGAGAAATAGCATCCGCGAGTGTCTGTTGCTGCTCGCGTGGGACAAACCCGGAAAACTGCTTTGCAAATGGACCCGAGGCTGCGAGAAGTCCCGCAGCCTTGGACTTACGACTAGTTCCCACCCAGTTCGGGACCGAGCAGGTGGCATCCCGAGTCGATGTGAATGACTTCACCGGTAATCGCACGGCTGAGGTCCGATGCGAAGAATGCACAGGTGTCTCCGACTTCATCCGGGTCGGTAGCCTTACGCAACGGTGCGACTTCCGGAATACGCTTGTACATATCTCGGAAACCGGCAATGCCAACGGCGCTTGCGGTGAGCGTCATGCCTGGCGACACGGCATTGACTCGGATTTTTTGTGGCCCGAGGTCATCAGCCAGATAGCGTACGGTTGCTTCAAGCGCTGCCTTTGCAACACCCATCACATTGTAGTTAGGAACAACACGCGCTGAGCCGAGGTAGGTCATCGTGATAATGGAGCCACCCTTTGACATCAGCGGTGCGGCTGCACGGCTTGCAGCGACCAACGTGTAGGCGGAGACATCCATTGCCAGCGCAAAGCCATCCTGACTCGTGTTTGAAAACCTGCCGGAGAGCTCATCACGCTTAGCAAACGCTACCGCGTGAATCATGAAGTCAAGATTTTCTGTAATCTCAGCAATCTTTGAGTGCAATGCTTCAACCTGCTCGGGATCCGTAAGGTCACACGGTGCGACCAACTTAACGGAATCTCCAAGGGTATCTGCAAGCTTGCGAACGTCTTTTTCTTCGCGTTCACCCAGGTAGGTCAGGACAAGCGATGCGCCTTCACGGACTGCGCTCTTTGCGCAACCCCACGCCATCGAGCGTTCGTTCCGGACTCCATAAATTAAACCAATTTTGCCAGTGAGCAGACCCATGTCGTCCTCCACGTCAGTGTATCCCGAAACATGGTCATAGGGTTCCCGGCAAAGCGTGGAATGTGACAGCAACTACACCCGATACAGCAGGGCACTACCTGTGTGGTGTTTTCTTTACCGCTGGCTTTGCCTTGTTAGGCGACTTGACGGCCGGTTTAGGATCTTCAACCAGAACTTCATAGTAGAACGAAGTCGGCTTACCTTCGGGGGAAACCTGACACTCGACTTGTATGACGTTTTCTTCGACGATTACGTCCATTTTGTCTAAGCGGTTACCATTGGCATCGAGTCTGTAAACCGACACTGATTTTGGCATCGCACGACGTGTAATTGAGAACGTCGCTTTCCCTTGCCTCGCCAGGATGACATCCCCGCCGAAGTGCTCCAGCGTCTGTCGGTCAGCGGAAAAATAGCGTGTACCGGCGTTTTGTGTGTCTGTTGCGTGGATCAGGAGCATGCGCTGACTGATTGATATTGGCTTGTTGTCCAGCGTTGCGACGGCAGTTGCTGCCCCGCTCCCTTCAATGTCAACATCTACAGACCCGAATTTCAGAACATCCCCTTCCGCGCCTGCGCCAGCGACAACATTGGGTGCGATTAGCCGGAGTGACCCAGCTGTTCCATCCAGAAAGACTTGGTTGGTAAGGCTTTGTCGAAACTCTGTGTCAAGGGATGTTTTGTTTGTCGGTGGCATTAACTCTGCGCGTAGCATGCTGGCAATTGCGTTGGAGTCGCCACTGTTCTCGAGGCGAAGCTCTTTCGGCGTGGCCACCGGGAGTTTGCCATTATCAATTCTCATCCCGATACGTGAAACCAACGCCAGCGCTGGGAAGACGGGCGGGAGGGGTGTCGTGAAATCGGACAGGAGTGACTTTTGTGGAACGATACGGGCAACGGTCACCGGAGATGTTTTCAGCGCACCACTGCGATACATCAGGGCGGCGATGCGTTCACTCGCAAGCGCTGTCGGATCACTGGCGGTATCAAAGTAGGTGATTGCCTTTGGCGCATTGACCGTTGCTCGGCTGTGCGCCCAGGCAAACCGGAAAATACCATCCCAACCCTGAACGGCGGCGGTTGCCACCGTGAGAAGACCCGCTTCGTAACGGTACTGATTAGGGGCCGCAAAGTTCCACTCAGACACGATAAAAGGCTTGTCGAGGAGGCGTTGTGGGGCAACATTTACAGGACCGGCACCGCCGCCGTAAATCGATGAACTACCACCATTCGCTCCAGTACTAGGAAGCTTCCACGGTTCACCTGGGAAATTCGGGTGGTCAAAGTAGAAGTGGGCATCCACGAGATCGAGACCCAATCGTGTGTTTTGAAAGGCTGGAACTTCAGACCAGCCATTTAGGTCTGTGAGGAGTGCCTTAACGCCAAGGTCTTTCTTAAGGAACGTCGCCATCATTCCGTATGCTTTTCCATGTAAATCAGCGAGAAAAGCACCCAGTTCCCGACCTGCCACGCCATTATCAACGCTTTGTGGAAGCGGTGATACTGCAAGGTTCCGTGCCAGCCGCCATGCATCCCAGGCCTTTTGGAGGTCTGCCTGTAGTGGTGCTGGCAACCGTCCGATGACATTCGTCAGATTTGGCTCATTAATTACCGAGATTATTGCGATTGACGATTCATCTTTCCATGCAAGTCCCGTATAGGGATTCACGTGGGTCAGCAGCTTTCGGCTGAATGCTTTCCAGTCTTCCAGTGCTTCGGGCCGAAGGAGAATCGCTGCTTTTGCCTCGTCCATTTTGTAGCCAGGGATGTCACGGCTAACATAGAGGTCTGTTTTGATAATGATGCCGGCTTTACGACAAGCTGCCACGAGGTAATCCAGACGCTCCATATAGCCATCGACATCCAGGAGGTTATCGTAGTGGTGGATTCTTAGTGCGTTGTAACCCGTTGCTGCAAGCATCCGGACCAGGCGATCGACATCCGGTTTTTCAAGGTAGTTGGCATCAAAGCAGAGGTTGGTACCAAACAGGCGTATTGGCGTCTTACCATCGATAGTGAGGTTTCCCGCAGGCGTCACGGTGAGACGCCGTGTGACGATATTCCCCATCGTAGGAAGGATGCTTCGGAAGTCTAGAGCTGACCCGGATACGACATCGTTACTGATGGTGATTGGGGCCCAATCCTCACCCGCCTCGATTGTAAGCGGGCGCTCCTGAAGAATGCGTATAGGTTTGTATAGGCGCAGCATCAGGTTGATTGAGCGCGTTTCGTTTGCCCGCCAGATGGCGCCGTCCGGGTACTGGTTGCCAGAGCGAAGCTCAAGCATTGTGCCACCATATTTACGGTTGTCCTGCAGGAGGATTGGATTTGCGCTGGCTGCTTCGAGGTTGCTCCCTTGGCGTGAAAGGCGTATCGAGCCTTTCGCACTGGGTATCAGCATCGGTGCATCAGGGGTTTCGGGAAGACTGACACTTGTATCCCCCTGCGTCGCCCGGCCGCGTTGCCAGTCGGATGCAGGTAGGGTCGCAGATATGTGAACACTATTGAGCTTGATGTTCTTATTTGGCGTCAGATTTGCCGTCACCACCAGCGTTTCCGGGTCGGTTTCTGAGACTTTGAAGGATATATCCCCGGTGATAACCGCACCAGCGGTGGGGCAAGTTATCACGATGTTTCCAGCATCGCTGCCCGGAGTCGCTGAGCGAAGCTGCCAACCGGCTTCATAGAGCCCGACTGCAATATTGAGGATTGGCGGAGTACCATCTGACTGTCGGATAATGGCCATCCCTGAGCGATCCACGCGTGTCAGCAGTGGTTGCTGTGCATGCGCTGCGCCCGCCACGAGTGCGGCCGTGGTTGCAACGAAGAGAGTACGGTAGATTTGCATTCAGTACTTTGTTGCCACAGTGGCATTTGATGTTCCATCCGGGAGGGCTGGTCAGTGCATTTTCTCGCATTTTTTGTAGGTTTGCTGATTTTTCAGGGCCCTCAGGTTGGCAAGCCGATGTTTGTATCCCCGGATGTATCCCGTAAACTTGGTTTGACAGCTGCACAACAGAATCGTTTGAAGGCAGTGGATGCGAAGTTTACCCCTTCGATCACGAAAATAGTCGGGCAACATCAACCTAAGATTGCCAAGCTGACGCGTGAACTGAATAGTGAAAACGCAGCTTTTGCGCGGGAATTGACGCCATTGTTGAAGCAGCGTGCCGATGCGGTGACTGAGATTCTAACGCCACAGCAGAAGAAGCTGTTGATCCAGATCGAGCGTGCTGGTCAAAAGGTTCGCAGGGCTGGAGCAGACAAACCTCATCGGGGGTAGTAGATACCTGTGGAAATCGATTTTCACGGTTTCCGGAACTCATGCCATCTTTGCTGGCGTAAACGAACTATTGTTGTCGCGATACGCCTCAAGGGCACCGTGAAACCAACCGATAACAGTGATGAAGGATGGACTAGGACTTCCTGGTCCAGTGGTACACTTTTAACGCTTGTGTCTCGGATTCATGGGGCACGGTGGACATGACCGAGTTGGCAGTTCATCACTGGATGCCCTGTCGCTCTAGATGAGGGTAGAGACATGAAGAAATGGATGCTTGGTTTGGTAGCTGCAACTACCGTTCTCGGTGTTGGTTCGTATGCTCCTGTGAACGCACAGCAGCCACCTGCCGGTGGCCAGATGCAGGATCCACTGGGGCTGACCGCTGACCAAAAGAAAAAGATGGAAGCGATTCAGAAGAAGTTCCAGCCAATGGCACTCAAGCTTCAGGCAAAGTATCAGCCAAAGATGCAAGCCATCATGAAGAAGTATCAGGGTGAAGGTGAGAAACTTGCCAAGGACAAGAGCCCGGCTGCACAAGCAAAGCAAAAGGAACTCTTTGCCAAGCTGCAGAAAGAAATGAAGCCAATTCAGGATGCAGCAATGAAGGAGGCTGAGCCGCTTCAAAAGGCTGCGGAAGCTGAAATGAACAAGATTCTAACCAAAGATCAACAGGCTAAGCTGAAGGCTTTGATGGCAATGCAGCGCCAAGGCGGCGCCGGTGGCCCGGGTGGCGCACCACGTCAGTAAGCGTTCAACGATTTTACTTCGATAACTGACCGCCTCCCGGTTTCGGGAGGTGGTTTTGTTTTTGTGTGAGTCCGCAAAGCCACACTGGTACGCGCCCTATGATGAAAAGAAAGTTGCCCAAATTCGCAGTGACATAAACAAGCCCTCTGTTTCCAGAGGGCTCACTTTGTTACTTTGCCTGGTGCTCTAGGGCAGCACCAATCAAACCCGCGAACAACGGGTGTGCGCGGTCTGGGCGCGATTTGAACTCTGGATGGAATTGGCAGGCAATAAAGTATGGATGCCCTTCCACTTCGATTATCTCAACTAAATCTTTGTCGGGATTGACACCACTGCAACGCAGTCCCGCAGCAATGAGCTGCTCGCGGAAGACGTTGTTGAATTCGTAGCGGTGGCGATGTCGCTCTGCAATATCGGTTGCACCGTAGACATTGTGCGCAAGCGTTCCGGGAGTAAGCGTACATGGCCATAACCCAAGGCGCATCGTCGCACCCTTGTCTGATACATCCGCCTGCTCAGGCATCAGGTCAATCACCGGATACGGCGTTTCCGGGGATGTTTCCGTAGTGTTTGCGCCAGTCAACCCGCATATGTTGCGTGCAAATTCGATGACCGCCATTTGCATCCCAAGACAGATTCCTAGAAATGGCAATCCGGATTCTCTGGCAAGCTGCACGGCCGAGATTTTGCCTTCGATGCCACGCGCGCCGAATCCAGGACAAACGACCAGACCGCTGCATCCCGCAATGCGTGCTGCGGCATCTCCGATATTCTCAATCTCTTCGGAATCAATCCAGCGCAGCCGAACACGTGCATCGTGCAGGATTCCAGCGTGCCCCAGAGACTCCGCGATGGATATGTAAGCATCCCCATTTTGGATGTACTTACCAACGACAGCGATTTCGACATCCTTTGTGGGGTGCACGATTCGCTCCACAATCTCCCGCCACGTAGATGTACGTGGTTCGGTGACTGGCAACCCTAAGCGGCGAACGACAAGGTCGGAGAATCCTTCCTCTTCGAAGACAAGTGGAATCTCGTAAATCGTATCTGCATCCCGTGCTTCAATAACGGCATCGGCATCGACATCACAAAAGAGCGCAATCTTTTCCTTCTGCTCTTTATTGATTGGGCGGCCAGTGCGGCAAACCAGGACATCCGGTGCAATCCCAACCTCACGCAGTCGCATGACTGAGTGCTGCGTTGGCTTCGTCTTGACTTCACTCCACGGTCCAACGGCAGGAATCAATGTGACATGAATGTAGAGAACATTTCCGCTACCTGCATCACGCTTCATTTGGCGAATTGCTTCGAGGAACGGAAGCCCCTCAATGTCGCCTACCGTGCCACCGACCTCTGCAAGGACAATGTCGGCATCGGTTGACTTACCCAAACCGATGATTCTGTCCTTGATCTCATTCGTGACATGCGGGATGACCTGAACGGTTCCACCAAGATAATCGCCACGTCGTTCCTTCTGGATAACCGCGCCATATACAGAACCTGTTGTGACGGATGCTTCCCGTGTCAGCTCGATGTCAACAAACCGTTCATAGTGCCCGAGGTCCAGGTCGGTTTCCGCACCGTCATCCGTGACAAAACACTCACCATGTTGGTAAGGGTTCATCGTTCCGGCATCAACATTTATGTACGGATCCAGCTTCAGCATCGCGACTTTGAAGCCACGGTTTCGGAGGAGGCGTCCCAGCGATGCGGAGGTGATTCCCTTGCCGATTGAGCTGACGACACCACCGGTGACGAAGAGATAGCGGACCTGTTTGGCGGTGGTCCCGCCGGTTGCCGATTGAGGCGTGGGGGAGGGCATAACGCCGTTTACTATATCACGCAGAAATGCCGGAAAAGACCTTGCTAATCGACATCCGGATACTGCTCATGCAGGTGCACGGGTGTGACTTTCTTCCCAGCGGATGCCTTGAGATTGAGGACCTCAACAAACACTGAAAATGCCATCGCAAAGTAGACATACCCCTTTGGGATGTGAAAGTGGAAACCTTCCGCGACCAGAGTCGTACCAATTAGCATCAGGAATGAGAGCGCAAGCATTTTGACCGTTGGGTGACGCTCAACAAATCCCGCTACAGGTCGCACCGTGGCGGCCATGATAACCGTGGAAAAGATGACGGCTATCATCATCACCATCACCTGCTCAGGCGGGATGATGCCGATAGCCGTGACGATGGAGTCCAGGCTAAACACCAGGTTGATGACCATGATCTGGACCATCACCGCGGAGAACTTTGCCCCTGCCTTGCCTGTGGATGCTCCCGGCGCGTGCTCATCCTCGCCTTCTAGCTTGCCGTGGATTTCGTGGGTTGCCTTGTAGATCAGAAAGATTCCACCGACGAGAACCACCAGGTCCTGAAGGGACAAGCCAAGGCCCTTACCGTGGACATCGTGCCCTGGGTCACTAATAAAAGGAATCGTAAACAGGGGATCCTTCATCGCTAGAACCATAGGAATCGCGAGGAGGAGTACAAGGCGCGGAATTACCGCGAGAGTCAGCCCAAGTTTTTGACCGCGTGGCTGATCTTCTTTTGATAGCTTGCCGGAGAGGATTGTCAAAAAGACAATATTGTCGATACCCAGCACAATTTCGAGCGCGATGAGTGTGACAAGCCCAATCCACGCGGATGGCTGGCTCATCCAGCTGAAGTCTACAAATCCGGACATATTCATTGTTTGATTATTATCTCATGACAGGATTGTGCTGTCGGAAGTGGCTTCTCCTAATGTGCATAAGCGAACGTTAGTACAGGACCACGGCGCACCGTAATCGGTATTCCGGTTGATTCAAGGCCGTAACTCAAAAGGGCCCTCAGTATTCGTTCAGCTCCGAATCCAACCTCATGCGGAGCATGACAATCGGAGCCAAACGTCAGCGGCACGCGTCGTGAGACCAGTTCAGCGAGTAGACGATGGTTGGGAAATGGGTCATCGTCGTTTGGCCGCTTACGATAACCACTCGTGTTCAGTTCAACAATACAACCACTATCTTTAATGGATTCTGCGACCATCGGGTACAGGTGCCCGGCCAGCATCGGGTCAATCGGAGGCCCGTAGGCTTCAATCGCAGTTAAGTGCGACATGATGTCGAACAGCCCGCTCATCGCTGCACGGCAGAGCTCTTCGTAATAGGCCGTGTAGACAACGGATGGGTCGTCGGTTTCCCATCGCGTCCGGGCGAAAATCGAGCGCCCCAGAATGTAATGAACGCTTCCTAGTACGTAATCAAACGGATGGCTATTCAGAATATGTTCGAGGTCATCCGTCCGCTCGGGAATCCAATCGGCCTCGAGGCCAACCCGGATATCCATGCTACCGGCAAAGCGGTCACGTTCGCGCTGAGCTTCCGCCACATAGCCGGAAACCGCGCTACAGGCCATTTGCGTTTGCGGTTGTGCATGGTCGCCATTCAGCCAGTACGCGGGGCCATGGTCGCTGATACCAAATGTTGTTATCCCAAGGGCGAGCGCCGCCTCGCAGTAATCGTGGATGCTTCCGACGGCGTGTCCGCAGCGGTGATGGTGTGTATGGTAGTCAAATCGAAGCATAAGCCTTGTCCAATCATCCCCCACGGTGTTATGAATATATCAACTATGAAGATTCTACTACTTGGCGGAACGGGATTGATATCGACAGCCATCACGAAAGCGCTGATTGCCAGCGGGGATGAAATCGTCCTCTACAATCGTGGACGCACGCCGCAACGCTTTAGTGAAGGCCCGAATGTTCGTGTTATTACCGGCGACCGCAAAGACAGAGCAACCTTTGAGTCCGCGTTCGAGGGCGAAACATTTGATGTTGTCGTGGATATGATTGCGTATCACATCGATGACACCCTCTCGGCACTCCGTGCGCTTTCCGGTAAGTTTGGTCAGTTTGTCCAAACATCCACGGTTTGTGTCACCAGTGGGCGACCCGTGACCATCCCGATGACCGAAAGCGAGCCGTATCACTCAGTGGGCCAATATGGCTGGAACAAGGCTGCTATTGAAGAGCATCTCCTAAAGCTTCATGCAGATGAAGGCGTTCCCATTACCATCATGCGGCCAAGCCATTCGTACGGCGAAGGAGGCGGTATCCTGCGTCCATTCGGACCATGGGAGCCGTTTGTTGCACGCCTGCGTGCTGGAAGGAAGATCATTGTCCCCGGCGATGGCACCGGACTTTGGGCGGCGTGCCACGTGGATGACGTAGCGCAGGGGTTTCTCGCCACGTTTGGTAATCCTAAGGCATTTGGCGAGGTGTTTCACATCACCGGGGATGAGTGGCATACGTGGGATCACTACCATCACACGGTTGCGGAAGTTGTTGGGGGGACTTACAACCCGGTTTATGTGCCATCAGATGTTCTCGCTGCCTGCGCCCCCAGCTGGTCGGGGGGGCTCCGTGAAATCTTTCAGTGGACATCCATTTTTTGCAATGACAAGCTGAAAGCGCTTGGCTACCCGGGACAGACGATCAATTTTGCCGATGGTACCCGCCGGACCCTCGCCTGGATGGAACGGGATGGACGGCTTCCAGACATCGTGGGGGATGACTTTGAGGACAAGCTGATTTCCGCATGGGAGCACGCTACCGCAGGGCTCCCGGTGATGCCAAAGCCATCCTGAACTGCTTAGGCGGCGACACTCCAGACTTGCTCGGTGACCAGCTCGGGTTGCAGCTGACGTGGGACATGGTTGTAACAGGTTGTATCCACATTCCAGAGTGTTGCCAGCCATTGTTGGACATCCGGGCACCGGCTTGGTGTACCGGTTTGTCCGCGATACGGCGTCCCTACCATGCGGTGTACGGCTGGACCGCTTGCGGTGACGATGAACTCAATACAGATATGGTCGATGCCGGATGCAATCGCCATCGCATCTCGAATCATTCCCTGAAGTCCGTTCGGTCGCTTGAAGTCGAAGATCGGTGCGATCCCGCTGTGTACCGATTGGCGAACATGTGTCCATTCCGGTGTGTAGAGAGCGCAGCCGCCGAGACGGGTAATGGTTGGGGATGTTAGCTCAATCATTTCCGGTACGCCATCGAAGCAGTAGACACGGTACTTGATGGGCTGCTGCCCGTTTTCATCGATGAGGAATGGCTCCACGATAATACTTGCATCAACAAAGCCATGATTCATATCTGGTGCATAGGAACGATTGGATGTTGAAAGCCACATCGATGCGATTGTCTTAGCATCTGTGTCATTAATCGAGAATCTGACAGAGCGGTCCGAGATTTGAAAACGTCCATCGGCATCGCAGAAAGCATCGCCGTTACCGTACAAAAACCACTGACCATCGAAGCGAAGCAGTCTTGTCGAGTGTTCTTGCGAACCGCGCAAAAAGCACGTTGCTGGCAGCGTTTCCCAGCTGATTTCATCTATGGAGCCAAAGGTCCCTATGACATCCACGGTCGTTGCTCCGCGGTTGGATGCATATGCGCGGGCTTCAACGGTGTCGCTCAGCCGGTTCCACAGAGGGTTTGTATCGTATGCCATCCGCTGACGGACCTTCCATGCATATTCCGAGAAGCTTGGTGCTACTTGATCTTTGATCCTTTGCCATGAAACTTGCAGGCGTAATTTTTTTTCATCGTAGAACATCGGTTATCCGTCCTTGTGGTGTATCAAGTGCAAAATATGTGCCGACGCAACAGTTAATTTAAAATAAAAGTAATAAATGTTGTAATCATTAAAAAGTAGATGTTCAGTCTTCGATTGGGTGCTTCTTGAACGTCTCAACGAATTGGCGGTAAGTTGGTTGAACACCGGACAAATTGCAGATGCATATTTCTGTAATAACCGTGCATGATTCACTAAGGTTTAGTGTTTAGTTTGGAGGATTAGAACGATGGTGATGTCCATGCTTTGTGCGACGCTTGGGTTGATCTTGGGAGATGTACAGTCCATCCGAGCCGATGTCACCTATCTGGCATCCGATCGCCTTGCCGGCCGTGGCACGGGTGAACCTGGAAATAGTCTCGCCGCCAGTCACGTTGCAACCCGATTTGCATCGCTTGGCCTGACGCCGGGTGCGGCTCCTGGGACGTGGATGCAACCTTTCAAAGTGGCAATGGGAAACCGTCCTTCTGGGGAGGTGAGCGTCCGTGTGGATGGCCATGCCATTAAGGGGGCTGCATCCGTGATGGTTCATCCCCGTAGTGGCAGTGGAAATGTTTCTGCTAAGATTGTTGCTGCATCCCCAGAAGGGGACATCAAAGGCGCAATAGCCGTCATACCACTACCGAGTGACTCGGGTTTGATCAAGCAGGCTGGCTTGGTTGCGGCAGCCCGCGATGCGGGCGCGGCGGGAGTGATTCTCCTCGCAGATAAGAACGCGGATGGAGCATTTGGCATCCATGTCGAAGGTCCTGCGGCTGACTACGGCTTGCCGGTTGTCGTTATGTTGAAAAGTGCGTTTGCGCCGGGTGGAAAGCTGCCAACGAGTGGGATTATTTCGCTTACGATGCGACCATTTGAGGTGACCACACATAATGTTATTGGTGTGTTGCCGGGCACAGATCCGCAGCTTTCAAAGGAAGTTGTCGTCGTCGGGGCACACCTCGACCACCTCGGGATGGGCGGGGCATCATCGCTCGCAGAGAGTAAATCGCCAGCAATCCACCACGGTGCGGATGACAATGCATCCGGTACTAGTGCGTTGATTGAGATTGCATCCATACTGTCATCCCCTGCGAATCGACCAAAGCGGACAGTCGTCTTTATCGCATTTTCAGGCGAAGAACTCGGATTGCTTGGGTCCGTCCACTATGTAAAGAGCCCGGCTTACCCGATAAAAGACACGGTGGCGATGGTCAATCTCGACATGGTTGGCCGGATGAAGGATAAGGGGCGTTTGTCGCTGATTGGTGTCAAGACGAGTCCGGGGTGGGAATCGGTTGTTTCACCTCTTGTGCGGCAATCAGGTTTGAATGTGGTTCTCGAGGACTCAACGAGTGGAGGAAGTGATCATCAGCCATTTCAGGCGGCCAAAGTTCCAGTGACGTTCTTCTTTACGGGCTTGCATGCGGATTATCACCGGCCAAGTGATACGGCGGACAAACTGGACATCGATGGCATTGCCAAGGTCAGCCAGCTTGCGGCTCGTGTTGTTGAGCGGGTTGCGGATGGCCGTGAGCGTCTTCTTTTCAGCGAGCCTCCGGCAGCTGCGGGCGGGTCATCCACGATGCGTGCAAAGGCATCGCTTGGGACGATTCCTGAGTATGGTGCTGGCATCGTGGGTGTACTCATTGGTGGCGTACGTGCGGGAAGCCCGGCGGAGAAGGCTGGCTTGCAGGCTGGCGACATTTTGGTGGGCTTTGGGGGCAAGACGATTCGTAGCATCGAGGAATACACGGCTGCGCTTGGCGGTGCCAATCCTGGGGATGTTGTTGAGCTGAAGGTTGACCGCAAGGGGACGATTTTGACGATGAAGGCGACGCTTGCAGAGAGTCGTCGTTAGGGTATCGAGAGGAATGAAGATGCGTAATTATGGAGTATGCGTCGTTACATTGTTGACGGCATTGATTGGAGTAGGAGTGGCAGCTGTCGCAAACGTACAGCCTCCTGCCGCAGCGGATGGTCCGCTTGCCGCTATGTTGGATCCAAAGGAAAAGCACCTATCGAATGTCCGACAGTTGACATTTGGTGGTCAAAATGCGGAAGCGTACTGGTCATTTGATGGCAAAAAACTGATTTTTCAGCGCTACGATGGCGATACGTACAAGGCGGATCAGCAGTTTGTGATGAACGCTGATGGCTCTTTTCGAATCCGTGTCTCGACAGGTACCGGACGAACCACCTGCGGATACTTCCTCAAAGGAGATAAGCAGGTTATCTTTGCATCAACGCATGGTTTCGGACCTGAAATCCCACAAGACCCGGATCGCTCCTTAGGCTACGTCTGGCCGATATTCCCAAGCTATGCCATTTGGAAGGCGAATGTGGATGGGACCAACTTAACGCCGTTGTTCCCTAAGAAGATTGAGCCAGGGAAGAAGGTTGGCTACAACGCGGAGGCGACGGTCAGCCCGGATGGCAAGCGTGTTGTATTTACATCCACGATGGATGGGGATCTTGAGCTGTACACCATGAAGCCGGATGGCACCGATATTAAGCGGATTACAAACCGTGTCGGCTATGATGGCGGTGCATTTTTCAGCCCTGATAGTAAGAAGCTTGTCTGGCGAGCCGGGTTGCCATCGACGCCGGAGGCTATTGCGGACTACAAGCGTCTTCTTGGGCAGGACTTGGTTCGTCCAAGCCAGATGGAGCTTTGGGTGGCCAATGCTGATGGCACAGGTGCGAAGCAGATCACAAGTAACGGAGCCGCAAATTTTGCGCCGTACTTTACGCCCGATGGCAAGCGATTGATTTTTGCATCCAATATGGGCGATCCGAAGCGCAGGACATTTGAGCTTTACCTGATCAACCTTGATGGTAGCGGTCTCGAGCAAGTGACGTTTGGGCGGCAGTTTGATTCGTTTCCGATGTTCTCTCCTGATGGCACAAAGCTCGTTTGGGGATCAAACCGTAACGGTAAGGACCATGAAACGAATATCTTTGTTGCTGACTGGAAGCCGTAAGTAACGGCTACCTCGGGAAGAACTGACTAACCCTGCAGCAGTTATGTTGTGGGGTTTTCTTTTTGAGTTCAATATTCTTGTTCGGGTAATTGTTGTACTTAACTGCGGTGCATCGAAGGGATCAACACGGTCTTAGGTATCAACCATTTGGGAAAACATAATTAATTCAACATCGCCCTCAATTGATGCTGGATTTGCTTTGCAATGACACAGTCTGGTCGGTATACTCACACTCGTTATCGGGGCGTAGCGCAGTTGGTAGCGCGCGACATTTGGGATGTTGAGGTCGCATGTTCGAATCATGTCGCCCCGATCGGAAAACCGGACAAAGCAATCTGTCCGGTTTTTGGTTTCTAGACACTGGGTGTACAGGTGATGTTCGTGACCCTGTTTTCTGCATCAACGAAGATCACCGTCTGCGTCACGGTATCCAGTTCGTTGATCGGGATGTTTTCGATGCGGTTAATAACCACAAGGTCGCCTCTTGCGAATAGGTGAGCTGGGGGACCATTCAGGACAATACTCCGCGAATCCCCAGGGATGACATAGGTTTCCCAGTGATTGCCATTATTGACGTTGTTGATATGGACGAGCTCAAATTTCATCAGACCTGCGGCGGCAATCAGCTCTGGGCAAATGGCGATTGAGCCTTTATAGTCTGCATTCGCATCCGTGACCGTCGCACGGTGAATCTTGGCGGTAACAAAGAGGCGGTGGCGCATAGTTCTTATTCTCCAGTTGATGATCGATTACTTTAGATTCTGCTGGATGTTCTCGCCGAAGGTGTCCAGCTGTTCCTGAATCGCGGTGCAGGCTTCATCGGTTGAACACACGGAGTGCAACCGGATGATAACCGTTGGGGAGCCCCCCATAACCTGTCGGATTCCCTTGAGAATGCGGCTAGGCAAGTTTCGGACCCGCCCCATCTTCGACATCGTCTCGATATGACCACTCTGC
This sequence comes from Armatimonadota bacterium, assembly GCA_046075665.1. Taxonomy (GTDB): domain Bacteria; phylum Armatimonadota; class Armatimonadia; order Armatimonadales; family Armatimonadaceae; genus CAIRTT01. The sequence continues at coordinate 7,948 of JBJTQN010000221.1, read as the reverse complement.
TCCTGTTCCCAATAATCCATGACGATACGTCGCTCGGGTGATGCTACGCTGCGAAACAACATCCTACGTACCTTTGCACTACCCTTTGTTGGCAGCTGTCCTACGTACGTAAAGTCTCCCTGTGCCATGCAGACGGTCGGGTCATGGTACGCATCGAGGTGTGCGCCAGACACAATTGTCAGGGCGACTTCCGGAGCATTTACTTGCCTGTAAATGTAGATGTTGCCTTTTGGATTACCAATCATCTCCCGGTACTGGACGCCAAACGGGACTTCTGTAGCCAGGTACCTTGCGATTGCCAGTGGGGGAATCGGCATCCATGAGGACTGAGCCCGTACCTGCTTGGCCTGAGCTGTGGCAATTGCGAACACAGTTGCCATAACTGGAATGGCTGCAATCAGCATGGCATCATTGACACTGGCTTTGGTCTTGGGTCTGTGTGTCCGGCGCATGGATGCGATGCCCATCAGGATTCCTAGAACGACTCCCAACACTGCTTCAGCTACGAGGAGGATCTTGATTGTGGAAGGGGTCGCTGAGATATTGAGCATCCCGTGCCAGCTCGCGAGGAGTGATTCCGGTAGAGGGATGCACAATAGGACCATCACGAGAGAAGTAGGGAAGAGCCGCTTGCCATGGAGGTGACCGGATGACCGGGCTGCCAATACGAGAATGAGCGTCAGCGCCGAGAACGTCACCGTTGGGGCGTGGCCGATTGTCCCAAAAACGAGGACGATGCTGCCGGCAGCAAAGCCTAGCCAAATGCGTAGGGTGACTTTGTCTTGAAGGCGCGGTGGCATCAGGAGGCATGTGAAAACACTACTAACCAAAGCGGCAAATGAGAGTATCTGCCAGGGTGCTGCTACGGATGCTGACATCCAGTACCCACGCGGTAAATCCATAATCAGCGAAATGGGCCGATCGATGGCATCCCTCGGAGCGTTGAAGAGCCACGGGGAGTCGATGCGCAGAAGGAGAACGGTCAGTGCAATCACGCCGATTCTAAGGCTAATGTGGAGAACTTTCTGTAGGATTGAGAGGCTCTCATAGCCATGCAGCGTTTCAGGGGTCTGCTTGGGAGCCACGAAGAACGCATCGTCATCATCAATGGGCAAGTTAAGGTAGTCATCGTAGCCACCCATGCTAACAGCCTTCAGCTGCTCCATCGCCTGTTTTGCCAGAAGGCGCTCCCGGATCACGAAAAGGGTAATCAGCGCTGCGGCAAGGAGGCCGCCAAAGATCAGGATGTCCTTGGTGGCGATCCGTGTTCCTCCTTCGACGGGCGGCTTGTAGGGACGCAGTTTTCCAACAAATGTGTGGCTTTCATCTCCAATTTTTGATGCGAGTGTGGCTACACCAGCTTCAAGCGTAATGTCCCAACGGGTTGCCGTTGTGTTTGAAAGGCGATCCATGACAAGTGAAATGCCCGAGTTTCCCTTTGCTGTCGGGGAGAGATCAAGGCGCGCCGGTACCTTGTCCTTTGATAGAGAATAGAGGTTCATCGCACTGAACAAGCGCGTCGCCTCGAGACTGCCATCCATGAAGTTGATTTCTGCCGAATAAACCGCGAGTGCACCATCAGGTTTTTGCTCAGCCATTAGGGTCAAGACTACTGTTAGTGGAAAGGTTTGTTTGCCACCGGTCGATGAAACGCCATCAAATTTGATTGCATATGCCTTTATGGGTTCGGCGGCAGCGCGTATCGGAAGCAGGGAAACGAACACGGCGATGCATAACAGCAAAAAGCGGGATAAACAAAAATTTTTCAAATCAGTGTAATCGTACCAACGATAGGGGCATTTGCCGGCGGAATGATGCGTCTTTCACAGACTATTGGCTGTATTTACAACCGTACAACGTACTAATTAGAAAGGTATACATTTTCACACAATTAAGATTGCAAACGTGTCCCAGACATGACATTATGCCCATAAGCAAAATTGTGGGGTTTGCGGCTTAGATAGTAACAACTGCACTTGGCCGATGACATCAATGTCCGAAGCGAAGCGCACGTACGTATTCAAATCTTGAGACGTTTCTACCTAAAGGTCGCCTTCACCAAAAGTTACGGTCTGTATCTAACTCTTGTTCCTGCGTATCGTAATTTTTTTGCTGACGTCAAAAGCGCCGGGTTAGGGGCGCCGCAAACGAATTATTCTTAGTATTGCTTGGAATCGTCCGTGGATTGTTAAGAGTTATCGGAAAATCCCGGACAACCTCATAGATTTAGGTTCGGAGGTAGCTATGCAGTCTTCATTTAGCAATGTGCGTTCACGCAACGCCTTTACGCTCATCGAGCTTCTCGTCGTTATCGCGATTATCGCAATCCTCGCAGCAATCTTGTTCCCTGTGTTCGCGCAGGCACGTGCCGCTGCACGTCAGGCATCCTGTCTGTCCAACGTCAAGCAGGTTGGTTTGGCATCCATGATGTACGCGCAGGACTACGATGAAACCCTGCCACGTATGGACAACAACGGTTCCTGCGGCTATGGCCAGAACCCATGTATGACTCCTGACTGGGCAGACATGACCCTCGCTCCAGGTGCTGATATCAATGCACAGATCGCCAACTCCCTCGTTGGTTACTTTGGCGTGATTCAGCCATACATCAAGAACTGGAAGATTGGCGAGTGCCCTGAAATCGGCGCATCCAAGTGGCAGCAAATTGTCGCTGGCGGCTACGGTATAGAATGGGGCGGCGCTTACAGCAAGGCTAAAGAGCCTGTTTACCAGGCCATGCTTGGCCAGATGGCTGTTTCCCTCAACGTTGTTGACTGGGGAGCCGACTGGGCAACGGATACCGCTCGTGGCAAGCTAAGTGCGATTGCACGCCCTGCGGACACCATCATGTTCACGGGCGAGTCCGCTTGGGGCTGGTCCGGCGAGCAGTCCCTCGGTCTTGGCAACGGTGCAGTATGGCCAGCAGGTGTCGATGGCAGCCCATGTGGTGGTGGTGATGGCTGGACCTGGTACCGCCATAAGGGTGAATCCCGTAACTATGGTGGGTTCTCTTCAAGTCCACAGAACAACCCGAACAAGCGTGGTTTTGCTAACGTCGGCTTCTGTGATGGCCACGTAAAGGCTATGAAGCATGGCCAGCTCGAGAGCTGTGCATATGATGCAAGCCGCAATCAGTATTACTTCCCATACTGGGAAGTTCGCTTCTAAAGAAATTCAAGAGCGATTCCGGGATAGGCCATCTATCCCGGAATTGGATTTGTGACAGGAATAGACGTCAAATAGCCAACGGTTATGAAGGCGTCTCTTTCCATTCTGGAGACTTGATGACATGAAAAAGTTTGTAGTGCTGGCTGCCGCTGTTGCCGCTATAAGTGGTGTGCTTGCTGGATGTGCCAATGAGCCAGATCCGAATGAGACTGGTGCCGTTGTTAAAGGTGAGCCCGCTGGTGGTGCTCCGGCCGATGCAAAACGTCCCTCAAATCCATTTGCCAATGCTCCTGCCGGTATGGGCGGACCTGCGGGTGGCAAGGGTGGCAAGGGTGGCATGAAGGGTGGAATGAAGGGTGGAATGGGCGGTGCTCCGACGCCCGGTGCTCCAGGTGCACCAGCGCCAACGGGTCAGTAGTTCCTGCTTCACAATTCTGAACCCCGGATGGCAAGTCGTTATCCGGGGTTGGTTTTTACGAAGAGTGTAATCCCGATGACAAAGTTCTACATCGCTAATCTGCTCTGTCTATCGGCAGCCATCTGTGTTTTCTGTGGATGCGGGGACAAGAAGCCAGATGCCGCTACACTCGATTCCGGTCCCAGCCGACTGGTACTTCCGTTACCAAGTAACAACGACCTGACTGCTGAAGCTGAAGCTGAGGTAAACCGCGCTCTGCAGGCAATAACAGAACAGGACATCAAGACCACGCTTGACATCATCAGGCGGATGACACCGGAATCGGTAAACAGTGCAGACTTGTCAGAGCGACTTGCCACGGTCTGCAGATCTATCGGCGAAGTTGACCTAGCATGGCGCTTTGCAAATCAAGCAGTTCAACTAGGACCAAATTCGCCCAGTGCACTTCTTGTGCTATCGGTTACTGAAAGTGACCTTGACTGGCCAGCCAAGGTGGGTGACCGCCTTAAAAAGATTAAACAGCTGGCACCCAATTCGGTCGAACCAAGACTTGCTCTTGCGACCTTCTATCAGGCGGCCGGGCAGTATAAGCAAGCAGAAACAGAGTATCGGGAACTGATTTCGATGGACAGCGACAACCCTGCGGGCTGGGGGATGTTAGCCGCAAACCTGCTTCTGCAGGAGCGATTCGAAGAAGCTCGGGCAGCAAACAATGAAGCAGGTAAACGTAGTGGGCCGCAAGATACCGCAGTATGGATACTTGAGGCCAAGGTCAGTCTCGAACAAGCCGACCGTGATCCTGCCAAAGCAGAGAGTTTGCGGAAACGTACGCTAATCGCCCTCGAAGAGGGAGTCAGGACTGCACCGGCACCGGCGGCGTTGTTTGTACTCGGCAAAGTCCGTGAGGATCTGGGTGACTTGAGGGCGGCCAGAACGGCAATGGAGGCCGCATACAAGCAGCTGCCAGAACAAACAGGTCTTCGCCCAAGGCTTGCCCGACTACGCATACGTCTCGGTGATCGCGCATCTGGTGAAAAACTTCTGGCTGAACAACGTCGTCAGGTCGAAGAAAAAGACCGAATCACGCGCGCAGTCAATGGCTCGGGAGCAGACCTGAGTAATGTGGAGCGTCACCGTGAGGTTGCACGTGAAGCCGACAAGCGCAAGATGGCATCCAGAGCCCGCCTCGAATGGTCCATCGTTAAACATCTGAAGCCTGGGGATCCTGAGGCTGAAAAACGTCTGGAAATACTGCAAAACGGCGTCCCAAGTGTGCCATTTCCGAAAGATTTTCCATAGCTCTACATACTGTGTGGGTGTGCACAAGCGTTGGTTATCGTCCGGGTTCCTTGATCTTGATGTACTGTCCGGGTTGAACATTGTTTAGCCTTTGAACGGTACCGCTCGGCCAAAGGACTTCAATGTCTATCTGACCGGCCAGCTTTCCAAGTCCCACGATAACCCGCGAGTCACTTGCAGACATAAATGAGCCATCAGAGTGCGCATGCCGAACGAAACGTTTCTCTGCGCATGTGACGGTTATGATTGCTCCTGTGGCATCCCGTGGAGAAATCGTTCCTGTAAGCTCCACTCCGACCCAGGATCCGCTGTTTGGGTGCGTATTCTGGAACACATGTACGCCTCCGAATGCATCCACGATGGCAAAGTCTACTTTGCCATCATTGTTAATATCGCCCGCAGCTAGACCTCGGCCGACAATTGGGGTGGCGAAGTCTGAACCCGCCAGTGATGTCACATCTTCAAAACGCTTACCGGAAACATTTCGCAAAATCTGATTTGGTTGTTTGAATACACTCTTGGGTTTGATTTCCGTGACATTATCCATAACATGCCCGTTCGTTGTCACGATATCCAGTAGGCCGTCGTTATCAATGTCGACCATACGCAATCCAAACGTAACAAGGGATGTTGTGGGAAAGGCTGTATTCGACGGAACACTCACATCGGTAAACAAGTCCGGGCCATCATTGTGATACAGGCTCATAGGTTCCGTTTCGAACGTGGCAACGGCCAGGTCAAACGCTCCATCATTGTCATAATCTCCCCAGTCGACTCCCATGCCACCATGCACCTTGCCATCCATGTCATAGGCCGTTCCAGATCCCGGGCCGATGTTATTCAATCTAAGCGGCTTGGTGGATGTGACAGCAAGCAAATCACCTGCACTCTCATCATTGGCAATCGCAACTCTCACTTTTCCCGAACGAAACACATCGAGAGCAGCCACTCCGAGCCCACGACCATTAGTGATTGCTCCGGCTGACTTCGTCACATCTTTGAAGGTAGCACCGTTGATGTTTTGATACACCGCGGCCTGAAGGGGAACATATTCGCGGGGGCCACAAGCTCCAAGTACCGTTGATCCATCCGGATTGCGGAAGTCACACCGTTCTCGGGTACCCTTGTCCGGGTTGTAGGCAACATAATTTGCGATGATCAAATCCAATTTTCCATCGCGATCAAGATCAGCAAAGCCTGCGGATGTACCCCATGGTTGTTTCGATATGCCACTGATTTCTGAAATGTCCTCAAAGCCAGAGCCTGTGTTTCGCCACAAATATCCGGTTCGGTAACCGGTCAGGTAGACATCCAGGTCGCCATCGTTGTCAATATCTCCGACGGCGCAGCCCTGAGGCGTGATGTTTGTCGCGGGTAGCACGGCCTTGGATGATTTGAAGCCCAGCTTGCCATCCCCGATGTAGAGTGCAACGGGCGCGCCGACAACGAGGAGGTCCAGGTTGCCATCACCGTTAAAATCTGCCAGCGCACAGCCATTGCCAATCGTTTGTAGCAGGGTCAGAGGTCGGTCTTTAGGCATCGGGAATGTGTACGCTGCGACATCCGTTTGCGCTGTAACATCCCGGAACCAGCCACTTTGAGCGGTTTTTTCTGGTGCGACTTTCGAAGCGTTGCATCCGGCGAGTAAAGTCATCGCCAGCAGTGCTGTAACGGCAGTCGGCGTGAAAGCGGTACGCATCATGTCGATTTGTTAGCCTTTCTCCAATGTACTTCCTTGTGAGGCGGCCGGGCGGGCAAACTCGAATTCGATACTGGGAGCACTCAGTAATTTTGTGGTCGGCTCTTGCGTGAACGTGATGCCTTCAAAGAATGCCCAATCCTGGTGGCTGGTCGCGACAACCTGTGAGCGAAGAGCAACCTCACGTCCTGATCGGAGCACTAGAGTTAGGGTCATATGCCCTACTTTGAACTTGTCTTCATTGTTCGCGCAGCGGATGACGACTGACCATTTTCTTGGGGGCGTCGTGTTTGCCACGAGCGGAACATTAAGCGTGAATGGCGTCCATTGATCGCCGCAAGGAGGCAGGTTGCCGATATGCGAACCGTTCACAAAGATACGCTTTGCTCCATAGCCGACATTGACACCAAATGCATCGAGCGACAGTTTCACCGCAGCCGTTTGTTCTAGGTCGGCATCGGATGCCTCCACGGGGGCTACCGGGCGAGCGTTCAAGGTTTGTTCAAGAAACACGGGAGTCGCTTCGCGGAGTACCCCTGGAAATGTCTTTGGCGAGAGCGTGGTTTGTTTATCATCTCCGAACGGTCGCTCCGCGATGACATGGACTTCGCAGTGCGTTTCGGATTCGCTACCCTTTACTGCAACGGTAAATTCTTTACCGGTGAGCGCGGTGATGTCAAAGCCTGCCATCTCCCACATCCGGGCCGTTTTGCTTGGCATCCCATCGATTGCATATCCAGCAAACTGGTTGATTGCGCCATTGGTCTTTCGCGTTGGCTCAACGGATTTTCCGTTGATTTCGATGAGCGGTAATGTTGGATACCCGATGACCATCAGCTCACGCTGCCCGGTCGCGAATGACGCGAGGCTGATCGTTTTGGTATCAGGATTTTGGTTATCGGAGACGCGTACGATGGGAGCCATTTTGACCATCGGGCCGCGGGCAGCCCCGGGGCGCAGCTCGATCGCGATAGTCTCATATGCGGGAACACTGATTGTGCACTCGCCACTGCCATCAAACCCAAATGGAAGGTCTTGTGAATATGGGTAAACCACTCGGCCGGTCCATGGTTGTCCGGGCTTACCCGAGAAAAGCGTAGTTTCATCCAGCTTAAACGACAATGATTTCGATGTCGGTGCAGGGTTTCGGATGACCAGCGTGCCGGTCTTGCCACTTTCCGCAAAGCCGATGAAGCCGTAGGGCGCCCCTTCATCCGGCCTGCCACCGATATAAACGGTGTTGATAAGGTCAGCGCGGCGGCTGTCAGCCCATTTGTGGATGGCAATCAGCGCCTTCCATTCAGGAGAAGTGACAGATTTTGGTGAAAGGTACCACTCTCGGAGAAGGGTCCCGCGACCGTAGT
>JBJTQN010000220.1:0-3017 GCA_046075665.1 Armatimonadota bacterium | reverse complement strand
CCAACCCGTTGTGTTCGCGGCGGTTCGTGGCTCAACAGCCTTCCGGTCAGCTTCCGGTGCGCTTTCCGTCTCTGGGGCAACCCGGATGGCAGGAGCAACGACTTCGGCTTTCGTCTTTCCGCAGGACCGGGCTAGAATTCTGTTTTCCGGGGCTGCACGCATAGTTGACTTAGCTTTGATTTACAACTGCAAATGACTCGATTGATGTCCAGTTCTTCGCCGCTTCTGTTGCAGTTACTGAATCTGCTACGCCGTTGTAGAGGTAAAGCACATCCGGGTTAGTCATCCCTATAGATGGTGACTGCATGTCCATTATTCCAATAACCCGTCCATCACGCGTTACGCAGGAGCGTGGATTGGATCCGCGAACCTCTGAAGTTTCACACAGCAGCTTGACATATTTTGTGATTGGTTTTGTCGTATCGTCATGCTTGTATTCCCAAAACGCTGAGCGACCGTACTCTAACTGGTTTACGCCCCATTTTGTTAATGGTTCACAGAGGGCAATCCAATGTGCCACATCCAGAACGATGGGACGATACATATTCTTCACGACGTAGTATTGAAATATCATAGGTAAGTTTGGACGGTCCCGTGTATAGAGCTCCACTTGTGCAGGCGAGTAAATGCGTACATTATCAACCAACCACCAAGTTGTGACTGGCAGCTTGCGTATTTCATCGTTGACCTTGTACTCCCACTCGTGGTGCCCGAAAACATACGCATCTTCACCCTGTGGTGTTGCGACAAGCCCTTCAACACTATCAATCTGATGAAGCATTCGAAAATCGCTACCGTCGTCTTTGCAGACGTAAATACCCGATGTGTTGTTTGTTCCATCCGGGATGGCTGCCGTAGTTATGAAGCCGCCCTTCATATAGCAACACGTAATCCAACGTTTCCAGTTTAAGGATTGCGGTAAAACATTTGTTAATCCGCTGCCATCGATGTTAATGACGTATGCACCCGCCCTGGTGTCCGTTCGGTCGGCATGAACAACTTTGGCCAAAAACAGCAGTTTAGTCTGTTCCGGATTGATGTGGACTGCATAATGAGCACCTGTTGTACGCACCAAGAGCTGGCGGGCATCCGATGTCAGACTCTGCCAATACAATCCTGGCGGATCCTGTGAGCCATCCGGATTGGGTTTTGGTGTACCTAGAATTGCGACTCGGCTGGATACAACTTTAAGAGGATAAACACGTTGCTTGACAACGACTGGATTGCCTGCTCCATTTGGCTCTACCGCCTGGATGGTGAGCGTTGTAGTTCCATCCTTGATGCCGGTTACATTCCCGCTGGCATCTACAGCTGCGATTGATGCATTGCCAACGGTGAATTTCCAGTTTTGCGGAGGGGGAAAGAGGAGCAACAGCTCACCAGCAGCATTGAATGCAGATGGCACGATACGCTTTGTGAGGGATTGGATGACCTCAATCTGTGTCAGATCATCCTGAATCTCAAGCCGTGCCACCGTGGATGACATCTGGAAATTTACGGTTACGGTTGGTTTCGATGCGCTTAGGGTAACCACCTGCGTAGCGATACCGAGTGGGGTACCGCTGCCATCCGGCTCCGGATACGCAAGCACCTCAACCCGCATTTTGCATTCAGGGAGTTCCTTAATGACGACGACCGACTTACCGTTTGCCGGACGGTTTGTTTTTCCCGTCACCTTTCTGTCCAACCAAGGGGCTTCCAGCGTCTCGATGTTAAAGACCATTGATTCTGCGGCTAGTGGGATTACGCGCGTAGATGGACGACGCTCGGGCCAGATGATTTCGATGGCCATCCGACCATCTGAAGCAGAACCTCCAGTTGGGTTGAATGTCCCACCACCGCACCCGGCAGCAGCCACCGTTATTGCGGCTCCAGCAAGGAAGTTCTTTCTAGGGATTGCCATATCGGCACCAGTCCTAATTGATCGTGCCATTGATTACCCCCGTATCTGCGATCTCTAGCTTCTTTTCGTACCAGAGAAGCGATCCTTCGATCATCGCATCATCAACATACTCACTGAGCCAGTCCCTAAAGCCGATACCACCTGCAATACTGCTTTTGGCTTCGATGTTCCAAGTAGCCTTGCCTCGCTCTTCAAAATTTGGGAAAGCGTACTCAGCTTCAATGGTCCCTTCCAATGCCTTAAGACTGACTTTTGGTCCACCGAGGCCAAGTGCAAATGCAGAATAGGAAAACTCGAGAGCAGTAACATCCGCTTCGAATGCGCCGTGCATCTGCGGTACTTTCGGCTGTTTGACCTCACCTGAGTAATCTTTGACCATATTCCAGCCGGCTGAGCTTGAATACTGTGCTCCACACTTAACGGTGGCATTCCAATCTGTTTCGAGTTTGCACTTGACATCGGCGACAAGGTTTGCACTACTTGAAAGTTCACCGACGATCAACCATTTCATTCTGAGGATATTCAGTGGAAAGGGAAGCGGTACCGGAGTCGTCACCACGGCGGTGAAGCGCTTCCAGCGTTTGGTTTTCTTGAGCAGTTCAACTTTGTCGATTTTTCCATCGTCAAGCGAATCTAAAGTAAACGTCATTGTGCCAGTTGCGGATAATGATGGGCAAAATCTGAACGAGACTTCTTTCGTCGCCTGGTTTTTACGGAAACTTAGATCGAGTCCAATCGACAGATCGCAGGTGTTAGACAGAGATGCCGATTGGTGACCCATTTTCCAGTTAAACCCAGATGAGCCTTTTAAACTTGTTTTCGAACCCGACCTTGTAGGAGAACTGAATGATCTAGTCAGTACCGTGCCATCCGGGTCTGGCTCAAGAAATGTGATTGCTTCAGCAGGGATGTCACCAGAATAAGAAAAGTCTGCTTCCTCGAAAATGTCATCAAACGTAACGGTTTCGTAGACGCATCTCACACCCGTTGATGTGGTTTGCACCGATGTAATTCGCCCAGCGAATCCATTGCCTGTTGTAATAAGGAGAAGCTTTCCAATCGCAAGTCCGGGCGTTGACCCGGTAACTTCTACGATATTGTCACCAGTCGTCCG
>JBJTQN010000219.1:0-8105 GCA_046075665.1 Armatimonadota bacterium | reverse complement strand
ACCATTATGATTTAGGATTGTGCACCCAATATTAATGAAATACTTTTATTTTGCAAATGCGCTTAATATCGGTATGATGCATACACCTGACATTGGCGTCAGGATGTGCAGTATCTGTTCCATCAAATGAAAGGATGCATTGCTATGAAGTCAAGATCCACAACTGGATTTACACTCATTGAGCTCTTGGTGGTTATCGCCATCATCGCGATTCTCGCCGCAATTCTCTTCCCTGTATTCGCCCAAGCCCGTGAAAAGGCCCGTGGTGCTTCCTGTCTCTCGAACATCAAGCAGCTGACCCTAGGCATGATGATGTATTCGCAGGACTACGACGAAACCTTCCCAGAATGGCGCTGGGATCAGAACTTCTCCACAAGCTGGGGTGACAAGGGTTCGTTCAGCCCGAACAACGCAACGACCATTTGGTACTACGCGATCTACCCATACGTCAAGAATGGGGGGGTTTATGCCTGCCCATCCGCAACGACAAAGGTTCGCTTCCGTCAGAACGGATGGTTCGTCTTCGATGCCGCCGGTACCTTGCCGGTAGGTCGAAACCGAATCTTGGACAATGAGTTCCTGTCCTACGGGGCCAACGAGCCATTGACCTACTCGTTCCCAAGCATTGCTGCAATGGACCGCCCTGCCGATACATTCCTCCTTGGTGACATGATCTCGGCTCTTTCCAGCTGGGACTGCTACGGAGACTGGGTGAACTGGGAAAATGCCGGACGTCCAAACGATGCCCGCCAGAACTTCCGTATCCCACGTCTAGCTTGGGCAAAGACCGATTCACGCATTCCAAACTACTATGGAAACGCATGTTCCGGATTACCTGCAGGATCGGGTCAGTTCCCGAATGCATGGGATGAGAACAGCACGCTTCACAACCGTGGTTCAAACCTTGGCTTTGCTGATGGTCATGCTAAGTTCAACCAAGCTGGTCAGATTCGCGCAAGCTACTACGGAGTTAAGTAGTGGTGAGTGCTGACCGCTGGACACTCGCGGTCGCGTTCGTTGTCGTGGCCGGTGCACTCTGCACCGGCTGCGGCAAGGACAGTGCGGCTGGTGGCGCAGGGGCCGCTGGGTCCGATCAGCTGGCGCCGGGTGCGAAACCATCCCAATCTGAAATCGACCGCATCAGAGCACAACGCATGCCTCCTGCCGGTCTGGCAAACCAGCGTCCTGGCGGAATGGGTGGTTCTGGAGGAGGTGCACAGTATGGCGCACCTGGTGGTGGTACAACATACTTCAAAGGAAACTAACCCGACCGACCACTCGGAAAAATGCTGTAAATGACAAAACTGTCTAATGGCCGGGCACCCGATAAACGGGTACTCGGCCTCTTTGCTTTTGTACTCGTCGCGGGTATCGCGTCCATTCCCTGGCAAATAAAGCAGTGGAAGGCGACATCCGATGCCCGTCGGCAACGCGAAGCCTACGAGAAACGTCTTTCATCCCTGAAATCACAAAATGCCGAAGCGAAAGATATCGAGGCATCCCTTGCTGCTCCAGCCGTGACGATTGAAACAAGGATGGAAGCTGCACGCTTTTTCCTCTCGCATGGCAACTCAAAGCGAGCCGCTCAGCTCTTGCAAGAGCTAAGTATTTTTGCCCGTAAAGATGCATCGCTGAAGAACGATGAGGCGTTCCACGGAGGCATTTCATCCCTGTATGAGCGCATCGGCTGGCAAGATAAAGCCATGGAGCACGCACGGATCGCCCTCCGCATCGCGCCCGACAGCGTGCCATCCATATTGCGCGTCGCATTTCTTGAGGCACTCCTCGGCTGGCAGAAGGACTGTCAGGCGCACGTCACAAAGGCAAAATCACTTGAGCCCTCCAGTGCTGAACCGTACCTGGCGAGTGCATTGGTGTTTGAGCAAATTGGAAGTATGAAGGCGGCAGAGCAGGATTTGTTACTGGCTGACTCGCACAGACCGGGTGATTGGCGAATCCACCTGCTGTTGTCACGAAACAGGATTGCTCAGGGCCGATTTGACGATGCCATTGCGACACTTGAAATAGCGGCGAAGTTGGCACCGGATGAGAGCTCAATAACGGCGGCAAAAGTTGATGCCATCCTTGGCAAGTACAATGCCCGCGCTGAAGGTCAATCCAACCTTTTACAGGATGCTGAGGTTGTTGCCCGTCATTATCTGGAACAGTCTCCGGATTCCCCGGATGCTCAGTATCAGCTTGGTCGCATTTATAAGTTAATGGGTCGGGATGCTGATGCGATAAAGCAATACGAAGTCGTGTATGCAAAAAGCCCGGATACAGGTCAGCTCCGAATCCAATACGGGACATTGCTTGTCCGTGCTGGAAAGCGTGACCTTGGAAGTAAGATTCTTGGAGAGGCTCGCAAGGAGGAGACTCTTGGAGATCAATACATGAAGCTTGTCACGACCGCAGGGCAGGATATGCCAAATGCGGAGGCCCACAAAGCTGTTGCGAGGCATTGTATGGTAAACGGACGCATACCAAGGGCCATTCTTGAATGGCAACATGTTCTGACGCTGCTTCCTGGAGATAAAGAAGCCATCGCCGGCATCGCCAAGGCCTATAAAGTCCGGGGTGATATTCCAGTACCTGCTGAGTAAACAAAAACAGCCCCGAAAATGGGTGATAATGCTTGGCTGCTTGGTTCTGTCAGCTTTCCTTTAGACAGACAAATACGAAGAAAGCCCCGGGATGCGAATGCAGTCGGGGCTCTCTGTTATGTTAAAGTCTTCTACTTTTTCGGCAACAAAACCCTGTCCATGATGTGCATGATGCCATTGGTTGCCTTTTTGTCCGCTAGGTAGGGCTTGGACATATTGACGAGCAGTGTACCTTTATTGAAGACGACCAGCTCGCCACCACCGAGCGTTTTCAGCTTTCCGAGATTTGGGAGTTTACCGAGATCCCCCGATGTGTACTTGCCTTTGACGATGTGATTCAAGAGCACAATTTTGAGCTCTTTCGGGTCTGCGACCAGCGCCGCACTACGCTTTCGTCCAAGCATTTTGAACGCCGCATTGCTTGGAGCAAACAGTGTAAACGGTCCCTTGCCCGCAAGCTGTTTTCGTAGCCCTGTGTCATCCAATGCCTTTTCAAGTGTTGTCAAACCATACGCCTTAAAACTCTCAGACAGTACCGTCGGGGCAGGATCTCCTGCGGGTACCTGTGCATAGACGTGGGTGGACAACAGTAATGCTGCGCCAAGCACTAATGAAGAAGTCAGTCGTCGCATAGTGAGAAATCTCCTCGAAGTGTTCTGAATAACGATGCACCATTGCACCGATAACAACCCTAGTAGTTTAACCCGAACTGTGGCAAAGCGTCACCGTCTGGCGGAATAAAAGGTGTAAGCTTATCAAAACATCTTTGTGATGTGAGACGGAGTCGACAATGGAATCCCTTCATGGATTTGTCGGTTTGGGAACCTGGGAAACAATCGCTGAATTCCGCAACATTCGCGTTGTCATCGCTGGAAAGACCATCGCACAAGTCGCTCCTGGAACTGCCCTCAGCACTTGTCACACCGCCCGCGGAGACTGGGAAGTCACAGGAAACATTATCCGCCAGTCAAGCTTGGCAATGGATACAGCTTTACTATTCGGCGCGGCGGAATGGCACGACTATGACCTTTATGTTGAAGCCCGTAAAGTCTCCGGGAAGGAAGGATTTCTGATTTACTTTGCCACTCCTGATGTGGGATCTCCAAGTCCCTGGAACATCGGGGGCTAGTCAAACACCCGTCACGCACTCCAGTCTCCCGGAATACCGGCGAGCTCGACGGCTGGCAAAATCGATGCTGGACGCTGGTACAAGATTCACATCACACTGCGTGGCAACACAATCACTGCACGACTGGATGGCAAGGTCATCTATCAAGAGACTCGACAACCAGCCGATACCCGCTTTCCAAATGCGCTGATTCCAGATCTCTTTGCTGATCCTGCGATCGCACATTTCAATGGACGGTACTATTGCTACGGAACAACCGATGGCGCAGGCAAAGGCCTTTCGTCCAGCGGTATGCCGGTTGTATGGACATCGGATGACTTCACCACCTGGACGCTCCACGGGCCTATTGTAGACACTGACTTTGATTCGAAGTGGTGGGCACCAAGCACTCCGACATTCCGCAACGGGCGCTATTACATTCTCCCAATATTAGACAATCGCATCACCGTCCTCGCCGCCGATTCGCCTCTTGGTCCATTCCGAACCCCAAATGGCCGCCGCATCACAAAGACATCCGGCTGGAAACAAATGGACATTCCGGTGGGACATCCCATCGATGCCGAGCTTTACGAACACCCGGATGGCACCGTTTGGATGGCATGGTCGCAGAGGTTTATCTGCCGCCTCTCAGATGACCTCACACAGTTAAAAGGCAAGCCTCTCGAGATTCAAACGGGGCAAAAGGGCTACTCCGAAGGTCCGATTCTATTTGCGCGTAAGGGAAAGCTGTATTACCTCTACACCCTCGATGGCAGTGAGCGCTATCACTACGCCTATATGGTGTCGCCAAGCGGATCTCCGGAGGGACCGTGGGTTAAGCCTATAAGGGACATCATCGCTACAACGGATGTCAAAGCCGGTATCATCGGAACCGGTCACGGCTGTGTCATAAACCATCCGGGGACGGACAGTTGGAGCTTTGTCCATCTTGAGTTTGGCCGCTCCGGAACAAACCGCCAGATTGTCGCGCAGGACATGACCTTTGATGCGGATGGCTGGATTGTTCCAATCACGCTCACCCGACGGCACATTGCTGCTACCAAAAAGCCATCGTGGTCCGTGACGGCATCGAGTACAGCACCGCCACTCGAAATCCCGCCCGTCAACCGTCCGGAGCTAAGACGTATAGAGGTGTTTGATGCCAGTAACATGGTGGATAGCTCAAACGGCACACGCTGGATGGCTGCTCCATCAGATTTATCGCCAAGTGTTGTCATCGATTGTCGGCAAATCCGCACCATCGGAGCTGTGCAGATCAGCTTTGTCAACCCGACTGGTGGTCATACATTTGCCATCGATATAGCGACTGCCCCCGGCAAGTGGCGCGAGGTTTACCGAGTGGAAACCCCAGCAATAGGGTCTCCCCATCGGATTCCAGTAGGTGGGGATGCCCGTTTCATCCGCTGCAGGATTACATCGGGCACGCCGGGGATTTGGTCACTTACTGTTAAAAGCTAAAGAACAATCTCATTTGCTAGTGGGTGAATTCCACCGACACATTTCAGGTTTGTGATGTCGAAGGAATATCGGAACTAGTCATCTTAATCCATCGGTTGCCGCGACAGAGCGGTCAAGAAGAAACGCTTGGCATAGAAGTCATCAGGGGTATCTTCGATCCGAATAGGCTTCCTTCCGTCATCATGATGAACATATCGTTCAAACGATTCACTTGGGAAGTACTCAAGAACTGCGTCTGCCGAACCTCCAACTGCCTCGAGACCAGCTCCGACGTGTACTTCAACCATAAAGTCACATGGTTTTGTAAACAGGTTCGTAGCTGATGAAAGTGCTTTAAGTTCAAACCCTTCGATGTCGAGAATGACTACATCAGGATTGCCATACTTTTCAACAAGAAGGTTGATGGTTGTTTGTTCCACATCAATGCTCATCCCGTAGTTTAGAATGCTGGAAGCCTTGCCATTCAGGCTCGAATTGAACTTCAGCGTGCCGGTGGTATCACTGATTGCCGCTTGCACTGCAACAATATTGTCAATGCCATTTATCCGAGCATTAGCCTCAAGGCATCGGTAATTATGCGGACTAGGTTCTGCGCAGATTACCTTGCCATTTGCACCTACCTTACGTGCAAGTATCATTGCTACAATCCCCTGATGCGACCCGAGATCGTACACAAGTGCTCCGGGCTTCAGGCGGCTCTTTACCAAAAGGTCGATTTCGTGCAGCTGCGGCCAGTCTCCGTCGTACCACGCCTTTCCCAATGGGTCTTCAATATTCACCTTTAGCATCTCGCCACAATAAGTGTGCTCGACAACTCGCCGTGAGAAGGTTGCCCTTGCAAGGGTAATGCGTAGGTGTTGTGCTGCTTGACGCAATACATTGATAAGTTGGCTCATGTTAGTCACCAGTAAATTTTCAGTTGTTGTTCAGAAATCAAAATTCAAACAAAGACTTCGACCGTCGCATGTCCCGGCGCGCACAGCATTGTTTTCCAGCCACGAACAACATAGCATAGCATTATTAATCGGCCAACCACTGAGCGTTAGAATAACTACATACCTCCTAACGTAGCAAATAATCACATTCCCATCCATGGTTCTTGGGAAATGTCTGCAGATTATGCGATTGACACATCAGAAAATACAGCAGACATCATTGTGCCTCTGCTATGCCTCCAACGTAAGGAGGTTTTCAATGAAATTCAGGTCATCTGTCGTCAATAGCAATGGGCCGTCTGTCTGACGTCATCCGTAAACAATGATGCGAATATCTTTTATTGTTTATGGTGGCTCGACCAAATGAGCAAAGTGCCCGTCATACAAATCATCGATTGAGATATCAGATGAATCAATAACCCATTCGGGTGCGACCGCTGTGCTCGTTAGGCAGCGGACCTGTTGCTCTGCAAAGCCACGTCTGGTTTCGAGCGGCACTTCTGTATCGTGCGAATTGCCTCTTATTGCTTGTCGTTGTAGAAGCGTCTCAACCGATGGACGAAGTACCCGAATGGCCACGCTGAATCCGTAAGTTTCCAGTTGTCGTTCATAAAACAGGATGGGTTGCGGGGGGTCTTCGTATACGATGAACTCGATTGCGACTCGAAATCCCTGATTTAGGTGGTCAATCGCCTCCATTGCAACCATGTCTTGAACGATGGTTTTTTCGTCATCCGTCCTGAATGTATGCGGTTCGCGTGGCAGTCTATCCCAAAATTTATCTTCTGAGAGAGCAATCCAGCCAGGTTTGTCTCCAATCAGATTGGCCATCGTCGTCTTCCCTGCACCAGCGGGTCCGGCAATCAGGATGACAGCTGGATATTCCTTCATCAGATTGTCTCCGGCTTCACATTCGCGGTCACTGCTGGCTTGAATGCGCCCTGCAGGAACCAATAGAGATTGTTTCGCCAGTGGGTTGGGTCGTGTGCATGGGCATCAACGTTCCAAAAGTGTGTGATTTTGTTATCCGAAAGAAAGACGTGCATCTTACGACTGATGCCAAAGAGGGAGTCTTTTGACCCACAGGAAATGTAGATGTAGGTTGATCGCTTTCGTGCGGCATCCGGGTCTGGGATGAGCTTTGTCGCATCCATGGTGTTTGGCGCGGATGAAAATGCGCCGATAGCGCCAAACTTGTCTGCGTTCACAAAACCAAAGTTAAGTGTTTGACCGTCTCCCATTGATAGTCCGGCAATCGCACGGTTTTCACGTCCCGGGAGAACGGAATAGGTCTTTTCGATAAACGGGATGACATCGACGAGCATGTCTTTCTCAAAGACCGCAAACGATGGCGCGGCAGCAGAGACATTTCCCTCTGCTTTATCGTTCTTTTGGGCACGGCCATTTGGCATCACGATGATGACATCCCGTAACTTCCCTGCTTGGATTAGGTTGTCGGCAAGGACATCCACCGTTGCGAAACGCTGCCACTCTGTCTCATCCCCTCCAATCCCGTGGAGGAGGTAGAGAACGGGATACTTTTTGTCTTTGGTGTAGCCCGGTGGTGTGTAAATGTTGAGTTTACGGGTTGTTCCGACGGTGGTGGATGTGTATTCAGCCAGCGTTAGCTTTCCTGCAGGGATGGCTGGGTTTCGTTTGGTGATATCCGCTGGAGGTTCGGGGAAGACCTGGAGGTCATCCTTTGCGAGCTGGATCTGTTGTTTGTTTGTGAGGGATGGTTCCTGATGTGCGAGCATGATTGCCGGGACAACGATTGGCAGCATTTTGCATCTCCGATATCGATTTTGTTCAGGCATCATAACCATAATCCCGATGGAATTCAGTAGGTGTAAGTAAACGGACGTGTGTCGCTAGTCATGCGCCACGATATCTAACCCCTTTGCGACATTGAAAACTGACCCCATTGTCGCTTGACTATTGCCCGCTGTTTTGTGCCAATGTCATTGGCAACACTCCGCT
>JBJTQN010000218.1:0-29553 GCA_046075665.1 Armatimonadota bacterium | reverse complement strand
CCGTCCTGAGGGTCATCCTCAACCACGAATATCACAGTGTCCTTCCATACAGGACTCTTCGAAACGGTCTCCACAAGCTGTCCAAGGGCTGCATCATTGTCCGCAACGTGCGCCGCAGGCGTCGGCGCTCCGGCAGATGATCCGCTGGTATGGTCCTGTGGGAAATACACGGTCATGAAATTTGGCACGCGTTTTTCCTTCACCAGACCGCTAAATGTCTCCTTGAACACTCTCACCCTGAGGAGGTCCGGAATATTCATATTCCAACCCGGATATGCCCGGACAGTGTGCTGGCGGACTCTCTCGTTACCGATGAGCTGGCTGGACTCCGGAAGCGGAAGACCATTCTGCGCCTTGCGTAGTAAACTGGCATACGTCTCGCTGCGGGGCATCCCAGCCGTGTCGTATTCTCCAAAGTTTAGGAACGACTTGCCCGTTGCCATGACAGCATCCCAGATATGCCCAGTCTGCGAGATCGCCAAAGGCTCATCCCCATATGGATATGAACGGGTCCAGCCTCCAAAAGAGCGCTCAAAAAAGCTGGTTGCATTGCCTTCCGTTGTCCACGAATGGCCATCCGCACTCAAAACGCCGTTACAGTAGTAGTTGTCAAGCAGCACGAAATCATTTGCCAACTTATGGTGATTCGGCGTAATCTTGCCGCCATACAAACAAAGCTCAGGATCGCCATTTGCTCCTTTGACATCACCAAACACATGATCATATGTCCGGTTTTCCTTGATGACGTAAATGACATGCTTGAATGCCGGATAACCAATCACAGCTGCGTCTGCTATTTTTGCCGGAGTAAATGTCTTACCCTTGTCCGTTTTCCGGTCAACCAACTGAACCAACCCTGTGAACTGATACACATTGCGGCGCTTACGCTCATCCGGGTTGACATCAACACGTACCGGCTCGCTCGCGGCGATTCTCCCATAGGTATCTGCCGCGACATCCCGCCCACGTGACCCAAGACCCTTTGCGCTGACTATGGAAAGCTGATTCCGGTTACCAGAAATCCCAATAGGGTACCAACCTGTCGCGTACTCAACCTCAGGCTTCCACGTTTCTTTGTTCAAGACGACAACTTTGTTCGCCCCGCCAAGCGTTACAGCAACCCGGTCATCTGGTAACTCCGTCATGGATGTCGGCGCTTCATGTCGACCGGCGTTCCAAAGGACTTTCCATTTACCTTCCGTTGAAATCTGCAAAATCTGGTCGCCATCCGCGCAGGCCACCGCAATCGCACCGGCATCCGCAAGAGCAATCATGTCCACTGGCTGCGCGGGAACGGGCATTGATGTAAGTTTTCGAGGGGCAGCATTATCACCGGATGGCACCGCAAAGCTCTCAACCATCCCACCAAGACTAACTCCACGGACATCGACGGCAACGTTGGTCCGACTCGAGTCAGCTGAACGTGTGTTCCAATCAGGGGTTCGGCCCCAGCAGCTCACCCACATCCGGGAACCAATTAGGCGAATACCAACCGGAGCCGGCGCTGTTTCGACTGTCCAGGCAACATTCCCAGACTCTAAGTCGATTGCATGGATGGCATTGGAGCGGTTTGCTGCAACATAAATGAAGCGATCATCGAGTGCCAGTCCTGCTGGGTACGGCACTCCAGCCTTCCCGGCAGGAATGGTAAGCTTGCGGACAACGACCGGTGGACTCTGCGTGATGTCAAGCTCATCGATACCATTGGATGCATTGCTGGTATAAAGCCGTGTTTCCTGCTCATTAACCACCATCCCGCCAAGTCCGGATCCACCCAGCTTTACGCGGGCTTTTACAAGTGCATCGGCCACGCCAACGACGGTCAATCCCTCATTATCGCGGACAAAGAGCGTGCTACCATCTGTGCTTAGTAATGTCGAAATCGGTCGCCGATCAATCAGGACTGACTTCCCAGCAGGCTTAATGACATCCCCGGTGGGGACAACGACTCCGCCGCCAACGATGTCGCCAACCTTGAGTTGCGTCGGGATTGCGGCGATAGAAACTCCAGCGATGGCACTGACAGCGATGAATGGAGCGATACTTGGCTTCATGGCTCCACTATAGCAGAGGACGTCAGAGCGCTGACATCATGTTGGCATAACAGACGTCAGCCTCCAAACCTTTATGTGTCAGACACCCAGCAAATGACTGATGTCATTGACGCCGCCACTTGGATAAATACTCGTCGCGACTACAGGTCCGATAGCAAAAGCATTTTCTACATAGATTTTGTGAACGACATCACCCTTCATGGTTGGTATCCAGACATTGGTTACGCCCTCATCCCCGTTTCCATGGATGAGCACACACCATGAGAGGTAATCGTAATGCCAGCCGATTTCGCCCACGCGGGCAGGGCGCTCAACATCAAGCTGCTGAGACCACCCCTCTAGGATTTGGGTGTAGTAGCGCAGATAATCTGCTTTGCCATGCCGCTCGGCGCACGTTGCGCTGGATGTTGCTGAGAGGTCTTCATGAAGCCAAGGCTCAAGATGAGTGACATCAAAGGTGTTGAGTGTTGCCGCGTACGCAGCACATGCCATCAGCTGAACCCGGTTGGAATCATCCGCGACAAGCTGCGTCGGCATCTCGCTAGGTTGACGTCGTTGAATAACGCTGTGCGCAAATGTTGGTAGTTGTTCGCAGCTGCTCAAGAGTGCATCAGCGAATGGTTGAAGGAATTTGCGCTCTGGAGACCAATCGGTAACCGCAAATACAACCTCGCCAAAGCATCCCATAAATTCACCTTCCAGCAGCTCTCGAAAGGCGACCGCTGTTGATGCCGGGTCATTTCCAAACATCCCGCAGCCCCACGCGCCAAGGACAAGCCCCGTATATCCAAGGGATGCAGCGACTTCGAGCAAGCGGCTAATACGTTTGCGGAAGAGCGCTTGGCAATGTAAATCCCGATAGGGCGAGCTGATTGGCGCCGCGCACGTCACGACATCGCAGGTCCACGGATATGCCACCAATTCACTGTTTTCATCCCGTATAAATGGAACATCACGGGACACAATGCACCAGTCACTCGCATCCTCATACGGCATCGTTTTGTGGACGTCATACATCTCGTGACCAACCAGCGTCCCATATAGCAAGCTATCCCGGCACAGGGCCTCCTCTTGTGTCCTACCGCCATCCAGAAACCAGCCACCCGGGTTCGTTCCGTTTGCAAAATTGAGTGCCAGCACAGTATGTCCGTGCTCTCGGAGCACCCGAGCCGCCGCTTGCGTTGTCGTGTTGACGACAGACACGAGTGTCTGGTCAATCAATGGATTCTCGGGATGGCGGGTTAACTCACGCAGCGGCGGAATTGATAGCGTCCCAGCTGCGCACTTCTGTATAGCGGTTCGGATGTCAACCTGTTCACCGGATGCTGCTTCGTAAGTTCCTGCATCCCAAATCGACACCGTCTCAGCAGCCAGTGCTGCAGCACGCGGCTTGTCAACTTGGCAAATCTGGAAGTTGTGAGCTGCCATCTCCTCTGAATCCTGAACAGGATTGGCGACATAACGTGACATCCGCAAACTCCTTGTAAGATACATCCAACTAGCGCACGGGCATCGATGCCCCGTGGGCGTTACTTGGGCAGAATATCAGATGCTGGAGACCTGCAGACCGATGAACTTTCAAAGTACGCTTCCCACCGTCGCCACGCTTGCGACCATTTCACTCACCAGTGTTACCGCTCTTGGTATCCGAAGCGTCCTGCCAGAGTCTAAACCGATATTGATTGGTGAGGATGCACAGAAGCCAGGGTTTGCAAGTACACCGACAAACCAAAATGTCACTCCTATTGGAAAGATCATCACGCTCTCCGGAAGCCGGCCAAAGGACATTGCCGTATCCCCGGATGGCAAGCGCTTTGCGGCCCTCAGTCAAGGCAGTGTAACCATCTATACATCAGCAGGTGATGCGCTGGGGAAGGTCAACATCGCAATCGGACCGCTTGGCATCGCCTGGATGCCCGATGGCAAGCGCATCCTCGCCGCGCAGTCAGGTGGGAAAATCGCCGTTATTGATGTTGCGGCCGATGGACGACCAACATCCAATGCAACGTGGGTAGTCGACACGCCACTGCAGGATGACGAAGCCCCCGATATCGCCGCAGGGCTCGCCGGTCGCGGACAGCGTCTAAAAGACCCGCAGGTCGCCGGAATCGCTGTCTCAACCGATGGCAAACGCGCATTTGTGGCACTCGGTATTCGCAACGCGGTCGCTGTGCTAGACACGGCTGCCGGCAAAGTTATTCGGACAATCCGCGTGGATGTCGCACCGTACCATGTGAGCCTTTCACCCGATGGTAACCGTCTTGCGGTCTCGTGCCGCGGCGGTAGAGTGGCGACGCTGTCGCAGCCGAATGCGCTGAGCGCCGGTACCGCGGTCCGCGTGGATACAACAACCGATGCTGCACTGGATGGCTCCATCGTTGTCATCGACACCGCAGCCCTCCGGGCCACGCAGACCATCACTGGAATCCGCCAACCTGGAAAGGCTTGCTTTACAGATGCATCCCAAACCCTGATCGTGCCCGGCACTGATGACGACATGCTTTGGAAGGTCAACCTCACACAAGCTGAACCACGCCCGGTTGGGATTTCAATCGCACCAGAAGCTGATGCGGGCTATGGCCACATCCCGACCGCGGCCACCGCACTTCCGAATGGCAAAATAGCGGTTGCATGCGGAGGCGCAAACGCCATCGCGGTCGTCGACATACGGGCCAACAAAGTCGAAGGGTATGTCCCAACCGGGTGGTATCCGATTGCATTAGGAATGGCGGATGGAAACCTGATCATCGCAAACGCAAAGGGTGTCGGGGGGCGGGTAAAGCGCTCAAATGGCGCATACAACGTCCATGGCACCATCGGTACTCTGCAAGTCATTCCGTTTACCAACATCACAGGGCGCGACCTCGACCGAAACACAAGGCAGGTCGCAATGAACAACCGCTGGCAGCAAGGGGCAGCGGCAATGCTTCCTGCCCGCGATGTTGCGCCGGTTCCCATACCGGAACGCGTTGGCGAACCAAGTGTTTTTGAGCACGTCGTTTACATCATCAAGGAAAACCAAACCTACGACTCCCTCTTAGGTGACATGAAGGAAGGGAATGGCGAACCGAAGCTTTGTCTCTTCGGCGAGGATGTAAGCCCGAATCATCACGCCTTGGCACGCGAGTTTGTGCTCCTCGATAACACATACACAAGCGGGACCAACTCTGCGGATGGTCATCAGTGGACTGTGAGCGCGGTTGGAAATGGCTACATCGAGCAAAATTACGATGCACACAGCCGCTCCTATCCCTACGATGGCGGCGACCCACTGGCCTACTCACCGAAGGGGTTTTTATGGACATCTGCGCTTGCTGCTGGCAGGTCACTGCGTATCTACGGCGAGTTTGTAAACAAGCCCGTTATCACGAACACAGTCACCGGAAAGCGTGGAGGGTGGAAGGAAATATGGGATGACTACCGCTCAGGCGGAAAGGTCTACAAAATGGCATCCGGGACCGACAACGCCGCGATTCGTCCCTATCTGCATCCGGAGTACATCGGCTTTCCAAGTGTTGTGTCTGACCAGTGGCGCGCAGATGTCTTCATCAAAGATATGGACCGCTTCGAAGCCGAAGGCAAAATGCCAAATCTGAGCATCATGTTACTGCCGAATGATCACACTGCGGGGACCCGAGAAGGGACGCCCACGCCGCGTGCAACAGTGGCTGACAACGACCTCGCCCTTGGGCGCATTGTTGAAAGGATCAGTAAGTCGAAGTTCTGGGCAAAGACATTGATTGTCGTAATCGAAGATGACTCCCAGCTCGGTATCGACCATGTGGATGGCCACCGCACCACAGCACTCTGTATCTCTCCTTACACCAAGCGTGGAGTGACGGTTTCAGAGCAGTACAACCACACGGGGTTTATCCGAACCATGGGGCTTGTTCTTGGTCTACCAGCCCTCAATCGCTTCGATGCAACGGCTACTCCGCTCAGCAAGTGTTTCACAAGCAAAGCTGACTTAAGACCGTTTACGGCTAAACCGAATCGCATTCCCTTGGATGAACTAAATCCTAAGGTGGCATCCCTGACGGGTCTCACCAAACAGCTGGCGCTTGCCTGCGCCAGGATGGACTGGGATCACGTCGACCGCGCCGATGGCAAGGTTGTTACACAAGCCGTCTGGCGGGCAACAAAGCCTGGGAAGCCATTTCCAATCTCGGATTATCGTCCAGTTGCAGAATCGGATGAGGACGACGATTAGGTTTCACGTTGGCAGGTTGGGAATCGAAACGTGAAAAGCCTCCCGGTTTCCCGGGAGGCTGTTCATTGTCAACACTCCACCTAAAGCTAGGCTAGGATTTTAGTCTGAACAACTCCGTGGACATCTGTGAGGCGCATGTCACGCCCACCAAAACGGTACGTCAACTTGGTATGGTCAACTCCCATTAGGTGCAACACAGTCGCATGGAGGTCATACATTTCCATCTTGTTCTCGACGGCGTAATAACCCCAGTCATCCGTCGCACCATAGGTCATCCCACCCTTGACACCGCCACCAGCCATCCACATCGTGAAGCCATAAGGGTTGTGGTCGCGGCCATCACCGCCCTGTGCCATCGGGGTGCGTCCAAACTCACCACCCCAAATCACTATGGTGTCCTCCAGCATCCCGCGGGCCTTGAGGTCTTTGAGTAAGCCCGCGATTGGCTTATCGACGGCGCGCGCATTGTCCTCATGACCACGCTTGAGGTTTCCGTGTTGATCCCAGCGGTCATGACCTGTACCTGGACACGTTAACTCTACAAATCGGACACCCCGCTCCAAGAGACGCCGCGCCATCAGACACTGGGTTCCAAAAACACGTGTTGGACCATATTGATGGTCAATTCCATAAAGGCTTTTCGTTGCAGCAGTTTCTCCGTGCAAATCGTAGAGATCCGGAACTGCCGTCTGCATTTTGAAGGCTAGCTCATAGTTCTTGATGGCAGCTTCAACCGCACCAGAGTTGCCCGTCGAGCCCAGCACGCCCTTGTCGAGTTTTTTCAACAAATCGAGTTTCTTAAGCTGTTCGGTATCCGATGCCTCTCCGCGGTCGAGATTGGAAACAGGCTTAGCTCCTGCTTTGAACAACGAACCTTGATAGGTTGCCGGCAGAAAGCCTGAGCCAAAACAGTCTGCACCGCCAGGGGGAATCAGACCACCGGATAGCACGACAAACCCCGGGAGGTTCTGGCTTTCCGTGCCAAGGCCGTAGGTAATCCAAGCGCCCATACTTGGACGTCCCTGATTTCCATTGCAGGTGTGCAGGAAGTAGTTAGCGTTCGTGTGTTCAGGGAAGTTACTCGTCATCGAGCGGAGAATACACATGTCATCCACACACTGTGCAACTTCCGGGAAGAGCTCACTGACCTCGATGCCACTCTGGCCGTATTTCTTAAATGACCAAGGCGACTTTAGGAGGTTGTTGTTATTGTTAAACTGCGTTACGGGAACCTTCATCGGCAATGGCTTGCCATGGTCAAGCGTCAAACGCGGCTTTGGGTCAAAGGTGTCCATCTGGCCTGGACCGCCATCCATGTACAGGAAGATGACCCGCTTAGCGCGCGGCTTATGGTGCAGCTTGGTGATAATCTGCGACCCAGTGGATGCCCGTGCGGCATCATCCGTTGCAAGCCCGGCGAGCGCGAGCGCACCGAAACCGTTTGCAGCACGACCCAGCAGCTCCCTGCGTGACAGGGGAGTCACGATATTGTTACAGCCTTCAGTCACTGTGATTTCTCCAGTTTCACTTGCCTAGTTCACCCGCATCAGCGGATGAAAATGAACTCCTTGACGTTGAACATCACGTGGCAGTAGTCCTTCCACGCATTCAGGTCGTTGATGTCCGTGCCGATAAACTCCAATGCCAGCTTCGCCTCGTTCGCGGTAGGTTTGCGACCATAAGCAGCTGTATAAGCGACATCGAGACGGTCCGTTGCAGAAACCTTCATCAATGAATCCGCCCACCGATTTGCCATTTCACGGACAAAAGGACTATTCATCATCGCCAGAGCCTGCGCTGGAACATTCGATTGGGTGCGCTTGCCGATACATGTGAACGGTGTGGGCATGTCGAATGCTTGGAAGAACGTCGACATAAAGTTACGCCGTACACCCATGTAGACCGTTCTACGACCATTCCCATCGAGAGGACCGCTTGGCGGCAAGCCACGTCCATCTGTACCGGGATCGAGGTTTACGAACACGGATGGCCCGTACATCGTTCGATTGAGCGAACCCGACACCGCCAACAGGTTGTCCCGGATGGCTTCTGCTTCGAGACGACGTACCGGATATTTCCAGAGCAGGCGGTTATTTGGGTCTTTGCGTAGCGCAGCGGGCTGCTCTGCGACACTGACTTGCTGATAGGTCGCGGATGTCACGATTAGCTTATGCAGCTTCTTTATCGACCAACCATTTGATGTGAAGTTCGTTGTCAGCCAGTCAAGAAGCTCTGGGTGCGTAGGACGGTCGCCGTTGATGCCAAAGTCATCCACGGTTTTTACAATCCCGGTGCCAAAGTGGTGATGCCAAAGACGATTGACCAGCACGCGCGCCGTCAGTGGATGACTCGCACTCGTGATCATCTTCGCGAACTCAGCACGACCGGAGCCCTTCGCCGGCTCAATCTTTTTGTTCTCAGTGAATGTCACTGCGAGCTGAAGGCGCGGAGCCTGCTCGCCGAGTGCACGGTGATTCCCGCGGACAAAGACCTGTTCATCGGCCCCTGATGCACCATCCACCATGCCCGGACCACGCTCCGCGGCAGGTGTTCGGGCATCGATCGCCGCCCATTGTTGAACTGCGGCGGTCTGGCTTGACGCTATGATGTCGCCACGCCTTGTTAACAAATCCAATGTGGCAAGTGCCGGCATATCTGCCTGCGCAAATGGTCCGTTAGTTGCCAATTTAGATGCAACGGATGTGAGCGCTGCGCGAATCTCAACAGCTGGCATCCCCGATAGTGGGTTTTTCGCATCCTGCGGAGGCGCGGGCGAGTCGCTGATGACGTAGCCATCAAATGCGGCCCAACCCTGCACAGCACGGTCGAGCGGGGCTCCCTGCGACACGGTAGCCATCGGGGAGTCCTGCACATCAAAGTAGGCTTCCCGTCCTGGCCAGAATTGCGTGTCAATCGTCCGCCATTGGAACTGATCGGTGTCCAAATTGAGCTCGACGACATCGAAAATCGGACCGCGGATGACAATGAAGTTATCCACCATCAAGTTGACCTTCGAACGGCGTCCGGCAACCCGCACGTGGACATAGCGCTTCGTCAGCCGGAAGTTGGGTGAGCGCATCACACCTTCGAACTTCGGTGGCGTGATGCCACTATGAACCATCGGACGTGTGACAAACCCGCGGACCTGCTTGTTAGGATCTGTTGACAGGATTGGATCCCCAGGCTGTGCGACCTTAGGGAAGGCAATGCCGGTTGCACGCCACGCATCCAAAGTCTCTGTTCCGGGAGTCATCGGAATTGGAGCACCATTTGTCGCACCGGTCAGCTGTGCATCCGAAAGTCGACCAATCCCAGCAACGATGTCTGCACTGAGCGCCTTACGGTCGAGGCCATTCGTTACAACAGATGCATCTCGAGCAACCGGACCAAATGCCTGGTCGTTGACCACAACCTGCTCATAGCGGCTCGACTTTAGCATCCCGTAAATGCCGTAATAATCCCGTGCCGGAATCGGGTCGAACTTGTGGTCATGGCACCGGACGCAGTTTACAGATACGCCGAGCATCGCTTTCCCGATGACATCAATCTGGTTGTCGAACCGGTCGGCCTGTTCCTGTCGGACATCGGTGGGCGAATGCTTCCCTTCACCAAGCCAGAAAAAGCCGGTGGCAGTGATGCTTTCATTCCATCCCGTGACCTTGTCGAAGCGGGGATTGGCCAGTGTGTCACCGGCGAGATGCTCGGTTAAAAATCGGTTGTAAGGTACATCTTCGTTGAAGGCACGAATCACGTAGTCGCGGTATTTCCACGCATTTGGCATGTCAAAGTCAAATTCGTGGCCAAGCGATTCGCCGTAGCGGACGAGGTCCAGCCAGTGTCGTCCCCAGCGCTCTCCGTAAGCCGGGCTCGCGAGTAAGCGATCTACGACTCGCGAGTAAGCATCCGGACGGGTATCTGCAAGGAATGCAGTGATCTCATCCGGTGTTGGAGGCAGTCCGGTGAGATCAAACGTCACACGGCGGAGCAAGGTCCGCTTATCCGCCTGTGTACTTGGCTTGAGACCCTGAGCAGCTAATCCGGATGCGATAAAAGCATCAATTGGGTTCCGGACCCAAGTCTGATTGGCGACCTTGGGCACGGCCGGTTGTTTGACAGGGAGATATGCCCAGTGCTTACGTCGCTGCTTCATGATTGTCGCAAAGTCAGTCGTTGGTGCAGCTTTGGGAGCAGGAGTGGCCTTATCATCCGGCATCGGAGCGCCGCCCCGAATCCATGCTTCAACAGCCGCGATCTGCGCCTGGGGTATCCGACCCTTAGGGGGCATCATCAGGTTGTGGTCATCGTACTTTATGGCCTCAAGTAGGATTGACTTGCCTGGGTCTGCCGCATTAATCAGGGGACCTCTCGGGCCGCCTTTCCGGATAAATGCGGGCGAATCCAGCCGCAGCTTTGCCTCCTGAACATAGACACCATGACACCCCGTACAGTGCTCGGCGAGCACCGGGCGTACGGACCGTTCAAAGGTCTCTACTGTGACAGGAACTGACGTCTTTGTTTGTTCATCCTGACCAGCGGCCGGCACCCGGACTGCAAATGCTGCAGCGGAAAGTGCAAGACCGATGGCGAGGGCACCATTGCGAGCCACCATATCGCATCGTATCCATTCGACATCACCAGATGCAATGGCAACCACGGTAAATATGCCGACTTACGGTGAATCGGCATCGATTTCCTGGCTTCCTACTACTTTGCCCCAACCGCCTTGCTTAATGCCGTCCGCCCCCCGACGACCGGCATGGATACCTTGGTGGCAACACGATCAACGCTTAGCTCGGTTCCTGCCTTTGGGCAAAGCGGTTACTATTGTGTCCGCCGGGTTCCAATGCTTCCGTAAAGTACGTCGCCCAGCTTCCTACTACTTTGACCCGACCGCCTTGCTAAATGCCGTCCGCCCCCCGACGACCGGGACAGAAATCTTCGTTGCTGCAAGGTCGATGCTCAGCTCGGTGCCAGCTTTGGGCCACAGAGTAAATTCCTTGTCGCTCGAGAGAATCATCAAAGCAATACGCTTGCCTGCAGGGATAATCTGGTCATCCGGTTGCAGGTCAAATGTGACATTTACATACTGTCCCTTTGTGAGCGGTGCACCACGTTCCATCGCATGAAAATCTCCACCGCTCGTCAAGGATTTTGCATTCTGCGGGTCTGCCCAGCCACGGGTAATCAGGTTCGATGTTCCAATGGGGCCATCTGTGAACGGCAGCTGCACGAGGTACACCGAGAGGTTGGCTGCAGCGGTACTGGATGACAGCCGCAACGAGACCCGCGCCGTACCGGAAATATGAACCGGCTCCAACAGCTCCGGGGTAGCGTAAAGTAGGCGGTTTGGTGATGCCGGGGCTTTTGCAAGGGTCGGAGCATCAAATGCAACATCGTCAATCAACTTTTCGACCGTCTGGCCGCTAACTGGTGAGAACGTAAGTCCGCCAAGCGCGGAGCCGCCCTTATTCGGGTACAAGACAACCTGGGCAGCATCCGGGTGTGGATAATCTGCATAAGGAGTCGGTGCCATTCCAGTCCCACGTGGTGCGCCAGCGAGGCGCTCACGCACAACAAACGACTTGGGGCCCTTTTCGACACCATTTTCAACGCCGTACAGAAACCTGCTAAACCACTTGTTCATCAGCTCCAGTGGCGGATCGCCACCATGGCCACCTTGATGGAAGTACTGAACAAGGGGGACTTTCCCACGTACGGCGTTGCTGATGCGAACACTATGCTCAGGAACCACATTCCAGTCGTTGAAAGCATGCGCCATGAGGACGGCGCACTTGATTCCACCAGCAAATTTCAGTAGGTCGCGGTCCGCCCAAAAAGCATTGTAATCACCCGTGACGCGGTCCTGATTCTGCGCAAAGAGACCATCTCTGTACAGCTTGTCATTCTGAGGACGGTTGGCTGGGTTTCCACTGTGGATGAAGTCATACAGGGAATCGATATCTTCTCCAAGCCATCCACCCGGGTGCCGAACCAACCCATTTGAGCGGTAATAGTGGTAATAGCTTGTGTTTGGTGCAACCGGAACAATCGCTTCGAGGCCCTTTACGCCAGTTGTCGCGGCTGCAACGGGAATCGTGCCGTTATACGATGTACCCGTCATCCCAACTTTACCCGTACACCAGGTGGCTTTGATTTCTGTTGTGCCATCGATGGTTGTAAAGCCCTTTGCACGGCCATTCAACCAATCAATAACTGCCTTGGGCGCGAGCCGTTCCGGCGCACCTCCAACCGTGGGGCTTCCCTCTGATAGTCCTGTCCCCGGTGCTTCCGAATGGACAACTGCAAACCCACGGGGTACCCAAGTCCCAACTAGCGAACCGGATAT
The DNA here is from genome assembly GCA_046075665.1 of Armatimonadota bacterium. GTDB lineage: Bacteria > Armatimonadota > Armatimonadia > Armatimonadales > Armatimonadaceae > CAIRTT01. The sequence goes on along the minus strand of JBJTQN010000218.1, from coordinate 16,943 downwards.
CATCGTGCGATTCGGCTCAAAACGAACCTGTGGATGACCACCACGCGCTGGTGGAACCGCTCCGAGCTCATGGCGTACATCCCACAAAATCGAGTTTCCACTTGCAGTACCGGCAAAATAAGGGCTTGACTCGTAAATGACAGGTACTTTCAGAGCCCCAACTGCCGTTTGTTTTTGCCGTGTGACATCTACGTGAACGCGGTCCAGCTTCCCATTCTTATCCGAGTCAAACTCTGTCTCAACCCATAGGTGTTCTCTGATCCACTCGCCAGGTACGTTAAATGCCGGGACAACCTGCGCCTGACCATCCACAAACACCGGACCAACCCCCTGACTCTGCGCCTGACTATGCCCCGACAGCAGGGACAGTGAGAGGACGAACGAAAGAGCAGCGGTGAGTTTCAGGGTACGGTTTTTCATAACCGCGATTGTACTGGATGCAAGGGCATCCTGTGACTAGTCCACTTTTTCTCCAAGAGCGAGCAGCGCGCTCCGCGCTGGACCGCTGGGCTTTCGCTTTATTGCTTCACGATAAGCCTTGATTGCCGCAGATTTATCCCCTAAGTCCTGCTGTAATCGTCCAAGCTGAAACCAAATTTCATCATCCTGTGGTGTGGTAACAGTTGCCGCCGTAAGCACAGAGACCGCAAGACGCTTCTGCTCTGGCGTCGCCCCGGGACGTGTCAGGTTTCTCGCATAAGTCTTTTGTATGCCAGCATCCTGTTTGAACTTTTCCGCTGCCGCGGCGATCATTGCCGTCCACTCAGAACTCTGGTTCTGATCGAGAAGCGCGCGCTCCGTGGAGATTAACAACGCTGCAGGTGGCGCCGTGGATGGACCGAGGACAAGCGATTTGATGAACACTAACAGCTTCTCAGACTCTCCGGCAGCCTTGCGGACACGAGCAAGACCATCGAACGCAACCTTGATTCCCGGGTCGGCATTGATGATATCTTCGTAGATCGTAGCCGCTTTGCCAAATTGTTTAGAGCGCTCGTAAAGCCCAGCGAGCGCAAGAGTTAACTGACCTTTTTCTTTGGCCTTCGCTAGCTGAGCTCTCAGTAACCTTTCAGCCTCTGGGAGCTGATTGTTCCTCTCATAGGCATACGCGAGGCGCTGCGCAAGACTATCTGATGGCTCGGTACTCCAGATAGATTGAAGCTCTTTAACTGCATCCACCCAGCGGTCACGCTGCTCGTACAAGCCTGCCGCGGCAAATCGATACGTGCTTCTCATTGAATCTCCCGTCCGGAGTGTCAATTTAGCTATCTCGGCAAGCGCTTCGTCATCCGATTTAATGCGAATCAGTTGTTGAATAAGCGACCATCGGGCGTCATGGGATGTCGGATCTGCCTGCAACCACTTTCTGCGATGGACAAGACTCGCATCGGGTGTCGCATCCCGATCCAAGAGTGCAAGGAGTGCCTGATTAGCAGATACCAGCTTGGGATCCAACGCAATGGCAGCAACATATTGTGCTTTTGCATCACTTTGTTTTCCTTGCTTTTCCAGTACCAATCCCAGCGTTACATGAATGTCGGCATCACGTTGCGCACGCTTGACCGCATCTTGCAAAACATCGACTGCCTTGGCAAACTGGCCATCCTGTTCAAGCGCGATACCAAGCTCTTTAGCCGCACGGATGTCTTTGGGGAATGCAGAATCTATTGCTCTCAACTGATCAAGGTACGCCTGACGCTTCCCGAGTGCCTGGTACATTGCCGCTAACCGATGGGCCGCATCCCAGTCCGCTGGTAATGACTTGACAAGGCTTACCTGTTGTACAACCGCAGCATCACGCTGATCACTCCGCCACAGAGCATCGATATAGCCCATCCTCGCGCGAACATCATCCGGGCGCAGCGATAACGCTGCCTTAAATGTTTGTGCGGCTTTTGCGAACTCTGGCGCGGTGGGGTACAGGTAACTGTAAGCAAGTGTCGTCAGATATTCTGGCTGCTTTGGCTCAAGTGCGACCGCCTTTTCCAGCTCGACTCTCGCCTGGCGGATACGCTCGGCTTCACTCAGCGTCGCATCCTGAAGCAGGCAACGGCCCAAACCATGCCGTGCGGCTGCAATACTCGGAGCCTTCTTCAAAACTTGTTGATACAAAGCCTTTGCTTCGAGTGGGGCGCCAGCCATCTCGGCCGACAAACCGGCATTCACTCCGGCACGTGTCATCTGTGGACTTTGTTTAAAGGCTGTTTGGTAGGCAATTCGAGCTTCAGTCAGAAGTTCCTTGTCCTTCTTATCAAAGCCAAGCTGCCCTGCCAAGTCTCCACGCATCACCTGCAGCGCCGTGACTTTTGGCGATTTCGCTACCTGAGTCCGCACAACCGTCAGAGCTTGTTGCAGCTGGCCAGTGGCTGACAACGCGATTGAGTAACGGACCGCGGACTCTGGATCTGTTCCGCGACTTGTCTCGTAAAGCAGCTTGAGTGGCGGAATAGCATCTACGGGTTTCTGCTGCGCCAGATAGGAAGCCCCGAGTGCAAGGAGGGCCGGTCGGTGGTTTGGGGCAATACGAAGTGCTGACTTTGCATCTTGGATAGCATCCGTGAAACGGTTTGCCTTAAGGGCAATCATCGCAGCCTGTCCGGCGAACTCTGGCTGGTCCGGCTCAAGGACTGCTGCTTTTCTGAGAGCCAATATCGCATCCGCGGTACGACCAAGCTGAACATAGACCAACCCGAGGTTGGCTTGTGCAGCCACGTTTTTAGGCTCTTTTGCCAGCACACTCAAGTAAAGCCTCTCGGCGCGCTTGAAGTCGCGTTGTTTTGTCGCATCGATTGCCAGGCGGATAGTCGTAAGTGATGTCGCACTGGCTTGCGCCTTCGGGCGGGACGCAGGCGGAGTTTGACCAGCTACGCCATAACTAACAGCGGAAGCGGCGATCAGCACAAAAAGGACGGATGGCATGTCTGCATTACACCGCAAAGGCGTCCATCATGTAAATGTCACCCCCGATGCACACACCACTTGAAGCGAGTAAACTTTCAGCATGCAAAATGCCCAAACAAGCCTTCCTTGGATGTCAGATGACGCGATTCCGGGACTGGTTGTAAGAGTCGCACAGCCGGAACGAACCGATGACGAACCTGTTCGGACCTATGTCTACCTGCATGGTGCAGGTGCGAATGAGGATGACCTGCTGGGCCTCTCACAGTACATTGATCCATCAGCCAGGCACATAGCCTTGCGCGCGCCGATCAGCTACGGGGATGGCTGGTGTTGGTATCCATTAGGTTGGGATGGCACGAAAATTCAGGTTGACCAAACGGTTGCCCCACACTCACGCGACCGCATCGCGCGGCAGCTGTCTGACGTACTCTCCGCTCTTGGCGCAGCGTCTGATCGTGTAACAATGATAGGGTTCAGCCAAGGGGCTGCGATGGCACTTGTTACAGCGATGACACATCCAGGGCTTGCCAGCGAGCTCGTGTTGCTGAGTGGGCTACGGATTCCACTGATGTTGGATGAGATTCCCGCTGAGATGCCTCTCCCACGGACGTTGATTCACCATGGCTCCGAAGATAACGTCGTTCCAATCACTGAGGGCAGGGCATTGCGTGACTGGTGCCTCAACCGCAATTCCGACAATGTTACCTACGGCGAGTACGCAATCGGGCACACTATCACCGAGCAGACACTTGGAGATATCATCGCTTGGCTAGCCAATAGGCCGGCGTGACACCACGGATTCTCCATATCGTTCGGCCAAGTGCCGGTGGTATTGTTACTAGTCTGTGCACATTGTTAGCAGGAAATGATGCATATGTCGAGGTAGCGGCGAATGCAGACACATGTGCGAAAGTAACGCCACGTTGGCCTGGCACGTGCCATGTGCTCTCCGATAACGCATTTTCAATTCATCAGAGTCTGCCAACGGCGGTTCGCATCGCGCGCCTCGCAAAGGCATCGGGATTCGACATTGTCCACGGCCATGGCATCACCGTTTTGCCAGCGCTTGCGCTATCGGGGATGATAACCGGGCTTCCGGTGGTACTTACACTCCACAATGTTTTCAGGGCGTCAAGCATGCAGACGCTGATTCTAAAGCTGCTTTGTAGGCGGGTACACCTAATTGCTGTCTCCGATGCGATTCTGGCATCGGCCAGAAAGCTTGGCGGACGATCGGCGCAGCGGATTTACAATGGCGTGATGCTACGGGATGAGGTTGTGTCGAAGGGGGATGCCCGTAAGACCCTCGGTTTGGATGCAGCTGAGCCTCTTGTTTTGAGCGTCTCCCGTCTGGCTCCCGAGAAAGGCCTTAATGTGCTCGCTTCTGGTGCTGGAGAAATTCCGGCGAAAGTTGTCATCCTAGGCGATGGACCTGAGCGGCAATCACTCTCTACTAATGATGCCCTCCACCTCGTTGGACACATTGCTGATCCATGGGTTTGGTACTGCGCAGCAGATGTCGTCGCTGTGCCATCTTTGACCGAAGGACTCGGACTATCCGCGATTGAGGCCATATCTTCTGGTTGCCCTGTGGTTGCATCAAATGTTGGCGGCCTCCCGGAAGTCATATCGGATGACTATCTTGGAACTTGTGTACCTGTGGGAGATGCAAAAGCGCTGGCATCGGCGATTAGGAACCACCTAATCGTTGGGCGGGGTAGCCTTGCGGATGAAAGGAAACGTCGCGCCTACGTAGAATCGAAGTTTTCCGTCCACGGGATGTTGGATGCCACAAACGCTCTGTACAACAGGATGATGGCCAAGTAAGTGATAAAGCAATGGATTCTGCCGATTCTAGCTTTCATCCTTTGCGCATCCGCTGGGCTCAGGATCAGGCAAGATAGTCTTCCAAGCCCGGGTACTCAATTGCCATTTTCAAAGCGTGTAATCCTCACATTGGTAACGGACACCACCCGGGATCGTCCTGCACGATTGGAACTGGATGGAAACTTCCTGATGTCCGTGCATGCGTGGCGGCGGGGTGTTTCTTCAGTCAAGTCGCACCTCGCAGCGGTGCTTGCTGATGGCAAACGTGTTCGGTGTGAGGATGAGGTCGCTTGCGAATGGCTTGGACAACGAGGCAATAGGGCCGGACCGGATGATGCGGATGTAATCGTAAAGTCATCAAGTACTTGGCCGGATGAAGCGACCGCAGATATGTCTGACGGGCAACAGTCAACGGGTGAAATGCAAATCATTATTCCGATGACCTCATCAAGAGAACACGGTTTAGTGGCTGGTCAGTTAACACTTGATGGCGTTCCGATAAACGTGACATCGAGTAGTACACGCCGGGATTGCTTGTTGGCATCAAATGATTTAGATGATTTGGTAAGTGGTTCTCAGTCAAAAGAGTCCAGCCAAGTCCGCCAGGTATCGCGCCAAGCTAAACGCCGAGCTGACCAGCTGGCCGTGGACTTGGAGTATGCCGATGCAAGCTCAATATTACAGTCCATCCTGAAGTATGGGGGGGTAGCTTGCCTTCTTTTTGCGATGTTCGGGAAAACAACCCCCGTTCGTATTCTGCTCGCGGGCATCTGTGGTGTTGTTATCGCTTCTGCTTCATCCACATTCACGTTTGCATTTGCCCCATATATTCTGGGCTACATAACGGGACCAATCGTAGGAGTTACGATATGTGCACTTGGGTGGAAGTTTGCATCCAAGAACCTAGTGGGGTTGCTCACAGCCTGCCTTCTGGGTGACCTCGTCACGGGTGGTTATCTTGGATCATTTTCCGGATTAGGGGCGAACCCCGTCATTGGTGCTCGTTACTACGGAGTAGGAAATGAACTCTCTGCACTCTTAGTTGGATGTGCATTGTCTGATTCAGACCTCAAGTTGTCACTCAAGGTTACTTCCCTTTGCGTCATTGCAATACTGATTGGTCATCCGATGCTGGGGGCAAACGGTGGTGATATGGTTGCTGTCTTTGCAGGATTGGTAATGTTCGCAGGCTTGCTCGACCCAAAGAAGGCGATTCCACGTGTATTGATACTCGTGGTGATTGTGATGACTGTCGTTGTCTGGGATGGCTACTTTGCACCAACATCTATGCAATCTCACCTTGGGCGTCTGGTTGCGACTGCGGGTTCAGGTATACCGGAACTGATAGCAAGTAAGGCGTCCACCCATTTCCGGCTAATGTCAACATCCGCTTGGGGAATCACTTCATCTCTATGCTTGGTATGGTGGGTAATTCGTCATCGACATCGAAAAGAGACGAAACCCGATCTTGCAGCATGTGTTGCTCTGCCATTGTTTCTGCTGAACGACAGCGGGCCCGTTTCGTTTACATTGTTCACCCTAGTCGCGATGTCATGCGACAGCACTGTGGCGCCCAAAAATGCATGGTCGTGGATTACTAAATACGCGGGTGCGCTGAGGCATAAATAACAAAAAACCCTTCACTTTGAAAAGCGAAGGGTTTGAAGTTAGACCGTTTCGATTATTTAGAAACGGATACCGTAGGAGATGTTCAAACCAGATGGGTTGATCGTCTCGTAGTGACCAGCAAAGTGGTAGCGAGCTTCAACAAACGATCGCTGTGTGAGGTTAACTCCGACAGTAAAGTGCATTCCTGGCATCACTTTGGTGTTGCCGGATGTATTGCCATTGTCGATACGAATCGCATACAGTCCGATGCCGTAGCCGCTGAACCAGTCATAACCCGAGGTACGCTTGTTGTCGCGAGTAATCTGGCTAAGTGTCATTGGAATCATGCGCATATCGCCACGCTCGATCAGGCCGATGCTGAACGTGCTGACTTCGTTGCGTTCTGTGACACTTTGAATGGTTGTTTCGTACTCAAAGTTAAAAATGTTCTTACCTGCACCGCTACGGACAACGGGCTTGTCAGGATTGTAGGATCCAAATTTCAACGAAGACGATCCGACTTTTTGGGCCAAATCAGAGACCTGTGCGTTTGCAGTCGACGTCAAAGCGACGGCACTGACGATTCCTGCTGCAATCAACAAATGCTTCATAGAGTCCATTCTCCTATAGAACCATGACCCGCGTTGGTCGCGGGAAGTGTGTTAAAACTTCCGACCAATCATGAGCCCAACACCATTCGGTGAGTACCCATTTACGGACCGGTTCGTGTAGTGGTACTGCGTCTCGGCAAAGATGCCACCCGGCAGCTTCAGACCAACCATCGCGTACCCGCCCCACAGTGTTTTCATATTTGACCCAGGGGTGTCAAACAGATAGGCACCTATACCCGTGCCAGTATACAACCCACCAAGACCAGGAACAGAAGATGTTGAATCCGATACTTTTGAAAACATAACCGGGACTGTTTTAATCATTCCCGCTCCGGAACCACCCTGAAAGTAGCCAACTGTCAATGTGGAACCATCGGCTGACTTGCTGCTCAGGAAATCAATCATCACCCCGGGATGGCGCTCAGCCACTGTTTTCGTTGCAGCAGAAGTTGGTTGCAGTGCACCGAGACGAATTCGCATTCCTGTTTGACCTTGTTGGGCAAGAACAGACGATGACATAAGCGCAAATAGTGCAGCCAAGTGGAGGATTCTCATTGTTCCGATTATAAAACCGATGCACATCAGGTGTCAATGAGTCCAAATTGCCTACCCATCCTTCGACATGCTAGAATTGACGGCATATGAACGTGACGCGACGACGGTACACAACAGTTGATACTTCAACTACTTATATAGTGGCAGTAGCGCAGGATTCTACGGCACTTGCGAGAAAGCACTGGTTCGAAGCGCAAATCACGGTCACAGATGAAGCATCTGGCAAGTCATTGCCACTACCCGCATTTATCCAGACATACCGGATTGGCGAACCGGAACGACCGTTCCGTGACGTAATCAAAACAGATTTCGATGGTGATCAGGAAGCGGCACTGGCACACCAGTTTGACACCATCTTCAGACGCGTTTACCAATACATTGAACGTGGTCATTGATTCGACCTGTTCTTTATAGGTCAAGCAGCCATCGGTTCATGCCGTTAGCAAGTCAAATGGCTAAGCGCCGCCAGCACTGATTGTCAGGTCAAAGTGAGCGGAGTACACCGGGAAACTACCTGAAAGGTGGGACACATTAGCTCCCACCTTTCATGCTTTATGGCCCACATGTATTCAAGAACACGAACGCTGCACATCGCGGTACGCTTCAACCGTGAAACAATCGTCCTCGTCATATCTCACATTGACCCTTCACCTACCGCAATATTGCTTGACACTCCCAAATGCTGACCCGTATAATCGCCCGTACGCTGGACTATTGTCCGTGTGCATTGGCATTCGTATAGCCGAACACACAAAGTCAGTGATGCAGGTTGTACGGAACAGGATGTGAAATGCATTCTGCCTTCAGTAGGGAGCACTAAAGACGCCGGTAACTTATGGTCACAATCAATACTGGTTGGTTATCGTCGTTTTCGGATTACTGGATGGAATGCAGATCGAGGAGGTTGACCCCACGTTGAAGTTCGAACGAACACCGCGGCAAGGTGCCGCGATATCGGTCTTCGTGGCCGCAGTGGTCGCACTGTCGACACATGCGAGTGCACAGCGTACTCAAAAGCCGTCGGGTGCGTTTGCTGTGCCACAGACAAAGTTTCCGGGGTTGGGCGATGCTCGCTTCCTCCCATCGGACGTTACAAAACGTCGATTGGAAGTACCATCAGACCAAGCTGGCAAAACACGTCGTCAAATCGGCGGGCCAAATGGTGCCAACGTAGTTGAGCAGGTCGTAGATGCATATCCAACGCCTGATATAGACCAACGTACGCCATTCGTCACTGAAGATGAGCAGTTTATTTACTTTGCTGGAGCATCTGCGGCATCGGCGGTACACCAGCTTTACCGCTTGACTGCAGGCTCGGTAAACAACCCATCGCAACCGGGTACAACGGTGCCTGTTGCGTTGACGGCTGAAGCTGGGGCTAATCATCAGTTTCCCGTCGTAAATCCTGCCGGAAACAGAATCGTATTCTCCAAGTCTACAGACGGATTGCCAGTCGATGATCCAAACAAGGTTTGGAACCTCTACGCATCTAACATTCCATCATCGGGCACGTTGTCCACAACTCCTCCTGGGGCAACAAACCTGATTGCACTGTCTGCCGGACGCACTTTCCGAGGGAAGTCGTTTGCATCAGTGGGACGTGCATGTTGGATTGGCTCAAATGACATTGTCTTTTCAGCGAAGTTGACAGGCGAAGCAAATTTCCACCTGTTTTCGATCAATACGACAACACTCACAATCTTCCAAATCACGGCTGGTAATGCGGATGAACGAAACCCATCAGCTAGCCCTGATGGACGCTGGATTGCTTTTGACTCAAATGCAGCTCCATCCGTTGCAGGAACCGGCTATACCGGTGGAACCAATCCTGTAACCGAAACAGTAAATGGTGACCCTGCTACAGCTGCGAACGTAAACGCATCTGGAAAACGAAATATCTTCATCTGCGGTATCTATGGTGCGTCTCCCCGCCAGTTCACCAGCCGCTACGCTGGAGCATTTGATACGGACAACGTGCAACCATCATGGTCGAGTTTGCGCGCGAACCCATATACCAATGCTGCGGGCACAAATCTGTACCTAGTGTGGGCATCCACCCGTCAACCGGATGTCGTGGGTAATCCAACTGCTTATACAGACGGCGACACGCACGATGTATACATGGCGCAGGTTTCTGCGAACAGTGGTAATTCGTTGCTGACCGAGCTCGCACCAACCGTTGCGCAAAGTGCGAAGCAGGTAACGACGGTTGACCCAACGTATGCATTCGATGATACGTATCCTGTGTGGTCACCTGTTATCACAATGAACCGTGTTGCGTTCCAGTCTGATCGTACGGGCAACTTGAACGTAAACAACTTTGGTGAAGGCTTTACAGCCACTCCAGGAAAGCGGGACTTGTTCCTCGCAAGTGCATTGGATGTCTCAGCGCCGACCCTCCTCCGCTACGACACCAACTCATCGACTGGTGCGATCGTTCATATCAATCAAGGAACGACATACAATCCAAACGCTTCAATACGTAATCGTGATCAGGGACTTTTGCCAGGGCAGGATGTCTTCTTTACGGTCCGTGCGGATGACCGCGAAGCTGGAATCAAGTCGATCTACCTTCAGTTCAAAAACCCTAACTCTTACTTCCAAGCTGCTGTACAAGGCGGAACGTCAAGAGAGCACAAGGAATATCGAACAGGCTCTGCCGCAAAGTATTTGTTCCAAGAAAGTAACGCCCCTCTTATATGGCAAAATGCATCGACGGGTAATACTGTTGGTACAGAATACGAAGCTGAAATCGTGACATTGGACGGCGCATCGTATGTTCGTCACCGTTTCAATGGTGGACCAGCATACGAAGCCGGAAGTGATGACCAAATCGCGTTCTCTGGCGCGATATTCCCGCCACTCAACGGCCAGGGCGGGCGCCCGAATATCTGGTTGGAACTTAAGCCACTCGTGGATGCCGATCAAAATCCAGTCCTTCCTGCAGATGGTCGGGGCGGTGTCCTATACGGTGCAACGTGGAAACTACCAGCTGAAGCATCCGACTGGTATCTCGACGTCGTCATGTACGACAATGCAGTCAGTCCGTTTGGAAACGGGTCTTCAAACTGGATTATCTATGACAACGTATGGGGCTTCTCAACCGCATTGCCGCCAAACGCGACGGAAAAAGATATTCTCTTTGTCTCTGACTACACACTCGGGCAAAAATTCTTTATCTCTCGTTCCGGTCAGCTGGTTGGCTCCCCTGACAACCGCCTTCCGATTCAATTCGGAGCTGAGTCGTACTTAACTGACTCGGACATGGCACGCTATCCAAGTGAGCAGGCAGGTAGCACCGCTCCTCCGGCACCAGGTGCAACAGATCTGCGTGCATGGTCCGGTGTTGGACCATGGACGGTTAGCGGTGGAGTCGTTGGTGGATTCCGACGATTTCGTGGTGGAACAGTAGTCAATCCTGGTATGCCTCATCCACTTGGAGTTGGCTCGTACTACGATGAGCTTATCGAGTTCCAGCCGAGGGTTGGTTCAAATGGGTCGACGTATGCTCTCCCTGAGCAAGGTCGGTACTCAATTTGGCGTGTCTTGTCTCGTGGGCCGGTCCCATCCGAGCTCCTCCAGGCATATCTCCCTGCAACCGGGACCCAGCCCGCTGATACCCGGGTCGGTGAACGAACATCCCGATCGACAAAAATCTACAACCGATTGGTCATATGGTCGTCGCCATTTTCCGGAAACCTCTTCGTGGGCCCCGGATCTGTAACAGACCTCAAAACGCAGAACCTACTTAGTACCTATGTATCAAGTGGTGGACGCTTGATGATTAGTGGACAGGACATCGGATTTGCACTCGCCGGTAACGGACAAGCAAACGATTTCTTCACCAACACACTCAAAGCTACGTACACAACGGATAACTCCGGTGGTCAAACATTAGCAGCGGCTAGCGCTAATCGTTTGACTGCGGATTCCTGGTCCGGTACCGGAGCTACGAGTGCCTACGGTGAGACCACCGATGGTGCTACGTACAACTATCTCGCCCTAAATGGTCGATCTTTGCTGCTGAATACGTACTTTGTATCAGGCAGTGGCGTCGGTGATGCCAGCAGAACGGCTGATCCATCTGGTTTTGGTAAGAACGATGTTGTCGCTCCGATCGCAGGTGCTGTCGCTGACTTCAATTACAACACTGGCGGTGCTGGAATCATCACATCCACCAATACCAACGGCGGAATGGTCGCATACGCATCATTTGGCATCGAGTCCATCAGTAATGATTGGTACACATGGACGCCATCTGGTGGTGGGCCGGTCAATATTGCTACACGTGGCCAGCGGGCTAAGTTGGTTGCCAACTACTCGATGGGCTTCCGTACAGCAACACTGACCGGACGTTTGGTAGATGAGCAAGGCTCACCTGTTGCAGATGCGCTCGTTCGTGCAATAACTGGTGCCGAAACTGCACCGGCTGCGGGAACAGCGATCACGGATGGAGGCGGATTCTTCCAAATCGATGGATTGAATGGTGGAATCTACGGAATCTACGGCTACAAACCTGGCTACTATACACAGCACACTGCAGGTCAAGTGGTCCACGGAACAGGTCGCCGAAACATCTCGTTGGTCATGAAGCGTGCTAATCCTGGAAAGTTGACGAGTATTCCAACGACTGCTCCAACTCCGGGTGGTGTACTTGCACTTGATAAAGTGACCCCGATCCCCAATATCGAGGTGCAAGCCCGTCGTCTGAATCCTGATGGAAAGACATCGGTCTTCTCTGCCATGAGCCGAGATGCATCGGATGCCCGAATTCCAGCTGGATCCTACGAACTAAAGGACCTACTAATCGGAGAGTATGCGATCTTGTGTAACGCACAGGATACATTCGACACCGATGGCAATCTGATTCCAAACCCGAACTACAACCCAGGCTACGGAACGGTACTTGTAACCGCCACAGCGCAGGCTGATCGGTTCAAACTAGGACCTCAAACGACCATTACGACAGTCAGTGGCCGGGATGTACTGACGGTTGCTGAAGACAAGAATCCGCAGATCGACTTCTACCTACCGAGTGCACCGCAACCAGTCAGTGGTCGTGTTATTAACCGCACAACCGGTGACCCGATTCAGGGTGCATTCGTGAGTGCAGTCTCAACCGAAACCGGAGCTGTTGTCGCAACCGCTACAACAGATGGCGACGGACGGTATGCACTGTCAACGACATCTACTCCGTCATCGAACCTCTTGCCTGCTGGCGGTTACACATTGACCGGTACAGCACTGGGGTACGGTAACGATACGGTTCAGGTCTCCGTTCAGGGAAATACTCCGATTGTTGCAGCTGATCTTCGACTGGTACCACAGGCTCCAGGCTCGATGAGTGGCAATGTAACAGGAATCCTTGGAAACGCCATAGATGGAGCATCTGTCAAGTTGTTCCTCGACCGTGGCGGTGTTGTAGAAACAACCCCGACATACACAACGGTGACTGGTGTGGCGTCTTCGGCTAACGGGTACGTCTCGAACTTCCGTGTGAACATTGTTTCGCCTGGAAAGTATGTCGTCGTCGTTGAGAAGAACGGTCTTGTATCCGACCCAGTTCAGTTGGTCGCAACGGTCGTAACGGATGTAGAAACCAAGTCGGTAAACTTCCGCCTGTTACCTCCTCGTGTCTACGGTGATGGTCTGCAGCTCGTGTCGGTTCCGTATCAGTACACTGGTACGACGGCACGCGATATCTACGGTCTGTCAGCTACCGGAGACAATGACGGTGATGGAACGGCAGGTACTGCATCCGACATCGCTATCTACAACACGTTCAACATCGCTGATTGGACTGGCGTCGAGTACAACACCGGCGCAAATGTCCCGGTAAATACAGGTAAGGGTTACTTTGTCAAGTTCGGTGCTATTACAAGCGTCGCCAAGACGGGAACTCCTATTCCAGGAAACGAGTTCGTTGTTAGTCTGGCTCCAGGTTGGAACCTGATCGGGCATCCTTTCACGAATCCTTCGAATCCTAGTGCTGCCGGTGTTGATCTGGACCTGTATCAGAATGCATCCGTACAGGATGATGCAGGAAATGTCTACTCAATGACACAGGCAGTTCAGCTGAACCTGGTATCGGGTGTGCTGTTTGGATACACAGGTAGCAATAGTGGTGGACAATACTTCGAGACCCGTGTCCTGAAGCCTTGGGCTGGCTACTGGTTTAGAAATGCGACCAATCAACCACTAAAGCTCGTGTTGACGTATCCGACAAGTCGCAGTGTACGACCGATGCCATCAAAGACGATTCGTCGTGATGAGATGACGAACGTTGTTACCAGAAAAATCGAGTCAAAGAGCTCGAGTGACTGGAGACTCCAGGTTGCTGTTGTTCAGGGCAATCTCCGTGATACAGACAACACCATTGGTGTAGCCCCTGGAGCATCCGATGTCTTTGATAACAAGGTCGATGCGGTAAAGCCTCCAATGGTCGCAGGTGTCGATTCCGTCTACCTCACGGTTGATGGTCAAGTATCGGGCCGCTCGATGGGTCTTGCTGATTCGATTCTTGGCGCTAAGGACGATCATCGCTGGTCAGTTAATGTCAAGACTTCGAGAGCTGGAGCAACAACGCTGCAATGGCCTTCTGCTGGACAACTGCCACGTAACATCGACATCTATGTGACAGATACCGTCACCGGTAAGAGAGTCAGTGTGAAGTCGGCAGGTGCTTATCAGTTCGATGCAGTAGCCGGTGGGTCAAGACGATTCGTCTTCGAGGCTAAGTCGCAATCTACTGGTGCACTCGCTGTGTCTCGTGTCAGGACGATTCCTGGAGCAACACGGTCAGCGGGATACCGCTTCGGTATTACGACGACAGTTGCAACAGACATTGCAGTTGACATTCAGACGGTCGGTGGACGGTCAATCAGATCGCTGGTTACCCGGTCTGCCGGAATGAAGGAGTCAACGGTTGCGTGGGATGGCCGTGATGCAGATGGTAGGGATATTCCTGCTGGAGCATACGTAGTTATCGTGCGCGCCACAGACTCGGAGGGGCGTGTAGTTACGCATCGTGTACCGATGACAACTATCCGCTAATCCGAAATAATGTCCCCTGCTGGAGAGATACTAGCAGGGGAATGAGAGCCGGTTGTTGAATATGGGTTGCGCACAAGGGGCGTAACCCGAGAGCAGCGTTAGGTAAATCTACCCAGGAAATGGGAGAATTTACCGACGGACGGAGGAACATCGCGTTGAAGCAAATAGCGCTTGGGAGTATAGGACGACGGATCAGCTGGACGCTGATTTGTACAATGATGCTCCAATTGCTTATCCTAGCGGTACCTCGCCCCGTGCGAGCACAGGTAACCGCATTGCCATCTGTTGCAATCCTAGACTTCGGGGTAAATCCTGGCGTCCGGGTGAGTGCTATTCAGTCGCGAAATGCGACCGATGCTGTGTGGCTTGAAATGTCCCGCGGCGGTGGCTATGACATCACTCCACGGTCTACCGTGGTTGAAGAGCTATCCAAGCTCGATATCACGCTGCCAACGAACAACATTGGCTTGCTTCGTCTGGGGCAGTCCCTTGGAGTTAAGTACATCGTTACAGGTGACATCACTGACGTTAAATTCACCGAGGCGCCTCGACGAGCAAAGGCTACTTTGAGCGTTCGGATGACTGACACGTCATCCGGTGAGTTTGTCAACGGTGCTATGCAGGTTGGTCTTTCACAGATACCAACTGCTGGCGTAACACCGGACGATGAGCAATTGGTTAGTCAAGCAATCACAGCGGCTGCATTCTCTGCAGTCAAGCAGATTCGTGACTATACATTGCCAGAGGCTACTGTTCTCATCAATCGGGGCAATACTGAAGTACGCCTGAACAAAGGTGCACGCGATGGTATTGCTGCCGGCTTGGAAATGATCGTCCTTCGGGGAAATGACAAAGTGGGTCGCGTTCGCGTCACATCTGTCAATGCCACTGATGCCGAAGCTGTCATTGTTGACACTGGCAAGGGCATTCGTCCTCAAGACAAGCTTGTCTCGGTGTTCTCGTTACCTGGCATCAGCGTCACAAGTACAGGTGAGTTTGTGAAGACTCCTGTAGCGGATGCAGATAATTTCCGGGTTCGCCAGCGCAAGCAAAAGAGCCCTGTCCAGACAGTGATTGGTGTTGTTGCAGCTGTTGCGCTTGGTGCGTTCGTTACGCGTACAACTTCATCTAACAATGGTGCTGGTATCGTAGGTGTCCAGGCTCGTGCTTACGCAGAAGCTTCGATCGTCACAAGTGGCGATCCGACAGCAGCACGCGTTGAAGTTCGGTGGAAGCCTGCTCCTGATGTACCGTTCAATAACATCATTGAGTACCACATCTACCGTAATGAAGACTTGGTTGGAGTCTCTCCAAGAAACCAGATGTACTTCGTTGACTCGCCACTCCGTCAAGGCACGCTTACATACAATAGAATCCAATATGCTGGTGGCGGATTCCAACCGACGACGGCTGGCGGAACTACTACTGGTGGTACGACCACTACAGGTGGTAATAACAACGGCGGTACGAATGGTGGGAATAACAATAACGGCGGCGGTAATGGTGGTAATGGAAACGATCCGTCAATCCCATCAAGCCTTGCTCAAGCAACCGTTGATGTTGCTCCACTCACTGTGGCTGCGACGCATCGCTATCGTGTAGCTGTTCTTTACAAGCAACTACAAGCTGCTGACCTCTCTGGAAACAACGGTGGCGGTGGTGGTGCCGGTGGAATCGGTGGCGGTGGCATCGGCGGCGGTGGTATCGGCGGTGGTGGTATCGGCGGCGGTGGTATCGGCGGTGGTGGTATCGGCGGCGGTGGTATCGGCGGCGGTGGTATCGGCGGTGGCGGCGGTGGAAACATCGGCGGCGGTGGCGGTGGTAACATCGGTGGTGGTGGTGGTGGTAACAATGGTGGTACCCAAATCCTCTACCGCGAGTCGAATGTTGAGGCCACGAGTGGTGGTGTAACCCCGATTGCTCGTCCTGGTGTCACTGGTCCTACCGTTGATCAAGACCTCCGTCGGGTAACGGTTTCGTTCCGAACGACACTTGGTGCCAACGAGTACGTTGCTGAGTTCTCATCACGTCCAGATTTCAAGAACAAAGTCCAGAAAGGTCCGTTTACGGCACCATACTTGGCAGGAATTGATTCTCGGACCGAGACCTTTGACATCTCCACTGAGTTCAGGAACCTCCGCTCTGGAGATCGTGTGTACTACCGTATCGGTGGCCGGAACGCAGGAGACCTTCCTGGGCCGGTTGGTAAGGATACACCTAATGCTGGTGACTTCGTCTACAGTCAGGATGGTTCGGCGTTCGGAAAGCTTCCAACGCCTCCAGGTCCTCCTAGCAACTAGTTGGGGCAGCCGGAGAGGTATTCCCTCTCCGGTACCTCACTTGACTTCGTAAGTTTGATAATTGTGTAAGCGAGAAGACCCTATGTCA
>JBJTQN010000217.1:0-3583 GCA_046075665.1 Armatimonadota bacterium | reverse complement strand
CCGAATCTACAGCAGGAGTTACGCTATTCTGCTCCGCAACCATAGCCGGTGTTGTAAGGTTCTGCTCCTCCAGCACATCCGCAGCTACGATCATAGGTGTATCACCGTTAGGTGCAACTTCACCTTCTGATACCGGCTCTGCTACCAGAGCACCTTCATCAGAAGAAACGTCAACGTCCCGATCCTCAGGCTCATCATCAGATAGAACACTTGGGAATGGACGCTCCTGGTAGTCAACCGCGACCTTCAACGGAAGAACCGCATCGACAGAGGACAGGCGATCCATGTCAATGTCAAGGTTTAGGGGGGCACGCTCACTTGGCCAAGTTGGAGCATCTGGAATATTGGATCCGCGGACATGTGGGACATCCGGTCTGACCACACTGTCATCCCACTGATGTGCTGGATGCGTACCCGCACCAACGGCTTCCAGTTCCTGTGGGCGGATTCCCTGTGAGCCCGCGATGGGCGAGCTGTGAACGGTATCGAGCTCTTCCTCCGCTGGATCCAGCTCTCCCGCGAACATTTGGTCAAGCGGAGTACCTTCTGACTCTTCCACTTTCCATGCACGGTCTGTCGCAGAGATAAGGCCGGCGCTGAGGAGCTCCTGAAGCTGGGATTCCGTAAAGGGTCCCAGTTTTCGATCATTCTTTAGCACAAAATACAGCATTGGATTCACTCGTACCGCAGGGTCAGGCCCTGTATTGGCACGAAACAAAATCATAACACGTACCGTGCCAAACGCGGTTGGAGAAACACAGTACAATCACCCGTTTTTGGTGATTCTGCGACTACTTTTACGTAAGATACCTGCATAAGAACATAGTCTGTCAAGCACCAAGCGTGCGTTTATGCTCTGCGATAAGCCGTTTGTACATCTCACGTACATGGGACACCATTTCCGCAACCGTCGGACGAACCGGAGACCTCAGCGCTTCCGCTGACATCCGGTGACGCAAAACATTATCTGCGACGAGCCGTAACAGGGCTCCGGCAAAGGCATCGATCTCCGGGTGAACCACCAGGGCATCAACATTATTCCGAACATACTCAGCAGCTCCACCGCCGGTGACAGCAACACACGGGAGCCCACAGGACTGTGCTTCGCCCAGCACAAGCCCCTGGGTTTCTGTATAGCTTGGAAAGGCAAAGACATCCGCCATGCCGTAGTAGTCCACCAAGTGCTCCCGCGAGACTGGACCCACAAAATGCGTCCGCCGATCCATTCCAAGCTCTGCTGCAAATTCCGCCTGCGAGTCGCCATCCGGACCGCCACCAACCATGACTAAATGGCAATTCTCCGGCAACCGTGCAAAGCTCTCCAGTAACAACCGACAGTTCTTTTCCCAGGCAATCCTGCCCACGTACAACACCACACGGTCATCTGGTTGGATACCCATCAGCGTCCGAAGTGCTGCTGCTCGCTCTACATCCACATCCCCTGGGAGGGAGACACCCGTGGGATGCACTTCCATCGGACAAGGCATCCGCATCTCAGCACGAAGCTGGTTTTCCGTGTCCTTACTTGGCACCGTCAGCAGAGCACACCCGCTGTAGAACTGTGTCAGCACGGTTCGCAGCCACCAGCGGCTAACCGGAGGTGGGAATGGCGAATAGTGGATGTACGAAAAATACAAGGTGTGGAATGTGGAGACATGTGGCACGCCGAGACGTTGCGCGAGACGATGACCGTACAGTCCAAGGCCAAATGGGTGATGGGAATGGACGATGTCGACATCGATGTTATCTAAGCGGTGGGAAAGCGGTCCATATGGAGGATAGGCGAATGGGTTACGCGTATTCCACGGGCTAACCCAGCTCGGGACCCGCTGCACAAAGGGAGGGTCAAGGTCGGCGCCAGGCATGTCTGGGCAAACAATTATAACTTCATCCCCACCCGCCATCAGCTCATCCGCAAGCGTCCGCACGCTCGCAGTAACGCCATTGACAACCGGGTACCAGCTCTCGGTGAGCAATGCGATTCTCAAAGCACAGCCCTTATCGAAAGCTGTGCACCCTCACGGATAGCCGCGAGCGCATCCCCGGATGTCTCCAAAATCCCGACAGACCCTTCCGGTGCCAGATAGACCTTGTTTGGACGAAGGGAAACAGACCCTAGACTTACAAACGAAGCGGATAGCCACACACCTGTCATCGGGATCCGCATCAGAAATGTATGCACACCCACCGATGTCGGAAGCATCACGACGCCCATCCAATTTAGTGGATACGCATGCCTTCCAACAAGCTGTTGCCACCAGCTCCTGCAGACCATCAGGTTTTCTGTTCTGAGTGCACCATCGCACCACAGCTGCTGCATTTGGTTACGAGAGATCTTCCTGCCCCCCACTTTTACCAAGACGGGTCTCAAACACCCGCATCACATCGGAAACACGGAAGCGCCGGTGCTTTCCAACTGTTCGACGATGGACGAGCGTCCCTGCCTTTGTCATCCGACGAACCGTTGCTTCACAAACATCCAGCAGCTGAGCCGCTTCATCCAGCGAAATCTCATTATCCAGAATCTTGATAACGGTCTGATCGCGGGTGGGGTCTGTTGTCGGCGCAGAATCAACCAGGCGACCATTCATTTGATGGACAAGAATCTGTATATGGCGGGGGACTGCCTGCCAGAGTCGCAGGGCATCCTCGTAGGTCTCCGGAATTTCAGGCGGAATCGATGCGCTATCTGCTTCAAGCTCAAGGATACCCTGGCGGATTTTGCCACCTGCGATGGCATCGAATAGCGTGGATGCTGTAATCGCAGGCTGTGCGTTTTGTACCAGGCTTGCTTGTTGGATGGGAGTGATAACCGCGGGTGTGGCCGGAGGAGCTGGGGCAGCAAACTTTTCCTCTGCGAGACGCTGCGCTTCCTCGATAGGCATTGTGACGCCATCCACGATGACATAGCGTCCCCGTGTAGCTGTCTCCCGAGGCATCCCCGTGGTGACACCACGCGCCTTGAGAAAGTCTTGATATGCATCCATTGCTGGCATCGTTTTAACTACCCGTGTCTCCGGATGATTCTACGCCATCACGAGGCATCAGGCAGGATGAGCATTGCATCTCCAAAGCTGAGGAAGCGATAGTCATTCCCGAGGGCGGCTTCGTATGCGGAATGCAGGCCATCGATACCAAGGAGTGTCGCAACAAGCAGCAGAAGCGTCGAGCCGGGCTGATGGAAGTTTGTAAGGAGTCCATCGATGCTCTTGATCTTCTGACCCGGATAAATGTAGATGTCTGTATCGCCATCAAAGGGGGCAACACGCACGCCATCCGGGGCATTACGCGCTGCGGTCTCCAGAGCGCGAAGACTTGTTGTCCCGATAGCAATAACTCTACCGGTACAGGCATTCACTTTGTCGGCGGTTTCCTGCGTAACGTGGATGTACTCAGCGTGCATCGGGTGTTGTGTGATGTCATCGGTGCACTTAATTGGACGGAACGTACCGAGTCCAACGGAAAGGAGGACGCGGGCGGTATCGATGCCATTTTCGGCGAGGGTGCCTAGCAGCTCACGCGTGAAGTGAAGTCCTGCGGTGGGTGCTGCGGCGCTCCCTGGGACGCGGTTATAGACCGTTTG
>JBJTQN010000216.1:0-27723 GCA_046075665.1 Armatimonadota bacterium | reverse complement strand
GATGTTTTCATCCAGGCGGGTGGGCTCCACGGGGATGAAAAGAACAAAAGATCCTTGTTTTTTTTCTGTGCAAGCTTAATGATTGGCAGGACGTTGACGCGGTCCTTGGCAATCGAGAATTGCTTCAGCTCAACGTCTGTTGTGCCATCCGGGATATCGTTATAGGTGTAATATGGCTCTCCGGTAAAATCGCTTGTACCGATACACAGGCGCATTAGATTCATCCCGATGCCACTTTTGGGATTCACAATCGTGTCAACCACACGCTCCCGTTCTTTAGCAGACAATCTGCCAAGATTGAAACATGTTGCGTGGTCGAGGGATGCTCCCATACCGAGAAGCTCCTGACTCAGCTTCGACAAATCTATCTCAAGGGACAATGAAGAGCTGCGAGCATCAGATATTGGAGACGACACCGGATGTGGTGCGAATCGTTTACGACCATCCTCTGTGCTGATGATTCCGATAACAGTTTCACATTGAGTTTCAGAGCTTACTTGCATTTGCACCTCGCAGAAATTCACACCATCCCAACTATGTTCCGGCTGATCGCTGCTCCGGATAATGTTTACCCGGAGCAGCATTATCTTACAGCAGGCGGTCATCCGAAATCGGATCGACCGGCAGACCAAACCAGGTCCACCAGTTTGGTAGTGTCTGACGTGGCGCCAAAATGATACCGGTAGTCCGTTTATGCTTCCATGATGCGTGGCCATCCGACCAGACAACCGTTGAACCACCATTGTGGCGTGCATGTCTGTCACTGAGCACTTCGGTCTGACTTGTCGGGTAGTTGAACCACGGGGATCCGGCAAACCCTGCTTGCGCGATGCGCCGCGGGTCGTTGAACAGCAGATAGACACAGTCTGCAACCAATGGTACATCCGCGACGCGGGAGAGCGATGCCTGCGAAACAGGATTAAGTTCAGCGCCAGCATTATGCGCGGTATAGCCAACCCGGCCAACAATCCACTCATTCGCTCTTAGGGAACGATCAGGCAACCGGTATGTGCGACCTCCGGTCTCAATCGTTGTGCGGCTGGCCGGAACACGGGACTCTGGACATTGATAGACATCTAGATTCTTCATGTACGGATCCAAATGAATCATGCACGATGCCAGATATACGGCCGTTCCGCGACCATACGAGAAGTTGTTCACTGGATAGACTTCATCGTAGTCCTGAACATACTGCATCATGGCCAAGCCAATTTGCTTACCATTGGAAAGGCATTGCGTTTGACGAGTCTTGGCACGTACCTGTGCGAAGACTGGAAAGAGAATCGCCGCGAGGATGGCGATGATGGCGATAACGACGAGCAGTTCAATGAGTGTGAAACCACGCTGGGTTTCACGACGAGTACCATGAAACACTGATTGTCTACTCCTAGCGGATACGCGTCTACATTGCTACGATATCCACTACGAGTTTACTGATTACAAATCAACCAAATGACAAAATGTTCACCGCATATATGGTGCAAAAGCAGTCTAAAATTTACTAATTCCGCTATCTATGGTAATAAAAAGTACTGTTTTGCATGAAAATCATGCTTTATCTCATGATTAAGTTACAGACAGCGAATATCGCAGCGACACTAACAACGGTAAATCGCTCCTACGATGACACAACAGCGATTTTCTTGCCTTATCCCGTCGGAGTGTGACCGAGAATGACATCAAATTTAGCCGAAAGCTCATCGGCAATGCTTCCGTTTAGCGGCTCGAAAGCAACCATCACGGATTCGCGTTGCGCCTTGTCCTTAATGCCCTTGATAACGCCATCCGTGTCGTTTTGAGGATGCCCCTTGACATAGCACTGCGTTACAAACTTAGGCTCACCTTTGCGCTTGATGGCCATATGGATATGCGGTGTACGTCCAGGGTACGGCACAGGCTTAATGGTACGGAAGAGATACTCGCCCTTACTCCCTGTCAAAAATCGTCCAAAGCTCTGGAAATTGCTATCTGGTGCATGTCCACCCTGCGGATTTGCACCACGCGTATGACGGTAATTACCGTAGGCATCACACTGCCAAATCTCAACCAAAGCGCCGCGAACCGGCTCACCACGTGCATCCAGCACGCGCCCGGAGAGGTAAGTCACTTCACCCACCGCAGCTGTGAGCGCATCGTTCAGGACAATAAGATCATTGTCCGTGTCGAGCGGGAGCTTGTCCGGATAGAACGGCCCTTCCGTTTGCGCTGGTGTCAGCACGGGAGGCTTTGCCAAATACTCAGCAAACGCTCCAGTTGCCGACAATGCACTTGCACCACCGAGCGCAAGCTGCATTAGCTGACGGCGGGAAAACCGTGGGATGAATATTTCCATATTGCTTCCTAATCCTTATAAGCCTTTCTGCCAACTGCAACAGATGCAGTCCATTGTTCGGTTGTTTTGATAACACAACCAATCTTTGTTTTCACTGTAAACCATGCTGGGTATGTTCTACTAACGGATACCAGGTACTCGTTCGATGGAGAAGATTATGTTACTGAAATCACTTGTCGTTGCTGGCCTTATCGTGACCATGTTTCCAAATGCAGCCAGTAGTGCAATGCAGCAGGGTCGAGGCGAAAACCCGGCATGTAGCGGGTTGCGCTCACGCCTCTCGAGTGTCAGATCGCAAATCTCAAGCATTACACGAGACTTGCGTAGTGCTCAACAATCCGTCTCACGCTACGAATCAGACTTTCGACAGGCACAGCTGCGCGCATCCCGCGCCAAGACTGACTCTGAACGGCGCTCCGCAGAATCGGCAATGGAATCTGCACAAAACTGGATTCGTCACTACGGGAACAATGTTGAGAACTACACTCGCCAGTTGGATTCAGCTGAGCGTGACATGGGACGCATCCAGGATGACATGTCGCGATACGGTTGCCGTTAGATATCACGCTAGCCCATATACGTTCGCCTAAGAAGCTCAGGCACCTGCCGGAGCTTCTTCTGTGTTTAGCGTCAAAATCGCACCTATCCCAGCGCCCGTCCCGGCCCCGAACAGCATCCCCCATGCAAGCATCCCGATGGGACCTCCGATTCTCGCATTCAGGAAACCACCCGCGAAGTAACCAACCAGATTGCAGGCACCAAGCGCCAAACCGGCTACTACAAATGACTTCCTGACATACCCACGGCTACAAAGGACACCCGCGAGCGCCAGCGAACCCGCAACACACCCCACAACCTCTCCAAGTGTGTCCGGGGACAAAAACCACCCGGCACACCAAAGCACACAATAGGCGATAAACGCGATGTTGAACCACACTGGAAATGCCCGTCGGTGCGGACTCTTGCCAAGTAGCTGAATAAACGCGAGCGGCGCAACGATCAAAAACAAAAGCGTCCAAACCACATATGCGCCAGCAACCGTGAGATTTGCATACATCCAGCGCTCGGCGAACGCAACGGTCGAAAAGACCAGCGTGCTCGCCGCAGCAAATCGGGTTGATCCCGCAACGATATGAGAGGACATCCGCATTAGTGGAGCTCCTTAAACGCCCCTAAACCGCGGGCGCGACCAACCGAAATCCGATGGTGCCACTCTTGTACGTCGGAGGCATCACGTGGCGCGTATGGACCTGAAACCAGCGCTCAAAATTGTCTGCAAAGCACCCACCACGCACCTGTTTATAATTGCCTGTCGCGGGACCAATCGGGTCCACTGCGGCATCCTCCGTAAAGTAGCTTTCCCAGTCCGCACACCATTCCCAGGTGTTCCCGACCAAGTCCTTGACACCTTGTGCCGTCGCAAAGTTGCGCTCCGAACGGGTAACCAATGCCGTGCCGCCCGCATCCCAGCCCGCAGCGCCGGAACACCATAGCTTTTCTGCATAGAAGTCATCCCCCCACGGATACAACGTCCCCTGACCAGCACCACGCGCTGCAAACTCCCATTGCGCCTCCGTCGGGAGCCGAAGCGCAATTCCCGTTCGAGATGATGCCCAGCCGCAATACCCGCCGGTGCCATCATCCCCTGCGATTTCAATCCAGTTTGGTCCAACGATTGGATGGTCATCCACCCAGCCCCAGGTAGGCGTATCCGGCATTTGCTTGCCCGTCGCATCACAGTAATCGCGCCACATCCCGACTGTCACCGGCGTCTCGCCCATCCGAAAGGCCCCCAGCGTCACCGCGTGCACGGGCGTCGCGAGATACGACAGGGTATCACCGCCCATTTGAAACGCTCCAGCCGGGATAGAACGCAGGCGAGTGATGTAGGTCTCCAGGGTCAACCTTGATGTCGGCGCTTTCCCACCCCCGCAGCCCGCAAGCGTCGCCGCAAGCGTGACGGACAGCGTGGATTGCATAAACTGACGCCGCGTAGTCAACGATTCAGGCACCAAAATAATAGATGTATCAGCAACGGATTTCATAAATGTGTTCTCAGTCTATCGGTCTCTCTAACATCCCTTCCAGAAAGAATCACCACTTTTGGCTTCCCGGTCCCAAGGGTAGAATCGATGGCAAGATGCGCGCACCTTTCGATAAACCGAACATCGTTTTAATCCTCGCGGATGACCTTGGCTATGCAGACACCGGCTACACCGGTCAGAGGGATATTCGGACACCCAACCTGGATGCGATGGCGCGCGATGGCATCCAGTTCACGCGAGCCTATACCGGTGCGCCCGTCTGTGCCCCGAGCCGTTGTACCTTGCTCACCGGAAGACACACCGGTCATGCACGAATCCGTGGAAATGGCGTCTATCAGCTGCGGGAATCCCCGGATGACATTTGTATAGGGGATATCCTAAAAGCTGCGGGCTACACGACAGCGCTCATCGGCAAGAGTGGTCTCTCTGGAAACATCACCGATGGTGGCCATCCAAACCGCAAAGGCTTTGATCACTTTGTTGGGTTTGTCAGCCACGCGGATGCGCATCGGCATTACCCGGCGACAATGTACGAGAACGGCAAGCCAGTCCAAATGCCGGGCAACCAAGGCAAAGAAGGCGCGACCTACGACAACACGGTTTTCCTGAAGGAGTCGCTTAGCTTCATCCGCAAAAATGCAGCAAATCCATTCTTTCTACACATCGCGCCGACAATCCCGCACGCCGACCTCGCCGCACCTGAACAGTTCATCAATCTCTACCGTGGCAAATTCACGGAGGAGCAGGCACCCGCGGGAGCCTATCGGAAGACCGCTGAGCCAAAGGCAACCTATGCCGCGATGGTCACTTATCTAGACCATATGGTTGGCGAGGTTTTGGCAACAATCCGCGATGCGGGAATAGCACAGAACACCTTGGTTGTGTTTGCGAGTGACAACGGGGCAATGCAGGAAGGGGGCTACCTGCGTAAGTGGTTCCAATCGAGCGGCGAGTTACGCGGTGGCAAGCGCGACATTTACGATGGCGGAATCCGCACCGCCCAGCTTGCCTGGTGGCCAGGGGTTATTCCAGCAAATAGCAAATCCGATATCCCAACTGCGTTCTGGGACTTCCTACCGACTGCGTGCGACCTCGCGGGTGTGAAGACTCCCGGACCACTTGATGGAATCAGCTATGCGCCCACGCTTCACAGGCGCTACGGCAGGCAGGCCATTCATGATGTCCTATATTGGGAATTTCACGAAATGGGCGGCCGGCGCGGCGTCCTCCTGGATGGTCGCTGGAAAGCAATCCAGTACGGCGTGAATACAGCCAAACAAGGTGATGTGGAGGTTTACGATATGCGGCTCGATCTAAGAGAAGAGCGCGATATCGCACGGGAACGCCCAGACCTTGTGGATGCGGCAAAGCGGGCATTTGTCCGTGAGCGCACACCCGATCCTGAGTATCCATTTAAGGGATAGTGCTTCATGCGCGACCAAACTCCCCGCCCGTCGACGATTCAGGTGGGGAGTTGTAACGCATCACACACGTCGATGACAGACTAACCCGCCACGTGGACCACGGGCCGCTCATTTGCATCCTGCACCGCCCTACACAAAATCTCATGCGTCAGCGGGGCAACATCGCCCTGACCTGAGAGGAAACATTTCGCCTAGAAAACCAATAGGGTGGATTCAATCCAATGGAAATAAACGTGAGGACGGCGATTCGTGATTGTCGCGATCTTAATCAATAACGCAGCAATCCCGTGTGGTACGGCCACGCCCTTACATCGCAAGACCCAAAAACCGCCCACCTCATGACCGGTTACCATCAATGTCGAGCTAAACTCTGAGCTGTCTGCCACATAGACCTCGATGAAGGCGGTTTGAACTTCTTGCGAGAAGTGGTGCAGCCAGCTTGCCTCGCGCTCACTCACTGAGTATTCGTGTGCATCGCCATCATCCGGATGGTTTGCGATAAACCGTATCTGACCCGTCAACGCCATCTGCTCAGTCATCCACTGCGCCTATTCATCCAGGATGACATCCTTCACGCGCAGCTCCGTCACACGCCACATACGGCTGACAAATGCAATCGCGAGGATGACAAATATGAAGAAACACGACTTCAATTTCTTGTTCATGAAATAAACCTGTGCAGCAAGGCGGGATTACACGACAAAGCCACTACCATCCGATAGCCGTGAAGCAAACCATGCAGAGTAGCATCCCGACGCAAGCCGTTAGGATGACCGATGACGCTGTTTAAAGAGTGGCAGATGTCACGGGCTGATGCCGCTGGTGCAAAAGGTGTCTCTCGCCTGAATGCGGGATGAATCGTTCCAATAGGTAACAGTGTTACTAACGCATGTGAGTGTGAACGCAATGACCGCTTTACCGAAGCGGACAACCCGGCGGACACGGCGACGGATTAGAGCCCTTAGGTTTCTGCATGCACCACCCTTGCGGTTTTGTGTTGGAAGCTCGAGGTGTACGTGTGCAAAGACACGATGTATCTGGGATTCTGCCAGACATCTGACAGGCTGACTTGGTGAAAGCGGGACGCTGCAGCCGCGAAAAAGGACAATGAGCGCAATTACGATGAGTCTTAAACTGATGGAAACATCCAAAAGTCGTGGCAATGTTTGACTCTATTGCCGTCAGCACTCATCCGCAGAGGGAAATTTCGCTTAACTCACACCTGTGTCCTACGTTTGATTGCCAAACATCAATGGCTAAAACCGTGGGCTGACTCTGTAAAGCTGAACACTGGTCCCAGGACTGAGCATCAGGCTTGGCATCAACCCTAAGTTCTCATTCTGAATACTGCCATCACTTCGCAGTGTCCATCGCCGAACAGCCCCTGGTCTGAAGCCGGACACCACAAAGCGCACTTGCTTGTCCCCGACCGTTTTGTTGATGACCATGACCGTCAGCTGTCCAGTTGCGCGATCAATCGCCGCAAATGCCGATAGGTTGTCGGGATCCGGAACGCTGGCAGCCACACTTCCATCTCCAAATCCAAGCCTGCTTCCTCCGGCGTTACGGTATAGCTGCATCGCTTTCCACGTAATCGAACCCTCAGCGGGAGCAACCCACCGACAGGCAAGATCCAACGCTTCCCGCCCGAAAATACCCAAAATGTCGGCCTGCGTGGTCGCACCATTGATGTGGTCATCTGCACCCCAGGAGTATTCGGTAATCCCAATTTGTGTCCCTGGATAGTTACGCTTCACAAGGTCTTTCATCCGGGGGATGAGCCGAACGTTGTCATTAATCCAGGATTCATCGCGGTACGTCAGGTCCCACAATGCACGGGTCGAACGATTTCTTCGGCGGCACATCGCTGGACTCGTATCGTTCGAAAACTCTCCACCCTGCGGATAGTAATGGAGCGTGAAGAAATCAAGCATCCGCTGGCCAGTGGACAAATGATGGCTTCTGAACTGCTGCAGATAAACCGTCAGCGGGTCGCGGCCACCGTAGCGATTACGATCTGGCATCGGGCTTCCCCAGCCAAGCGTCTGCCCGATTTGGAAATCGCGAGGGCTGTAGAAGTAGCTTGACCATCCCCATTCTTCAGGTCCACAAATCGCCGCTGCCGGGGCATTGACCCGAATGACCTTGGCAGTTTGGAGGGATTTAGCGAAGAGCTCAGCCGATGTAGGCGCTATCGGAACGACATCACGGTGGGTAAATGCCCAAAGCCCGGGCTCATTGTCGAGGAGCCAGTACTTAACGTTTGGTCTGTCCGTTGTTGTGGATGCAATCCAGCTTGCAAAGCTCGCCGGCGTCGTTGGAACATTGGCATCATTGGGATCATTTCCCGTGATGTACTGGCCATTTGTGCGCGTTCCATTCCCGGCATCCGGGCACCACTGCCAGTCACTGCTTTGTTGCGCTCCGTATTTCGCGATGGAGAAAGACCACGTTTTTCCACGGTCCGCCCCGAGCTTTGCAACCCATCCCAGCATCGGAACCGTAAGCATCGCATCGGATCCCGCGGCAGCGGCGGTGGCTGCAAAGTCACGGGTATAGCCGCCGGGGGTGGCGGAGCCCATCGAAATACTTTGGAAGTACCAGTCAGACCCTTTGTTATCGGCATTTTGCTGCGGATTGTAGCGACTGGCGTTGTTTCCACCCCAGCGGTCAACGGTGCACTTTATGCCTGCGCCACCGGACTGTGCGTAGCTTGCTCCGTAAATGCCTGACGAAACAATATGAGTGATGTGTTCAGCACGTATTCGTATTTGAATCACTGCGTTGCTCCTTGGAGCGCATGCTCGGACTTCGTATGGACATCATTATCCAATACTATTGTCGCGCAAAAACGTATTTGCTCCAACCGATAGTTTGATGAATCCAGTAAATTTATTGGGGTAACAGATTGATTATGTGCATCATTTGACCTGAAAACAAACAACAAACAGGGTAGGTTGATAAGAATGGACAATCCGGTAGTCTTGACGCGCCGTTGCCTTCTTTCGCTATCACTTACAGCAGCACTCCCGCTTGCCGGCATCCCGTCAGAAGACGACTGGATGGCTCACTACCCATACCTCACCCGCTATTGTAAGGAACTACGGAATATCCCAGGTGGAACATACAAGCTTGGAGATGACACCCATGCCGAAAACGAGCGTCCACGTCACGCTGTAAGGCTTTCCCCGTTCAGGCTGGGAATGGCTCCCGTAACCGTTGCCCTCTGGAAGGAGTACTGCAAAGCAGTGGGCTTAGAAATGCCTGCACCACCTGCGTGGGGCTGGCTAGATGACCATCCGGTTGTCAACATTTCTTACGCCGACATCACGACTGCTGTCCATACATCCGGTAAGCCCGGATTTCTCACCTGGGCCAAGTCGACGTCGGGTGTTCCATTGATGCTCCCGACGGAAGCGCAGTGGGAGGCAGCAGCGCAAAGCAAGCGCTCTTCCGATGACTATTCTTGGGGACCGAGATTTGACAGCAACAAGCTTTGGTGCTCACGGGATACCTGGAAAGATGCAGAAACAACGGCATCCACTCTGCGAAAGGACCGGATTCATAGCAACGTGCATGGAATCAGAGACCTCATCGGAAATGTCTGGGAATGGTGCCAGGACTGGAACGGTCCGTATGCGGCAGACAGCCTGACAGATCCGCTTGGCCCCGCCACAGGCACACGCCGCGCACTTCGAGGAGGCTCCTGGTACAACGAGTGGCCGGATGTTTTCCGAACGACATATCGATACCGAATGCTTGCCGAGAAGCGGGAAGATAACATTGGGTTTAGGCTTGCGGCGGCAAAGTAACGCACTAACAGCAACGTTGCGCAGGACAAATTGCCCGTTATCCGGAACCATCCCGTAAGGATAGGGAGGCTTACCAGATGCAGACAAACCGCTACAAACAAACGAAATTCGCGATTGGCTATTGGGTTGAACCCCCATTCGACAAAGCTGCGTTCCGCCGCTACCGTGAGGTTGCAGACTGCGGCATTAACCTTGTGCTTTCCGGTTTTGGCGGCGCTCCCAAAGACAAATTTCTGCCGATATTGAAGCGGTTTGGACTGGATGCAATCCTGATGCACCCTTCGGGCTCCCCCGAGACCTGGCCAGCAGATAAAAACATCATTGGCTACGGGCTTGTGGATGAGCCATCTTCTATACGGTTCAACGAACTAAAAATCCTTGCAGACACCGTGCGCGCCGCGCGCCCGGGAACCATCCCCTTCGTCAACCTCTTCCCAAACTACGCAACCCCAACACAGCTGGGTTCTCCCGACTACGCAACACACGTCGCAGACTTCATCCGCGTCTACCAACCGGATATTCTCTGTATGGACAACTATCCCATCTTCAAACCAGATCGTGATACGCGCGCTTTATACATCGACAACCTGGCTATCTTCCGGAAACAATCGCTCGCCGCAGGCATCCCCTTCTGGAATTTCTTCAACATCATGCCCTACGGCCCGCATACTGACCCCACGGAAGCGCAGGTCCGCTGGCAAGTGAATGCAAGCCTAGTCTACGGCGCGAAAGGCCTGCTTTACTTTTGCTACTTCACCCCCGGCGGGGATGAGTTTCCAAAGGGCGGTGCCATCATCGGACAGGATGGTCTGAAAACCCATCACTACGGGCAAGCACAGCGCATCAACAAGACCCTTCGGCATTACGGAAGAGTGCTGATGGACTGTACATCCACGGATGTCGCTCAGATCATGCCGGGTGATACGCCATCAGAGAAGCTACGCCAGAGCGCTATTCGTGACATCAAACGTGACAGAGTCGACCCACCGCATGACTATTTGGTTGGTACATTTCGACACACAAGCGGGCGCCGTGCGGTGATACTGATGAACAACAGGTTTGCTTATAGCGCTTGGCCAACGGTTGAATTCGATGTCCGCTCCGGTCAGCGGGTCGTAGAAATTGACCCGCAAAGCGGGAGGGAAGTGCCTGTCCAGGATGCCAGCCCAGCAATGGATGGTGTGCAGATCCCTCTCTTCGATGGCGGTGCAAGGTTGTTCCTGATTGGGTAGGTAGCAAAGCCCTTAATCCTCCAGCTGCCACCGCCTAATCATCATTTCCGTACGGAATTCGTACAACGTTACCCGCTCGTATATACTTGATTGACTCCCAATCAGGTGATGATGACTGCCATGACAACGTTTGCACACTTCCGCCGGGTAACGCTGCTGACCATTTGGATGATGATGGTGGCAGCGGCCGCTTTCATTCCAGCTCGGGCAGAAGCACAGACCTACCGCTACCACACACAAATCGGGTCGCGAGGCTCGATGTGGCTGTTCAACCCTAGTGGGCTCACATTTGATGCAGCTGGCAATATTTATGTCGCTGATACGGGAAACTCACGCATCCGCAAGTTTGACAAAAATGGCAACCCACTTAAGGAATGGGGCATAAATGGCTCATCCGAAGGGCAGCTCAAGTACCCGGAAGGCATCGTCCTCGATTCGCAGGGCAACCTCTACGTCGCAGACACCTGGAACCATCGCGTGGTTAAGTACTCCACCAATGGGGATGTCCTTCTCACATTCGGTGTGGATGGCTATGGCCAGCAACAAATCAAGTTTGCAGAAAACATCGCAATCGATGCCGATGACAACATTTATGTCAGCGATAACTGGGGCAACCGTATCCAAAAGTATGACAAAAATGGTGTCTGGATTCAGCAAATCGGTGGCCCGGGGAGCTCGGCTGGACAGTTCAACGGTCCATATGGCTGTATTGTCGATAAGAAAACCGGACACCTGTATGTCGTCGATACAGGCAACCACCGTGTGCAGAAGTTTCTCCTCGATGGCACATGGGTCAAAACATTTGGAGGTAATGGCAGCCTCGATGGCCAGTTCAAATCTCCAAAAGGCATCGGTATCGACCATAACGGAAATGTCTATATCGGTGATAACGACAACCACCGCGTGCAGAAATTCACTTCAGAAGGCGTTTTTCTGTCGAAATTTGGTACCCAGGGGACGACAGAAACAGACCTCTGGTATCCGTATGGCGTCTCCTTCGATGCAAACGGACGCGTGTATGTCTGCGATATGTGGAATGGTCGCATCGCCATTTGGATCACGGATGACACGGCGGCACCGACGACTACTGCAACCACGAGTGTAAATCCAAATGACTTCGGGTGGTTCCGCACCCCGGTAAATGTCCAGCTCACCGCCAAGGATGACACCATCGGGCTTGGTATCCGTGACCTTGTCGTGGCCATTAACGCGGATGCACCGACAACATACAAGTCAGGTTATCTTGAACTACCGGTCGTAGCGGATGGCATCCACACGTACACCTACTACTCCGTTGACCTTGCAGGGAATACAGAGGCGGCCAAGCAATTCACGGTCAAGAAAGATACCGTCCAACCGGTTTCGCAGCTGAACTACGCAGCGGATGGGATGTCATTTACCCTCACGGCAACCGATGACCGCGCTGGCATCGAGCGGATTTCTTACCGCATGGATGGCGGGACAACAAAGGTCTACACGGGCACGGTGCAAGTGGATGGTCTGCGACATGAGGTCAAATTCTGGGCCACTGACAATGCTGGAAACATCGAGTTTACAAACACACGTATCATCCAGGCACCCGATACGCTTGCCCCGACAACGATTGTCGAGGCGCGAACAGGTACGGCTGGCCTCAACGGCTGGTACAAGAGCAATGTCACCGTCAAGCTCAAGGCCACAGACAACAATGGTGGCTCAGGTGTCAAGGAAATCAGGATCTCCGTGGATGGCACACCATCGACAGTTGCAGGGTCAACGGCATCGCCTGTTGTGTCCGGGGATGGTATTCACTCGCTTTCTTTCTACGCATCCGATGTCATCGGAAACACAGAAAACACCAAGTCTGAGACCATTAAGATAGATACGACCAAACCAGTGACCGCGCTGATCAGCGAGCCACGTGGGACATGGTTTACGCTGGATGCATCCGATGCCACAAGCGGTATCGCAACCACAAAGTACGCCATCGATGGCGCGGCCTCGCAACCGTACATCGGTAAGGTCAACCTGGATGGCAACCGGCACACGATTACCTTCTTCTCGGAGGACAAGGCTGGCAATATCGAGACCACCAATATCGTGAGTGTGGGTGATCCGACGAAGCCAACGAGTAAGGTCACGATTTCTCCAAGCCCGAATGCGCTTGGGTGGAACAAGTCTCTCACTGAGTGGCGGATTCAGGCGACGGATAACGAAGGCGGCAGTGGGATTAGGGAGATCCGCTACACCATCGATGGTGGAACCGAGCGCATCGCAGCGGGAGCGGATGTCCGTATTGCTATCGATGAGGATGGCCCACACACCCTCTCCTACTATGCGATTGATGAGGCTGGAAACACGGAGACGGCCAAGGTCAGCAGCATTAAGCTCGACCAAGTTGATCCGGTAACGACGCCAGTTGCCAATGTTAAAGGGACAAGCCTTGCTCTTCCGGCGACGGACAACCGCTCCGGGATTGCGCGGACGCTGTACACCATGGATGGCGGAGCGGAGAAGACTTACGTCACGCCACTGGTACTGGATGGCAAGCGCCATACGATTGTGTTCTGGTCGGAGGATGTTGCAGGCAATACCGAGGAAAAGCGGACGTTGATACTACCGGTCAGCCCGGTCAGCTTTAACATCGAGCCTGAAAGTCTCCTCGGTGGCGGAACGGCAACGGGTGTGATCCGCTTGTCAGGTCCAGCACCTACGGGTGGATTAGCCATCGCGTTGAAATCGTCGTCTGTAGCGGTCAAGCCACTTGCATCCGTGATGATTCCAGCCGGCCAGGACCGGATAACAGTGAGCTTACCAACACTTGGGGTCGCGACATCAACGGTGGCAACGATCACCGCAACGGGAAATGCGATTTCTGTATCCGGGACACTAACGGTGCTTCCGGGTGTTCTTTCCGACATCAGCATCACGCCGGGAAAAGTCCCTGGTGGGCTTGCGGCATCGGTGACGATCTCGATGTCCGCGGCGGCTCCGAGTACGGGGATGAAGGTCTTCCTGCTCTCCGATGACCCGGCATTTGTCGTGCCTCCGACGGCGACGATTCCTGCGGGCAAGACGAGTGTTGTGATTGCGGCCAAGACGCTTGTGGTTGGCACCGATACGGATGTCAAAGTAACGGCAAGTGTAAATGGCGTAGTTGTTGATGAAGATGTAACGGTTCAGGCGGCGCGTGTAGCAGGGCTTTCCATTGCTCCAGCGGTTGTGCTTGGTGGGAAGCCGGCGGTCGGAACAATTACACTCACAGGTGTTGCTCCAAAGGAAGGCTTGGTTGTGGTGTTGTCGGATGATATGTCCGCCGCAAGTGTTCCGGCAAGCGTCGCGATCAAGGCGGGTGCAAAGGTCGGGACCTTTACGGTAACCACATCGGCGGTTTCGCAGGCGGTCACGGGTAAGGTCACGGCGAAGCTGTTCGACTCCGAAATTAGCGGTTCGCTAACGGTACGTTCCACGGGACCGGCACTGGTAAAGCTGGCTCCCGTTGCTGTCGCAGGAGGTAAGCCGGCGATTGGGACTGTGACGCTGACAGAACCAGCCCCGGTTGGTGGACTTGTGGTTCAGTTGACATCGGATACAGCGGCAGTTACGGTTCCTGCAACCGTGGTTATTCCAGCCGGCAAGACGGTTGGTACGTTTACCGCACAGACATCGGGTGTGACGAAAACAACCGTCGGAACAATTACGGCAACCGTGAATGGGCTTTCGGCATCCGGTACGTTGACCGTTCTCGGAACACCGCTTGCTACACTCACGCTTACACCAACGGCAATATCGGGCGGCCAGTCTGTATTAGGTCAGGTCACGATTGCAGCGGCGAGCAGCGCGGATACAGTGATTGAGGTTACCAGTGCCATCCCGGCGACGGTGCAGGTTCCCGCGACCGTAGCGATTCCTGCGGGCAAGAAGTCTGCGACCTTTACGGTCACGACATCCAAGGTGATCAAAGCCGTTTCGGTCAATGTTACTGCGAGCTCGGGTGGGATTGTGAAATCTGTCAGCCTGAATGTAAAGCTGTAGTTCATCAGAGAGATTTCATGGGGTCTTTTCCGTAGCGTTACGCTGCGGGGAAGGTCCTTTTTTCTCTAACAGACGATTAGTCTTTGTGAATCTGCGAACGCCAGATAGAAAAAACCACAGAGCTCTCCCGCCGCGTTACGTTGCGAGGAACGCCCCTTTGTGCCAAGTGACCACAGGCGGTCCACCTGTACCAAGCGTGACTTCGACAACATCAAATCGGATGCCGACAATTAGAGCGTCAATCTACTAACGCCAGTCAGAAAGAAAAACCTACAAAGGTCCTTCTGGCATGTTAGGACGCGAGGAACGCCCCTTTGTGCCATGTGACCACAGGCGTTCCACTTGTGCCAAGCGTGACTTCGACAACATCAAAGCGGATGCCGACATCTTCCAAATGCGGATTTCGAGCCAGCCACAGCTGCGTCAGCATCACTATCTGACGCTGCTTCGCGGCCGTCACGTTCATCGCTGGACTCAACCCGCCCCCACGCCGGCGCAGCGTCTTTACCTCAACCACGCACAGCGTTCGGTCATCCAAACAGAGAATATCCAGCTCGCCACGGATGCCACACCCGGTTCCTGGACGAACATTACGCTCAAGAATCTGAGCTCCGGAATCCTCTATAAACCGGGCAGCAACGTCTTCCCCGGTCTGCCCCGTAGCTCTTAGTTCACCCGGCAAAGCGTCAGGCCATCCCCAATCGGCAAGAGAACCATCTCGACGCGTGGGTCGGCATGCACCTTCAGATTCAGTGCACGGAGCGCGATGGTGTCATCATCCTGCACATCCTCATCAATCACCTTTGCATACCAAAGCGTGTTATCAATCCCGATCACTCCGCCCTTACGTACAAGCTTGAGCGCTGCCTCATAGTAGGCATCATAGTTGGGTTTATCCGCATCGATGAAGGCAAAATCAAACGTTCCTGTATGCCCTGTTTCCAGGAGGTTTTCCAGAGTTTCGGTCGCTGGGCCAATGCGGAGGTCTATCTTGGATGCAACACCCGCGGTTTCCCAGTGCGGACGACCAATCGCCGGATACTCACTCGAAATATCGCAACAAATCAGCTGACCATCCGCGGGAAGCGCCTCTGCAGTCACCAGTGCCGAATATCCGGTAAAGGTTCCAACCTCAAGGCATTTGTGTGCACCAATCATTTTGATGAGCAGGTACATGAAGTTGCCCTGCTCTTCGCTGATTTGCATGGATGCATTCTCAAGGGCATTCGTGGCATCCCGTAGCGCAGCCCGGTGCGGATTTGGCCGGGTTCCGACCTTGACTACATACTCCTGCAGCTCTGCAGGAAGACCGAAGGAGACTCTAGACATGCTCTCCGTTTCGCTATATCCCAACGTTTCTCCTTGTGCGCTTATACACGCATCGCCTTAGAATGCCCTTATGCCGCAGCATACACTGAGCGTTTTGGAATCCTCTGACTGGCATGCGATACTCGCACCTGTATTCGCATCCGATGCCGGACAGAATCTATTGGAAACCATAGCGGATGAGCGTGCATCCAGCACTGTCTATCCTCCCGCTGGCCTCGAGCTACGAGCGCTCACACTTACGTCCTTCGCTGCAACAAAAGTCATCATTATCGGTCAGGATCCGTACCATGGTCCGGGTCAGGCACAGGGTCTTTGCTTCAGCGTCCCGGATGATATTCCTGCTCCACCATCCCTTAGGAACATCCACAAAGCGCTTGCCATTGACCTTGGAGTGCCTGAGCCAAAACATCACGACCTTACCCCTTGGGCAACGCAGGGAGTTCTCCTCTGGAACACAACGCTCACTGTACGCGCCGCTACGCCGCTTTCCCATGCAAAGCTAGGCTGGGAGATTGTTACCAATGCAGTCCTTGCCGCGTTGGCATCCCGTGAAAACCCACCTATCTTTGTACTGTGGGGCTCCCACGCCGCAAATGCCGCGGCACCATTTCTGAATGACCGTCACGACACTATTCGCTCTGTTCATCCAAGCCCGCTCAGTGCACATCGGGGATTTTTCGAACACCGTCCATTTTCAACCATCAATGGAATTCTGAGGCTTCGCGGAGAGCAGACAATCGATTGGCTGGATGGTCTCACGTAACGGTAATTCGCCCCTTACGGGACCAACTTGGTAAGCATTGCCTTACTTCGCTAGGATAAATGCGTTCACGATGTCAGCAGTTGAGACCAACGCCGTAAGAATGTGAGCCACAACCCAGAATCTCCATGTTCGGCGAATCGACACGCCGGCAGCGGCAAGTACGGCGAGCGGAATCAAGCCGGGTGAGAGTGCCTTACCTAAATCCTGTAGGGATGCTGCAGGACCAACAAGCGCTGCGGCCAGTGCTCCACCACCCATGACGCCAGCGGCCATCGGGAAGACAAGGATGAATGTCGCCCAAGCTGGCATCCGGACACCGCTAGTGATTACCATCTGAAGGCTGGCGAGAACACCTGTAACGGCAAGCAATGCCATCATCACGTTGACTGGAACCGCAGTCCCAACAAAGTGCGTCACGATTCCTGCGAGCACCGGTAAGACAGTCACTTTCAAGAGAGCCCAATACCACCAGCGAAGCCGTATTGGTTCTGCAGTCGTGCGGTAGCGTGGATTCGAGCGGGGTACCTCTCGCGGCGCAGAGTCATCACCAAGAGGTGATGCACTGCGTTTGGATGTTGACGAACCAAATCCAGTGGACGTTGGTGTCCCATTCGTAATCACGGGGCTGACCGTTGCAACGGTTCGCGGCTCGGTAGCAGCGATGGAGCGGGACGGTTCGGCGAGCGTTGCTGTCGAACTCTGTGGAACAGGACCAGCATCGCGCGTTGGGCTATTCTCAACAATCGAACTGTTTTGCATCGCCGCCCCTGCCACTGCTAGCTCACGAGATTCAGCGGAGCTGATTCCAATCGCCAACTCCACGCTAGCAATACCAGAGGATTTGTGTTCATCTGCTACGACAGCTTCCACAACTTCGATGTCATCGATATCCGGGCGAATTAGCTGCACGCCAATGACTGTTTCATGGTCATCAACCGAGTCAAGCTCTGGAGCATCCGGATCGGGCTGACTGTATTCGAGGAACATCCGCAGGCGGCGGTCTGGCGAGAGGTCGTTATTCGCGGCCAGACTGCGTGCAAGATTACCGATTTCATCGGCATGAAGCTTGAATAAAAAGTTAGCAAAGCGTCCATCCGCAAGAGCTGTACACGAAAAGTCCCAGTTGCGGGCGGCAGCGGCAAGGAATCCATCTATGTCTGCGGTTGCATTGCCATCGGGGAAGACGAAAAAGGGTGACATTTCTGTCGGGAGCTGCGGCTCAGGCATCGGAATCCGCATCCTGGTGTCGGCATTCGGACGCGTCTCCGTCAACACCGCCGCAGGCGCAACGCCGGCCGCTGCTATCAATGCATCCCGGAAAGAGCGTGCATCTTGGTAGCGATCCTCTTTGCGCTTTGACAGTGCTTTTGTTAGCACTGCATCCAGTTCCGGCGGAATGTTGAGTCCAAGAAGATTTACATGAACCGGCTCGGTATGGTCAATCACGCGCTTCCAGGCAAACGGATCGCGTGTCTTTTCAACCACAAATGGTCGTCGTCCGGTGACCATTTCATAAACGACGACACCAACAGACCAGAGGTCAGAGCGACGGTCGCTACCCGCTGTTTCATCAAAGTCTTCGGGCGCCATGTAGGGGTAGGTTCCACCGCCACCGGCAAGGGATGAGCTGCTTAAGAGCTCTGCCAGCCCAAAGTCGGTCAGTTTGACAGTACGGCCATCGGTGCCGATTAGGATGTTCGCCGGCTTTATATCTCTGTGTAGAACGCGATGGTCATGCGCATGCGCCAGGCCATCAAGGATACCCATCGCAATCGTCAGTGCCTCAGACAAAGGAAGAGGTCGCCGGTTGCGCGCACGCATCACTTCGGAGAGATTACTACCGCGGATGAGCTCCATATCGATGACGACAACGCCATCAATTTCATCCACAGCATGGACGGCAATCAGGGATGGATGCCTTAAGCGATCAAGAAGTCGCGCTTCGGTGAGGACACGGTCAAGCTCAGGTCCGGCGGCGCGGACTTCTTTTAGAGCAACCTGCCGTCGTAGCAGGGTGTCATAGGCGAGGTAGACGACACCGGAAGCACCGCTTCCAAGGACATCCAGACGCTCGTATTTTCCGAGGTGACCAATCGCCATAGGGTTTTAGTTCGCTGTGTAATCCACTACTTTCCTGCAACAACAGGATTCACAACGTACAAAATACCACCATCGATGAAGTAAATGGCACCATTACCACTGTCGATTACCAAACTGGATGGATTCTTAAGCCGGGAGACCAGAGTAGTCCGATTTCCGGATACGGTAATCCGCTCGATGATTCCGCGGGTAGCATCGGTTATGTAGATGTTGCCATCCGGATCGACTGCCATCCCGGAGACCTGTTGTCCGCGACGTGGCGTAAAGCGGTCTTCAACAATGCCCGCCATGTTTTTAACAAAGACTTTGCTTGTCGCGGCACCGACCCATGCGGGCCCGGATGCGACTGACCACGACAGCATGCCATCCTTTGCCTGCGAGCGATCGCTGTAGACCACAGGATCCTGATACTTGATACGGGAAAACTCCGGTCGGATTTCTGGTTCGAATACCGTCGTTGTGCCGGTAAGTCGCTTCCCAAGACTAACCCGCAGGGGGTCAATCAGCATGACACCAACGAGAAGCACCGACATAAGAATGCCTATCAACGCAAAAGGAAGCATCCAAGCTTTGGACGATGACTCTGACTTGTGCCGCTTCACAGGCTCGGGCTTTTGAATCGGCCGATAAGCTTCATTAGTGGCTTTGCCCATGGATGCATTGGTATCCGGTTGGTTGCTGGACACCGCGAAACCATTTGCAGCGAATGCAGAATACTCGGCAGCGGAGCGCATGGTATGACCACGATAGTCACCGCTAATAATCGAGGTGCCATCCTCCATGGCGGCAACATCGATGACAGAGACAGTGATATTGTCACTCCCTCCGGCTTGCAGCGCCACCTGAATCAGGGCTTGTGCAGCGGCAGTGCTGCTTTCCGCCTTGTCGAGCACATTCGCAATGTCGACATCCTGAACCATAGTTGTCAGACCATCTGTACAGACAAGAATGCGATCGGCATCCTGAAGCGGATGTGTGGAAATGTCACATTGGACGGTTGGGCTGATGCCAATGGCACGCGTGACGACATTTCGGTAGCGTGACTTGCGGGCTTCAACCTCGGTCATATGGCCAAGCTTTACCTGCTCGGCCACAAACGAATGGTCATCCGTGAGAGGCATCAGCACACCGGATCGCAGCAGATATGCGCGCGAATCTCCGATATGTGCAACGGTAAGAATGCCACTATGGACAACTGCAACGACACCGGTTGTGCCAGCCAAGGGTTTATCCTCGGATGCGATCCCTGCAACGAGCTGCCTTGCAACGCCATGCACAGCGCCATTTGCCGCCGCCATCGCATCTCGGAGGGCATCCGTGACATCTCCAACCGATGAGACATTTGGAAGGCTAATCTTCAGCTTGGCTTCAAGCGTATCTACAGCACTTTGACTGGCAAGCTCACCTGCCTGCAGACCACCCATGCCATCACAGACAATGGAAATCGTCTCATAGCCATCAATGATGAAATTACTGAAAGCATCCTCATTTTTTGGACGGACGCTACCAATGTGAGTTTTGGTGCATGCGTTGACACGCACTGTGGCTGCCATCAGGCGTATACAGCATCCTGAGAAACGCTGGATGCCATTACCGTCATCAGACAGGATCCGAGGGCAACTGTATCACCGGCTCGAATGACAACCGGGTGCCGAGCGGGAATCCGCTCGCTGTTCACGAATGTGCCAGCGGGTGCATCAAGGTCTTCGATCGTGATGACATCGTGCCGGATACGAAGCCTTGCATGTTGCGGACTGACACCGACTCCGGACACAACGATGTCATCCGAGATTGCACGACCGATGACCATATCGCTACCAATGGCGTGCAGCTGGCCATCAGCGGTCATGAGCGACAGTGCCCGTGCAACAGACTGGATGCCATAATTCTCAATGGCGGGAACCAGCTTGGATGCTTGGATTTTGACAACCATGATTTGTGTATTTCCGAGAAGGAAAACATCCCCTTCGGAAATTGGCCATGCAATCCCTGGAGGAATCGGAGCACCAGAAAGACGCGTACCGTTCGTGGACTGCAAATCCACCATCACGAGTTTATTGTCAGAGACGCGCAATTCAGCGTGGCGCTTTGAGACCATTGGGTCAGCGATCACTAAGTCGTTGCCAGCCGTTCGGGAGCGACCTATGCGCAATCCAGTAGACCCAACAGAGTATTCGTTAACCTGACCATCTGGAGTCGTTACGCGCACAGTCGCAACGGCCTGCGGAACAGCGGGAACCGTTCGCATTTCCTCATCCATGTCCGGATATGGATACGCACGACGGGCATTGGGATGCGGCACAACCCGCTCAGTTACGACCTGTGTTGGAGGTGTATTTGGTGTACGGAGCTCAGGAACCTGGAGCTCGGGTACGTATACGATCGATTCCGTAGAGACATCGGATGTCAGACTATGGTCAACGGCATCCGCACCAGACGACGCAACGTCGGAGTTACTGACATCGACATCTATCCCGGATGTAGGAACAATCGTGGCTTGCCCTACCGTCTTGCGGTCATCTGTTTCCTGCACACCAGG
Organism: Armatimonadota bacterium; assembly: GCA_046075665.1. Classification (GTDB taxonomy): domain Bacteria; phylum Armatimonadota; class Armatimonadia; order Armatimonadales; family Armatimonadaceae; genus CAIRTT01. The sequence continues at coordinate 6,133 of JBJTQN010000216.1, read as the reverse complement.
CTCAACATCGGCGGGGTTAGCCTCAAACCGGACGTGAATCTCGATAGGTTCATCTCCGGGGACTGCGTAGGAGATTTCCTCAACCACAACATGAAGGGGACCACGTGTGCGGTAATTCCGCTGCTTCATCCATGTAGCAATGGATTCTGCGATGTCATTGGCATCCATGAACTCACGGACGTGCTCACGATCCGCACCGCTATGCACAGCAACGCGGAGCGTGATTGCATTAGCGACGTACCACCGCCCATCGACACCCTGACGTTTACGACGCTCAAGCGCCTGACAGACCTGCCGCACGAACATCTGAGGGCGAAGTCGACCTGGCGAGCGGGTAACCCACTGCTGGAAGAAGTCACGAACGGGCATGTTCTAGTATATATCCTTTCCCAGTTCGTGTGTCACCCAGCATTCCTCCGTGCAAATCATGGCATTAGCAATAAAGGTATACTCGACATGGCAGCATCGCACAAAGCATTGTGCACACCATGCTTAAGACACCTTCGCAAATGTATTTGCAAATGGGAGTATATCTCAGTGATTTTTATCCAACGCCGAGCAATCCTACTGGTTCTTCCAGCCGTTGCCCTAAGCCTCCTCACCGCATGTTCCAAGCCTGAAACGAGCGGAACCGCAGGTGGAAATGCCACCGCAACACCATCCAAGCTTGTCTTTGGCTTTGTTCCATCTGTAGAAGCGGACAAAATCGCGGAAAACGCTCAGCCGATGGCGGACTTTCTCTCGAAGGAGCTCGGCATCCCTGTGGAAACATCCACAACCCCGGAATACGCTGGACTTATCGAAGCGATGGCATCCGGGCAAGTGGATATCGGCTCGCTCCCACCTCTCGCCTATGTGATCGCCAAAGATCGTAATGCCGCCGAGATTATGCTTAAGACCAGCCGCCGTGGGAGCCTGACATACCACGCGATGTTCACGGTTCGCGCAGACAGCGGAATAAAGTCTCTCGCAGACACAAAGGGCAAGCGAATTGCCTTTGTCGATCCAAGCTCCGCATCCGGTTACCTCTTCCCAGCCAGCTATCTCAAGGGCAAGCAAATGGACCCCGAGAAGTGGTTCTCCCAAACGATGTTCGCGGGTGGGCATGACTCGGCAATCCGTGCGGTGTACAACGGGGATGTCGATGTGGCAGCCAGCTACGATGACGCCCGCAACAAGCTAGAAAAACAGTCCGCCTACAAGGATGTCAAAACCAAGGTCATCAAAATCGACCAGACCGCTGAGATTCCAAACGACACCATTTCCGTCCGAAGCGGACTCTCCCCGGAACTGACAGCCAAAATCAAAGCTGCATTCCTAAAGTACAAAGCTACACCTGAAGGCAAGAAGACATTGGATGATGTCTATGAAGTGGATGACCTTGTCGAAGCCACGGATGCCGACTTTAATCCAGTGCGCGAAGTCGCAACCAGCATGAACGTCCAGCTCGAAAACTTCAAGAAATCCGCCGCCCCGAAAGCCACGGCGGCGGCTCCAAAGAAGTAAGATAAAAACTCAATGTCAGATGTTTCCACAGGGGTAGCCGCGCAAGCCGCTACCCTTGTCTCTTTTCAAAACACATCCGTGACCTATCCAAATGGCTTTACCGCCCTTAGGGATGTCACCCTTGACCTCCACGAAGGCGAGTTCATCGTTGTCGTAGGTCTCTCCGGTGCAGGGAAATCCACCCTCATCCGAACCATCAACCGTCTTGTGCCCCCCACCGGCGGTGATGTCACCGTTCTTGGCACGCAGATTCGTAACATATCCGATGCGAGTCTTCGTAAGACCCGTCGACGTATCGGGATGATCTTCCAGAACTACAACCTCGTGCGCCGCTCTAGTGTGCTTGCGAATGTTCTCACAGGGCGCCTCGGTGACCTGCCAACCTGGCGCGCCCTCCTTGGCCTCTATACAAAAGCAGATACAGAGCTCGCTATCAAGTGCCTTACGCGTGTCGGCATTCTTGACAAAGCCTACAACCGCGCTGACCAGCTCTCCGGTGGACAACAACAACGCGTCGCGATTGCCCGCGCACTGGCACAACAACCACGCATACTCCTCGCCGATGAGCCCGTCGCCAGCCTTGACCCGCCGACGGCTCATCAGGTGATGCGCGATCTCAAAGCCCTTTCCCGCGAAGAAGGCCTGCTCACAATCGTCAACCTTCACTTTGTTGACATGGCGATGGAATATGCAGACCGCGTGATCGGACTCCACGCCGGCACCGTTGTCTACGATGGCCCGGGTGCTAACATGTCCGAAGCAGACTTTGAGCGCATCTACCAACGGAAAATCCGCCCGGATGACATGCGCGGAGCCGCCGAACACTGATGACGACCGCTCAGGCACTTCCGAAGCGTCCTTTTCCATGGATGCTGCTTGTCGGTATGGCAATCACCGCGGCGATTCTCATTTGGAGTATCCAAGGAACGAAGTTCAACTTGTGGGTCCTTGCTGCCGGGATGCCAAATGTCCTCCGTTTCTTCAAGGGGATGCTTCCCCCCTGGCCAATGGACTTTGTTACCGGACAGCTCATTCCCCCGATGGTGGAAACCATCCGCATCGCCCTCGCCGCCAGCATGCTTGGAGCGGCACTCGCACTCCCGGTAGCATTCATGGCCAGCAGCACGGTCGCGCCTAACAAATGGGTCTACCAAATCACACGCAACCTGCTCAACCTCATCCGAACCATTCCTGACCTCGTCCTCGCCGCTCTCCTTGCGAGCGCCTTCGGTATCGGAGCCTTCCCCGGCTTCCTCGCACTGCTGGTCTTCTCGTTTGGCGTCGTAGCTAAGCTTTTGGCGGACACCGTTGAGACGATTGACCGTGGACCAATGGATGCCATCGCAACCACGGGAGCCACGCGCATTCTCCAAGCACGTCACGGAGTCTTTCCGCAAATCGCGCCTGAATTTATCGCGTACACCCTTTACGCCTTTGAAATAAATGTCCGCGCGGCAACCGTCCTCGGACTCGTTGGAGCAGGCGGTGTCGGAGTTCTCCTGAAGACACAAATCGCCTTCTTGAACTACACAAATGTTGGCATCATCACCGCCGTAACCTTTGGCGTTGTGATGTTAATCGACACCCTGTCCAGCACCATCCGGAGGCGGCTGGTATGACACAGAAAGTTCGCTCAACGCTGACATTACTGGCCGTTGTTCCGGTGCTTTTGTGGTCGATGGCCGGGATGGATGTCACACCCGCACGCATCACATCGGGCTTTCCAAAAGCTGCGACCATGCTTTCAGATATGTTTGCACACCCCGATTGGGAATACTGGCCAATCGTCCAGCAGCGTCTGATTGAAAGCCTACAAATTGCAGCCCTCGGGACCTTCCTCGCCGGCATCCTCGCCATTCCATTCGGCGTCCTTGCCGCACGTAACCTCGTCCGGTCTCCAGCACCATCCGGTATTGGGAAAGTCCTGCTCAACGCCATCCGTACCTTCCCGGAAATCCTCCTCGCCTATGCATTCATTAAGGGCCTGGGACTTGGCGCGTTTGCAGGCGTGATGGCAGTGGCGATTCACTCCATCGGGATGCTGGGAAAGCTCTACGCCGAGCGCATAGAAAATGTAGACAAAGGTGCCATCGAAGCCCTCACAACCACAGGCGCATCACCGATTGCCATCTTCAGACACTGCATCCTGCCGGAAGTGCTCCCCGACTTTGTCTCGTTTGTGCTTTACCGCTTCGATTTGAATGTCCGCTCAGCATCCGTGATTGGGATCGTCGGCGCCGGCGGCATCGGTTTCATTCTGGGATTGCAATATCAAGCAGCAAACTACCCACGCCTTGGGCTTATTGTCATCGCGACCATCCTGACGGTCGTCATCGTTGACACCATCAGCGCTAAGATTCGACAGCGCCTCGCCTAAGTCAGCAGTTTCGTGATGGTCACGACATTCCGACCATTCTCAAAGGCATAATCAAACTTGGTGGACATCTGACGGAGCATATGGATACCTAATCCACCGATGGGCCGATCCTCAATGGGGAGGGATAAATCAGGCGCAGCTTGCACCAGCGGGTCAAATGGGGCGGCATCGTCCGACAAAACGACGCGCAGCTCCCCGCCGCGAATCGAAATCTCGACATCAATACCCTTGTCGGTCGTTTCCATTCCCGCATAGCCATACTTAATGCAGTTGGTGACCAGCTCTTCAACCGTCAGATTGGCAAGATAAATGCCTGCAAATGGCACATCCGCTCCCGCAAGCCACTCCTCAACCTCAGCATTCACGCGGCCTATCTCACTGTTCTCTGGACGCATCCGCCACGCACGTGCAGCCAGCTCTAACATAAGTGCACCCTCACCAGTGAGAAGTCATCCTCTAGCGGACCATCCCCGTAAAAGCCACGAATCCACTCCGTGATCTCATTGAGCAGCGTCGGACTTGCTACACGTGGACGGATGAACTCAGTTAAGCCATCCAAGCCAAGCATCCCGCCCTCGGGTAGTTCAATCTCATACGTGCCATCGCACAAAACAATCAACCTTGCATCCGCAGGAACATCCACTGATGTCGCTCCGTAAGGAACATCCTCAAGCGCGCCAATCGGCAACCCGCCACGGTGGAGCTCCCGCAAGGCAAAACCACCGGGAGCGGTGTCATCCGGAGTGAACAACAGCGATGGTGGATGTCCGCCGCCGCTGAATGTCAGCTTGCGTGTGCTCTTCTGAAACACGCCGTACCACAGCGTGAAGTACATATTGTTCTGGCGTTCCATCAGGAACATATTGTTAAGACGGGTCAGAACCTGAGCGGGGTCACGGAAGTCCGTCTGGGCAATCGACCCATTCCTCATCACGTTGATGGCGGCAACCGACAACAAACTCGCACCCACTCCGTGCCCGCAGACATCAAGGAGATACATCGCAAAATGGTCATCATCAATCCAGTGATAGCCAAACGCATCCCCGCCGAGCTCCGTGGATGGCGTATACACCCAATCAATCGGATACGGCTTGGTCTCAGGTTCTGGGAGGATAGAGCGGACATAGGTTGTCGCATCATCCAGCTCACGCTTCAGCCGCTTTTGCGTCGTCTCAATCGTTGCCAGATACTCCTGTTCCTGATCTCGCAGCGCTTTTTTCTCAAGACAGGCACCAATTCGCGCACGGAGAAGCGTCGGGTTGAACGGCTTTGAGAGATAATCTTCCGCTCCCGCTTCAATGCAACGGACGACACTCTCAAGCTCATCGAGGGCTGAGATCATCACAACCGGAATATGCCGAAGATTTTCACTGGCTTTCATCCTCTTGAGAACTTCAAAGCCATCCAACTCCGGCATCATGATGTCAAGTAGCACTAAGTCAAATGGTTTGGCCTCGAGCTGCGCAAGGGCATCAATACCATTGATAGCCACATCCACGGTCAAGCCATGACGAAGCAGCCGTCGCGACAGCATATCCCGGTTGTTTTCATTGTCATCCACAGCAAGGACATGACCGCAAAGCTGTGTCAGGTGGGTATCTGTTTCATCATCCGTGTCGGGAATCGCAAAGCCAACTGGTTGCCTCGGCTCATCGGAATCGCCAGCGTGGTTTGCGTCAACGGTGACAGCATCCAATGCGCCTAGAACATGTGTCCCGAGGTGGGTTTGAATCAATCCATCCAGGTTTCGCGCGGCCTTTTGGATCTTCTGAAGATCTGGAACCAATGCATCCTGGCCAGCATCCAACGCATCCTCTTCGAGCATTTCGGAGTACCCGATGATTTGGTTGAGTGGCGTCCGGAGCTCATGGCGGATATGTGAGAGGGCTTCCGCTTCGAAGATTGCGTGACTGCTTACCGAGGGCTGATTTTGGCTCATGCGGGGAATTTATCCCCAAGCTGACCCTGCATTTTCTCGAGCAGCCGCGGGAGTTCGATCGGCTTTGTGTCGTAGTCATCACACCCCGCGGCCAAACACTTTTCGCGGTCACCCGCCATCGCATGGGCCGTCAAGCCAATCACGGGAATCCCCGCAGTCGCTGCATTTGCCTTCAGCGTACGTGTGGCCTCCCAACCATCCATCACGGGGAGACTCATGTCCATCAGAACAAGGTCTGGAAGCTCAGACGTTGCCATCGAAACGCCTTCCGCGCCATCCACCGCGATGCGGATTGTGAAGCCCCGCCGCTC
>JBJTQN010000215.1:0-13885 GCA_046075665.1 Armatimonadota bacterium | reverse complement strand
AGGGCGCAGCGTGATCGCCTTCATTTCTGATTGGCGTTGCTTCTTAGCATTATCACGGTCGCGCTTGCCTTGTTCGTATTTGAACTTGCCGTAATCCATAATCCGGCAAACTGGCGGCACTGCATTCGCTGCAACCTCAATCAGGTCCAGACCACGCTCTCGAGCGATGTCCAATGCCTCGCGGGGTGTCATGACACCCATCTGGTTGCCGTCTGCATCGACGACACGGATTTCACGCACTCGAATGCGCTCATTGATGCGTGGACCTAAGTCACGCTCGCGGAAGAATCCGCGTGGATCACGGTTATTGATACGTTGCCTCCTGCGTCGGAAACCGGACTATCCGGTACTGTGCAATGGGATTCTCACAATCCGACGACGTGGCATTCTACATTCCTCAGAGGAACGTAGTCAAGATTTCGGGATTTATCCAGCAGTTCTCCAGCGTACAACACTGTTTTCGAACTTTCCAAGCGCTCGAAGACGGTTTCCACGCTGTTCAAGCAGGTCACTCGTAGAAATTGCCACAAGGTCATCAAGATGCTTGCCAATACACTTTTCGAGGTTTTCTGCCGTCGTTGCGATGTCTTGGTGGGCGCCGCCAAGCGGCTCTGGAATAATCTCATCGATCAATCCGAGCTCAAGCGCATCCTGCGCAGTCACACGCATCGCCTTTGCTGCATCTGCACCTCGTGTGGCATCTCTATACAAAATAGAGGCACAGCCTTCCGGGGCAATCACAGAATAAAAGCTATGTTCGAGCATCAGAACACGGTCTGCAACCGCAAGGCCAAGCGCTCCGCCGGATCCGCCTTCACCAACCACCACTGCCACGGTGGGCGTCTTGAGAACACTCATCTCACGTAGGTTACGCGCGATGGCTTCACTTATTCCACGTTGTTCGGATGGCACATTTGGATCCGCACCCGGGGTGTCAATAAAGGTCAAAACGGGTCGACTGAATCTCTCGGCCATTTCCATGAGACGGAGGGCTTTGCGATAGCCTTCAGGCTTCATGTATCCAAAGTTTCTGCGCTGTCGTTCCCTAAGGTCACGACCCTTTTGTTGACCAATCAGCATCAAAGAACGACCAGACATTCTGGCAAAACCACCGACAACGGCTCCATCATCGCCAAATGCACGATCTCCGTGCAGCTCGAGGAAGTCATCACAGAGCGCCGCAACATAATCGAGCGTATACGGACGATCTTTGTGCCGGGCAAGGAGAACCTTGTCCCAAGCCGTCAACTTTCTAAAAAACTTTTCAACCAGCTGTGCACGCTCTTTGGTGAGGTGCTTTGCTTCATTGGATGCCGCTGTATCACCCTCACGGGCAGCAACGGATTTAAGCTTCGCGATGTTTTTGTCGAGCTCAACCAGGAAGGCTTCAAACTCGATGATGGTCATATCTTCCATGGTTTGTCCTACTTGATTGGTGATTGCATGAATAACAGGGTACGCGTGATGTACGACTGTATATCCCGGCGGTGAACGACTCGGTCAATCATCCCGTGTTCGAGAGCAAACTCAGCCGTACGATAGTTGGCTGGCACCTTTTGCGTCTGCGCTTGCGCTGCAACACGTTCGCCTGACAGAGCGACCGTCGCGCCTGGCTCTGCGAAAATGACATCTCCAAGCGATGCATAACTGGCTACCGCACCACCAGTGCTCGGGTGGGTCAGAACCACAATGTAAGGGATGTTTGCATCACGCAGCTTTGCCACCGCATGACTCGTCTTGGCCATCTGCATGAGGGAAACGAGCCCTTCCTGCATTCTGGCTCCGCCACTGGCACAAAACGTAATCAATGGACGGTTTTCAGCGAGAGCAATGTCCGCTGCAATGGCGAACTTCTCGCCAAATACAGAGCCCATTGTGCCGGCGAGACGACCCCATTGAAAGTCAGAGATTGCCAGGACAACAGGGCGTGTCGAAATCGTTGCACGGCCCGTCACCAAGCCATCGTTGCGTCCTGATTCCTCTGCATGCCCGGCAGTTAGTTTTTGTGCATAGCCTGGGAATGTAAGAGGGTCCGTTGCTGCAATGCTATTACCGACTTCATCAAATGAATCTTCGTCGACCAACATAGCAATTCGCTCATCTGCTGTCAGTGGATGATGAAACCCGCAACGTGGACAAACTTTATTGTCCCGCTCGAAATCCTTGGTGACCAATATGGCATTGCAGCCGGTACATTTTACAAACGCACCCTCTGGTACATCGGGTGACTTACTACGTTTAAACCAGTCTGGCATACTTATTTCCCGTTCATCCTATCAAATCATCGGGACGTTAGCCCCCGGCTTACTTTAGCCAGAGTGCCCGGTGATAAAATCCAGCACTCGTAAAGAGTGGGAATGTCTTCATGTCAATAAGCGAATTACGTCAAAAAATCGATGCAATCGATAACCAAATCCTTAGCCTTCTCTCAGATCGGGCGAAGCTTGCACAAGAGATTGGTCTCGGGAAAACCCGCACCGCTAGTCAATTCTTTGCTCCAGAGCGTGAAGTACAGATTTTTGACCGCCTCCTTGCTACAAACCCAGGACCGTTTTCCGGGGATGCAGTAAAGGCAATCTTCCGCGAAATTATTTCCGCAAGCCGTGCGCTCGAAGCATCGATGCGGATCGCCTACCTCGGCCCTGAAGGGACATTCAGCCACCGGGCTGCCCGTGACAAGTTTGGTAACAGCGCTGAGTTTATACCAGTACAGACCATTGGCGATGTCTTTGCAAAGGTCGAGAGGGGTGAGGCTGATTATGGTGTCGTCCCGGTGGAAAACAGCACGGAGGGTATTGTTCCTCTTACGCTGGACCTTTTCGCGCAAGGAAAGGCAAGAATCTGTGCTGAGGTTTATGTGCAGGTCTCTCACAATTTGGCTACCAAGTCGGACGACATTACATCCGTAAAGAGACTCTACGCACATCCACAGGCATCCGCTCAGTGTCGAAACTGGCTGCGTGACAATCTCCAACGCATTGAAATCGTTGAAACGACATCAAACGCGCGCTCGGCTCAGCTTGTCGCAGACGATCTCGAGTCTGCGTGTATCACGACCGACATTGCAGCTGAGATTCATAAACTGAACATTGTCGCAGCGCATATCGAGGATTTAGCACACAATCGGACACGATTTTTGGTTATTGGTGAAAACCAGCCACAACCAAGTGGTCGTGACAAAACCAGTATTTACTTCTCGGTCCAGCACCGTGCGGGTGCTTTAATGCGGGCAATGGCCGCCCTTGATGCCCATGACATCAATCTGACGTTGATTGAGTCCCGGCCGACAAAGCAGCTGCCGTGGGAATATGTCTTCTTTCTTGACTTTACAGGGCACATCAAGGAAGACAGGGTCCGTAGAGCGCTCAAGCATCTGGAGGAGCAGAGTATGTTCGTTACGGTTTTGGGTTCCTATCCAGAGGCGCACTGACAGAAAAAAACAACAGCCCCGCTCGCGGATCGCAAGCGGGGCTGTTTTTATGTCGAGGTGATATTACATTTGTAATCGTTTCTGCGTTAGTTCGACAAAGCGTATTGTCTGGCCGGCTTTAGAGTAACGCGAGTAAACCAGTCCCAAGTTTCCATTAGGTAACCGCACCATATTAGGATAGTGGAACGACCAATCGGATCCCGCTGGGGCACCTTCAATTGCTGTCGCAGGCGACCAAGTACGACCCTCATCCCGACTGGACCAAAACGCGAGGGAATGGCGGCCATCTTCGGTGTCATTACCCACCAGCACAATCGTTCCATCTGCGTGGCGATCGACTGCTACGGACACGCCTGGATTGGGTAATGACATTTCCGATGCAAGGCTCCAGGTCTTACATCCATCCACGCTTTTCGCAGCGAGAATGCGCATCGGACCGGGGCCATTATTGCGGTTATAAGCCATCCAGCTTCCGTCAGTGAGTCGAATAAGGCTTGGCTGAACGGCTGCGCGGCCTACGATAGGGCCACCAACTGTAAAAGTGGTTCCGCCATCTGTAGACATCGCGACCAAGCCGACATCAAAGCCATCGTGATATAGCGGCAAGTGGAGCTGGTTCCCTACCCAAATCGGTGTGCAACGACCCATCCAGCCCAAGCGGATGTTAAGGCGTTTTTGACTGCGCTCCTCTTGGATTGCGTAGTATTTCGGAAACAAGTCCGGTGGGGTTGCACCCGCATAAACGGTCTTGAGACCCGGAAGATATTGACGCCGAAATGCATCTTCATCTGGTTTTAGGTGAATCACCTGATGCTGACGCCATTCGATTTGGCAACCGGAATTGCCTCTAACTCGACCTATACGTTGTTTGAGCAGTGTGCTTTCCCAATTGTTATCCAGCTGCGTGCCATAGTAGAGATGAATATCTCCATTCGGGGCAGTGGTTACTACAGGATTTGTGTCCGGAAAACCAGGGGTGTCAGCAATGACAACCGGCTCGCACCACTTACCGACGCGGTTACGCCTGGATCCCCAGATTGCGACGTCATCTGCCGTTCTCTCACCCGACCCACGGTAGAAAACCACCAGCAGGGTTTTGTCCGGGAGGACTGTGATTCCCGCACTGTGGTTGTGTAAGTGATGGAACGGAAAGATATCAATGCCTTCCGTTGCCGCAAAACCTTTAGTCTGTAGCATGGATAAACCCGTGGTAGACGCCCATCCAATAGGGGAGTAGGAAGGCAATTCCATCCTCTTCTGAGCGGCCATCTCCTCCATGATCCGGCTCGAATGGAGACCCATTCCAGCGCATAACGCGTTGCTCCTCCAGCGGCAATGTCTTCGTCAGGAACATTTTGGTTCCTCGGCTCTGATGAATTACTAACTGAACATCGTGCCGGTGCGAATTCTTGATCGTGTGATTCACCAGATCAAGTGGCCAATGACCAAGGACATCTGTCAGTGTGCCGATAGCATCCGTGTCACCCGTGAGCGCCATGATATGGGCGATGTAGAACGGAGATCGCTCCTGTTTGATACCCCGGCTATCCTTTGTGCCATCCCAAGCGGCCATCATGTTCCGAATCCAAAGCTGCTTTCGCCACGGATCGGTCTCGCAGAGAATCATCGGCATCCAAACAGTCATCGCGAGCTCATCGTCCGAGTGGTTGACCTGATACCAAGCTGAGCCATCCCGATAAAGGAGAGCGTTCAAGTCATAGTGATGCTTACGGATAAACTCCTCACGAACATCGAGGTACTTTTTATCGCCAGTGATTCGATGAGCGATGGCAAGATACGTGATGTATTCCATCGAATTAAGACCACGCTCTTCAAACCACTTGAGTGAGCCATTTATTGATTCAGGGTTCCACTCACCCCAGAGGGTACGCTTACCGTGATGTCCGAACATCCTGTGGTTGTGTGAGATCAGATGATCCGTGACACGCTTGACAACAGGTGCCATCTTCTTACGTAGTGAAGGGTCATTCAGTACAAAATCGACCACAAACCAGGCGTAATAGTGGCCATCGATTTCATCCGATGACGTATCGCCTTTACACCAAATGGTTGGGTCGACGGGGGATTTGAACCAAATTTTGGTGGTTTCACCCTCAAGTCGAACAGTTTCATTGGCATCAAATCCAAGTACGCCCGCCTGTCTCTCTGTTTCGGTCATGATGGCGCGGGCTGGAAATCCGGGGATGCCCGTGAGGCGCTCAAGCTCTAGAATTGCGTCTAAGTGACGTATGCACCGTCGTTTGTCCTCTGGATTACCAGTCGCCGCGGCCTTGAACGCAAATGCAGCCACCGCAAGCGCTGTCCAAAGGCCATCATTGTCCGATGCTTCAGGGATAACTCCACCACTTGGATCGCCCTGCTTTATGAGCCCGCATCCGGTGATGTAACCACCGCGGTCATGCCTCTGAAGCGTTACTTTCTCAAAATGGTCGGCGAGGACGGACAGAGCAACGTGGTCTTGCCAAAGTGTGGAAGATCCCTTTGCGGTGTGGACGATAACCTTGCCATCGGATGTCTCAGACAAGCCTGTTACCTTGTTGTCGAGTAGCCATCGCTTGCCCCAGAAGTAGTTGAATCGCCCATTGTAGTGACGCCAGACTCCTTCTTCGGTTCCGCCCCAGATTGCGCCATCTCTTCCGACGAGGACGCACGTCATGTCGACACGGGGAACGCCATCGGCACCCGTCAGGGGATGCCAATAGTCGCCTCGCACGAGAACCGGGCCGGTTGTCGTCGCGAGAATATAGCCTCCATCTATCAAACGAACGCCATCAACGATGCGCATATCAGCATCGAGCGTTGGTGCGTTGAAGATGGGGCGAACGGGAGGCGATGGAAGGTCGATGCGCTTCGGCTGCTGTGGTGGGGGAGTGGAAGCGTCAACCGTGTGCTTGGTTTTCCACACGAGATGCATACGACTTAGTTCACCAGAGCTATATTGATGTCCTGTAGAATGACGCACTTAGTATTACGAGGTGAATGTATGCGAGGAATGCAGTCGTCGATGGTGATGATGACGGTTACGGCGTTGCCACTTTTACTCGCAATACTGACTCCCGTACACGCTGAGCAGGTTTCATCCCAAAAAGCGCGGAAAGTGATCGGGGGAGCATGTATTTCCTGCCACGGAAAGACGAACCCCGCGGGAAGTGTAGATCTCTCAACGGATGCGGGACTGCAGGTAGCGGTTACAAGTGGCCGTCTCGAAAGGGTGCTGGATGCCGGCTCGATGCCACTCAACCGTCGCTTGACCAAGGATGAAGATGCTACGCTTAGGACATTGCTTCCAGTGAAGTCATCCGCGCCCGCACTGTGGTCCCTTAGCCCGATTTCTAATCCGCAGGTTCCCAAAGTCGCAGGTTCCAAGCATCCCGTCGATGCGTTTGTACTGAACGGGTTAAAGGGCATGGGGATAACGGCGAATCCACCGGCAACAAAGTCGGCTTGGTTGCGACGCGTAACCGTTGACCTGACCGGTCTTCCGCCGACTGCCGACGAGACGGCTACATTCGTCGCTGATCAAAGCGCATCGGCACGTCAGAAAGTCATCGATCGCTTGCTTGCATCCCCTGCGTATGGTGAGCGGATGGCACGTTTGTGGCTTGATGTTGCACGCTTTGGTGAATCTCACGGCTATGAACAGAACCATATCCGCCCAAATGCATGGCCCTATCGTGATTATGTCATCAAGGCGTTTAATAGCGACAGGCCATATTCAGATTTTATCCAGGAGCAGCTTGCGGGGGATGTTCTCGGCAAGGGCAACCCGGACATCCTTCCAGCGACTGGCTTTCTGGTGGCCGGCATACATGACACAGTTCCAAGCCAAGTAGAAGAAGCAACCCGGCAACAACGGGCCAATGATTTGGAAGACATCGTCGCGACGGTTGGCGCATCCGTGATGGGTTTAACCATCGGTTGTGCCCGCTGCCACGATCACAAATTTGATCCGATTTCGCAACGGGATTTTTATTCCTTGGAAGCCCTTTTTTCCGGTGTCTACCACGGTGAAACAGACCTACCTCGTCCATCGATAAAGAAGACGGAGCCATCCGCTGATTGGATGCAAAGGGCTGTTAGTGCGCATAACCATGTTCAAATGTTGCGCTTTGTCGGTCGGGTAAAGTCGCAGGGAGGTACCGGACGTCCAGCACTAAACAGTCAATGGAACGAGGAAACATTTCCAGAGCGTGAGGTCACGGCAGTTCGTTTTGAAGCTACATCGACAAACGATGGCCACGAACCTTGTATCGATGAGCTTCAAGTGTTTAGCGGGGACCGCTGTGTGTCGCTTTCAACCGATGGTGTCATCGCAGTGCCGGATTCGACCCTCTCTGGGTTTGCAGAGCATAAAGCCGGGCATATCAACGATGGTCGCTTTGGAAATCCGAATAGCTGGATCTCGGCGACAAAGGGACGGGGCACGATAACGTTGACATTTCCCAAGCCGGTAAAGGTGAATAAGGTTGCTTGGAGCCGGGATGCAGGCCTTGTACCGCGGTTTGATGACCGTGTCCCGACGGCCTACAGCATTTCCGTTTCGACCGATGGCAAGGCCTGGGAGACGGTTGCAACACAGGTGGGGCGGCTACCGGGAGTTACATATGTACATCCCGATGACATCCGTAAGAACCTTGATCCCTCCGAACGCATTGCCCTCGATCGTGCTGAATCTACATGGAAGACTTTGCTTTCCAAAGATCCTGTTCAATCTAGTCCGACATCGGCATACACCGGGCGCTTTACGGAACCTGAGCCGACCTACCTGTTGGCGCGCGGGGATGTAATGCAACGTAAAGATATCGTCGCTCCGGCTGCACCAAAGGTCATGGAATTCTCCGCAGGAACTTGTGAATTGGAGCAGGCATCGGAAGCCGATCGACGCCTCGCGTTTGCAAAGTGGCTAACAAGTGGTAAGCACCCAACCGTGGCAAGAGTCATCGTTAACCGCATTTGGCAACAACACTTTGGCCGAGGTATCGTCGCGGGACCAAGTGACTTTGGGAATATGGGCGGCGAACCCAGCCATCCCGCACTGCTTGACCACCTTGCGACGTGGTTTGTCAACAATGGATGGTCCATCAAGAAACTTCATCGCTACATACTCACAAGCGACACGTATGCCAGATCCAGCTTTGCCAGTCCGGCGGCGATGCGCAAGGACGCTGGAAATGTGTATCTCTGGCGGATGCCAGTTCGTCGAATGGAGGCTGAAATGGTCCGTGATGCCATTTTGTCGACATGTGGGAACCTCGATCGGACGATGTATGGTCCGGGGTATCGCCTCTATGGTTACGATGTTGTTAATGTTGCCCGCTTCACAGACATAGAACTTCCCGGGAAAGAAACTTGGCGAAGGGGCATTTACAGTATCGCTGCCCGAGGTGTCCGGGATGGCTTTCTAGGGGCTTTCGACTGTCCTGAGTCCTCTGTGAGGACCCCAAGACGTGATGCAACGACAACAGCGCTCCAGTCACTCGCGCTATGGAATGGGAAGTTTCTAAACGAGCAGGCCAGTCTGGTTGGAGCAAAGGCAAATGGTCCTGTGAATATCTTCATGCGTCTGATGGGGCGACGACCGGATTCTGTCGAGGCATCGGTGATTCGTGATGTCCATAAGGCTGGAGGCAATGATGCCGTCGCCCGGGTTCTGCTAAACAGTAGCGCGTTTATCTCGTATTAGGTGAAAGACATGTCAAATCCATTTGGTTCGATGATTCACGGAACACCCGCGATGGCTCTGGCATCGTTGTTCATGCGAGATGCCGGTGTAAAGGGGCAAAAGCCAGCGCGCGTGAAGCGCGTGCTACAAATTGTTTGCCCCGGTGCAGCATCCCATATTGACCTTTGGGACTATAAACCGGAACTCTTTAGACGCAGCGGTGAGGAGATGCCCGGGCTGACGGGAGTAAAGTCATTCCAAGGTGGAAACGGCAAAATCATGCGACCGCCTTGGGAATTCCGTCCCGCGGGCCGCAGCGGCAAGTTGCTGTCATCGATGCTGCCAAACCTCTCCCGGCATGCGGACGACATGGCGTTTATACACAGCATGACGGCGAGGTCATCGACTCACGGACCTGGCTTACTTCAGATCAACACCGGCTTCGTTTTGGATGGCTTTCCGAGCATGGGGGCTTGGCTCTCGATGGCAATGGGAAATCTGACCGACAACCTACCAACCTATGTCTCAATCCCGGATGTTCGCGGCCTTCCGCCCAACGGTCCTGCCAATTGGGGCTCGGGCTTTTTGCCAGCAGCCTTTCAAGGCACAGCTTTTAATGCCGAAAAGCCGCTGGCAAATATGGGGTCTGGGGCGGCTAGTGCATCCGATGCACGTCTTCGGCGGGAACTTGAACGTCTTGATAAGCACTTCAATGCATCCCTTGGGGGTGACTCCGATGTCGCAGCGAGAATGAAGTCTTATGCGCTTGCTGCAAAAATGCAGCTAGCTGCACCAGAAGCAACCGACTTGCGCAAGGAAACACAAGCAACACATGCGCTCTACGGGACAACATCATCGAATCCACTGGAAGCCGCATATGCACGTAACGCATTGCTGTCCCGCAGATTACTCGAGCGGGGTGTCCGGTTTGTTCAGCTCTATTGCGGAGCATGTGCCAGCGGTGTGGATGGACTCCTGAACTGGGATGCACACAAAACGCTTAAAGCTGACTATGAACGTCACGTCCCAATCTTGGATCGCCCTACAGCAGGTCTTCTTACTGATATGAAAAGCCGTGGTCTCCTGGATGACACACTTGTTCTCTGGACCACAGAGTTTGGCCGAATGCCTACACACCAAATCGGGGCCGCCGGGCGTGATCATAACCCAGATGCTTTCACGGTCTGGATTATGGGTGCAGGTGTAAAGGGAGGGACATCTTATGGAGCTACGGATGATCTCGGGCATAAGTCTGTTTCCGATGTAGCCACTATCTATGACTTTCATGCAACTGTTTTGGCGCTATGTGGAATCGACCATACTAAGCTGACTTATTACCACAACGGTGCGCAACGCCGTCTCACCGATGTGCACGGTCATGTTATTCGTCAAGTTATGAACATCTAAGACAGTGTCTCTCAAGGAAACTGCATTCCTAACGTAGAAATCTGTAATCCATATCCGGTTCATATTGAGGTTGTGAAACACTATGTCATCATCCAGCCGTCGTGCGTTTCTCTCTGATTCATTCTTTCTGGCAGCATTGACCGCCGCTGCCGCTGTAGTTCCGTCTGAGGCGATGGCCCGGACGTCCACGAGGAAGTCATCTGCAGATAAGCTGCGTATTGGCGTAATCGGTTTGAATGGCCGCGGCAAGGCCCATGTTGATGGCTATCTCTCTAACCCAAATGCGGAGGTTGTGGCCATTTGTGATGTCGACTTGAGAACCGCTGAAAAAGCTGCGGCATCGGTTGGTACGAAGACTGGAAAGAAACCAAAGGTCTACCAGGATCTACGAAAACTATACGAAGATAAAGAAGTCGATGCCATATCTGCAGCGTTACCGATTCACTGGCATTCGCTTGCAGGTATCTGGGCGATGCAAGCGGGCAAGGATGCCTACATTGAGAAGCCCGTCAGCCACAATGTCAGTGAAGGTCGACGTCTTTCAGAAGCAATGGCCCGCTATAACAAGATTTGTCAAACCGGTACGCAGAGCCGCTCTCACAAGGCAGTTAAAGATGCCATCGCGTATATTCACAGCGGCAAAATTGGCAAGGTCGAAGTTTCACGGGGGCTTTGTTACAAGCCGCGCAAGTCTATTGGGATGATGGCAGATTCCGTCGCTCCAGCTGAAGTGGATTACGACATCTGGCTTGGCCCGGCACCAAAGCGTGCCTATAACACCAACCGTTACCTCTATAACTGGCATTGGCACTGGGACTATGGCGCCGGCGATCTCGGAAACCAGGGTATCCATCAGATGGACATCGCCCGCTGGGCACTTGGCAAAACGGCGTTACCCAACAAGGTTCACACGGTCGGTGGTCGCTTCGGCTATTCAGATCAGGGTGAAACACCAAATACGGTTGTTTCGACGTTTGATTACGGCGACCAAACTCTGGTTTTTGAGGTTCGCGGATTGGATACGCCTGAGTACACCGGAGTCGCAATCGGAAACATTGTGTACGGAACCGAAGGTTACGTAGTATTCTCCAGCAACTATGCGCTGGCACTTGCGTTCGACAAGGCGGGCAATGAAGTCAGAAAATTCAGCGGCGGTGGTGATCACTTCGGGAATTTTGTTAAGGCAGTGAGAAACCGTAGCGTGAGTGACCTGAATGCGCCGATTGTTGAGGGACACCTTTCGAGTGCATTGTGTCATCTCGGAAACATCTCCTATCGCCTCGGCGAGCCAGCCGTTCCAGCCAAGGAACTGTCCGGGTTACTCGCAAGCAACAAACATGGTGCAGAAGCTGTTGTACGCTACCGTGAGCACCTCAAAGCAAATGGTGTCGACACAGCCAATGCCATGGGCCGACTTGGACGAGTCATCAATATCGACCCGAAAAAAGAAGGCATCATAGGGGATGCAGAAGCTTCAACAATGCTGACCCGCCCATACCGGTCCGGGTTTGCCGTTCCTTCGAAGATTTAGGTGACATCAATGACCAAGGTTGCTGTGAGTCTTTCGGCGGCGATGGCAATAATGGCAACCGCACAGGCACAAAATGTGTCTGTGCGCGTCACAGCCGATGCCCCTGTTACCTCCCCTTACCCTGTCTCCATCGTCGTCACCAAGGCTGCACTCAAAAAGCTACCTAAGGCTCCAAAGGGGATACAAGGGATCCCTGCGCAGTTCGATGCCATTGGCAAGGATAAAGTCCGGGTCACGTTTTTGGTAAACAACCTCGGCGCTGGCGAGTCTAAGCTGTTCGTAGCAACGCCATCGACGGATATTGATTTTCCTGATTTGACCGTTAGCCTCTCTGGCGCAGATGCCGAAGTCAAGCGGGGAGACAAACTCGTCGCACGCTATGATGTCTCAACAGGACCAACAAAGCCTTACCTCTATCCAATTCTCCCATTTGGCGATGACACCCACATGACGCGTCGCTGGCCCGTTGAGAAGGGAACGGATGAAGCCGAAGACCACCCGCACCACCGCGGGTTGTGGTTTACCCATGGGGACATTAATGGGATTGACTTCTGGACCGAGGCCGGTGATGAAAAACATCGCATCGGAAAAACGGTACACACAAACTTTCCACGCTTGGCAGGTGGACCTGTTCAGGCAGAACTGATAAGCACCACCGATTGGAATGACCCTGAAGGCAAAACCATCGCAAAAGACACGCGTGTCCTGACGTTTACTCCTATTGCGAACGGAATGTATCTCGACTTTTCTGTTACAGTGACACCCATTTCCGAAGACCTAAAATGGGGAGATACCAAGGAAGGTACCTTCGCAATCCGTGTCCCCGAGATCATCAAAGGTGACAAGACAGGCACAATGATCAACGCCGAGGGCCTCAAACAGGGTGCCCTATGGGGGAAAGCAAGCGCCTGGGTAGACAATTCCGGGACAATCAGTGGGAAAACTGTCGGTGTTGCGATTCTTGACAATCCATTGAACCCGCGTCACCCGACGACCTGGCACGCTCGTACCTATGGCCTGTTTGCCGTGAATCCCTTTGGATTACACGATTTCGATGCATCTAAAAAGAATGACCGTACGGCCGGCCAGCTGATCACTCCGAAAGGAAAGTCAGTGACATTTGCATACAGAGTGTATTTCCATATGGGTGATGTGATTCAGGCAAACATTGCCGCTGTTGCCAAAACATACGCTAAACCACCAAAGGTAACGCTTGCACCGTGATGACCTCCGATTCCCAACAGCCGTGGTGGAAAGGCGTACCTCGCTACGCGTGGATTGTTCTAATTATTTCCAGTCTTGGTTGGCTGTTCGACACCATGGACCAAAACCTCTTCAACATGGTCCGTCAGCCATCGATGATGGCCCTACTCGGACCTGATGCCACGAAGGAGGAAGCAACCAAGCTTGGCGGGTACATGACATCCACCTTTCTAATCGGGTGGGCGGTTGGAGGGTTTATATTCGGTGCCATCGGTGACCGCTTTGGTCGCGCAAAAACGATGGCAGCAACCATCCTGATTTATGCTGTCTTCACCGGCCTCAATGGCTTTGTCACAAACCCATATCAGTATGGTTTTTGCCGATTTATGACGGCCCTTGGTGTTGGGGGAGAGTTTGCTGCCGGCGCAGCGCTTGTAGCCGAAGTGTTTCCATCCCGGTCACGCGCAATGGCCCTTGGTGTCCTACAGGCGCTCTCCGCCGTCGGTAACGCGATGGCTGCGGTGATCACGCTCTTTCTCAGTAATATCGGTCCGGATTATTGGCGCACCGCATTCTTTGTTGGCGCATTCCCGGCTGTTCTGGTTTTCGTGATTCGCCGTGTTGTCAAAGA
>JBJTQN010000214.1:0-4511 GCA_046075665.1 Armatimonadota bacterium | reverse complement strand
TGGTTGCCGGGAACTACCAAAACTACTTTGCCTTCGGAAGCTCACTGCTGCCCTTCGCAAGTCCAAGACTCCACAGAATCCCGCCAAGGACGTGCTCCTGATACCAAGGCTTTTCCCAAACATCCACCCGGTGACCAAGCTCCGTGTAGAACATCTTTCCCTTGCCGTAGGACTTGCACCACGCGATGCCGTAATGGCCGGCTTCTTTCGTATTCGGATGCTTATCTAGATCGAGCAGCAAGTGAATCTTGTTTTTGTCGTAGCGGTCAAAGAGGTAAATCTCATCGAAGACCTTTACGGTTTTGTCAATGTGCTTGGTGGCTGGATGCTTGTCATCCTGAACGATGCACTCGACTTCGACCTGAGGTCCGTGGGTCTTGAACTCACCACCCACCATTTCCAAATACGGAACGAAGTCATGGAATGTGTCAGATGCTGCATGTGCACCGGCATAACCTTTACCGGAACGCACCCAAGCCAGAAAGCCTTCCTTGTCAGGTAACGGCAGGGAACCCGTCGTGGATGCGAAGAAAACGCCATCGTATTTCTTGAGCGCTTCGACAGTCATCTTCTCAGCCATCTCAGCATCCGTGCGGACGTAGTCCACCTCGAACTTGCCGGACTTCTTCCCAAGCTCAGCAATAACACGCTCGGCAACCGGAATCGAATCCGCATGGCGGAAGCCTTTGGTCACCGTAACGATCAATAATTTCTTCGGACCTGCAGCAACGGCAGAGCTCGCTGTGATGAGTAATGCGACCGCACCCGCGATAAGCTTTTTCATGGTTTTCCCTCCTGCGTCATTGCACAGATACACCAACATAAAGTATAGCCCTGTGATGTTTCACAGGGCAATCAACCATCCGTTAATTTCGGCGATTAAACTGGACATCTCGAGGACAATTCCCGGTGGTTTGGTGACAAATCATGGCAGATTGACCTGCCATCACGTTGGCCATGCGGTCGCGGTGGGTTACACTCGTTCCCGATGAAGCAATCGTGTGGCCTCCTGATTCTGGTATTGCTGATGCTGGCCGGTTGTAAGCCATTCGGGCATGGCGTCACCCAGACCCTGTTCCATAAAGACATCTATCTCAACATTCCAGCGTCGGACTTCAAAGAAACCAATCGGCGCTCTCTTCGCACCCTGCCACACACATGGGTGAGCATCAAGCGCATCAGCGCCGTTCTCACCGATGGCACCGTTATCCCGTGTAGGGATTTCCAACCTACACCATTCGAGATGGTTCAAGATGAGAGCCGCGCAGTTCTGCTTGGGTCGCTTGAACTTCCGGTTCCGGATGTCGCTGAAGTTACGGTTGTGGTGGGCAAATCCGGGCAATGCTCTGGAGCCGATGACACATCATTGCGCCCCTGCACATTTGAAATGGAACCATCGGGCAAAATCGACGCATCCACTGCGACACCCCTTGATGAAACATCGCTAACCTATAGACTCCCAAGTCGTGAGCGAGGCAGCACAAGGCTGGTACTGCACCTAAAGGCAAATCGGGATGCTACGTTTCCAAAAGCTACGATTCCCGTCACGTTCACCTGCACAGGCCAACTTCCAATAGCCTTAGATGTGATTGAAACACCCTGGCTGTCCATCCTACCCGTCGCGGGTGTAACTCCTGATCGCTTGCCACTCGGGCTGAGCTGCCCGCTGGAAGTACTGAAGACATCTACCGCATGCAAGGGCATTGTTGATCCAGATAGCATGGCGTTGAGCCCAATCGTGATGTTCGATTTGAAAGCCCCGTCGCGTGTCGCGATTGGCGGAACCGTCGTGCGCCTCGATATCGATAAAAAGACCTTTCAGTTACGGGTGAGCGACACAACCGATGGTAAGGCGTATGGAACATTGTTCTTCCGTGCTGGAGACCTTACATCGTATGCTTTCCCCGGAGGACAATCGCCTGCAACCGTGCCAGCAACGTTTGACGATATTGGTATAGGGCGCAAAATCTGGATTAGTGTCCTCGATCATTTTGACCCGGATGACAGACTCGAGGCACTGGACATCCGCATCCTTGACCGCAACGCACCGCAGCGCTAAGTGTCATTTTCATCACACATAACATTCATCACGGCTTCACAATCATCAGAAATAATGCAAATGTGGATGTACGATTCGTTAGTCGTGCAATCACAGGACTCAGGAGGCACTCTACATGAGGATTTCGCTTTGGACACCAGCACTCGCAGTCGCATCAGTACTGACCATCGGCACCCTCGCCGGCTGCGGTGGTGGATCGACATCAACGTCAACGCGAGGCGTCGACATCTACGTCACAGACCAGTTCGCCGACCAATACTCCCACGTCTGGGTAACGCTACAGAGCATCGCGGTCGGGGATGGCAAGTCCTTCACGGATGTCTACTCAGCCACAACAGGTAAAACCTTTGATATTGTGTCGCTGAAAGACACTGCAGAGCTCCTAAGCTCGGTTCAGTTACCTGACACCCGGTATACCCATATTCGGGTCACTTACTGCGATACGGTAACCCTCGTCGATGCATCCGGGACAAGCACCACCATTCAGGTCGCGCCAAGCCCATCGACCACCGTTGCTGGCGGACTTGCGGTTCATACCGCTGCAACGCGCGTTCCATTCAAGGCATCCACCAACCGGCAGCTAGTTGTGGACTTCAACCTTTCAGCTTTTGAAGTTTCCGGTGGCAAGCTGAAAGTCGGAATCATCCCCGAACCACCAGTCGGCTTTGATGGAAAATTTAAGCGTTTTGCAAACAGCGGGCTGGTCTCCAACCTTACGGAGACATCGTTCGTAATGAACGGTGGCGACAACCGCCCTCCGGTGCAGATCCAGCCTTATCCGATGCCTCCTGCGCCAAAGCCGGGGATACGCTCAAGCATAACTGTGACGTTTGATGCCAACACCGTTGTTCTTGGTCCGGATGGTCCGGGTGCATCTCTTGCAAATGGCCAAACGGTTGTCGTGCGCGGCAGCTACGATGATGCATCCAAAACGCTGACCGCCACGGAAATCAACATTGTCCCCAAGGGTGGTGCCAACCCAGGCGGGCACCCTGGAATCCTGCCAGGGGATGACACATCCGTTGCGGGCGACCACATCGGAGGGATTGTTGTAGCCATCGATGAAGAAACCGGCATCGTGACCGTCAAGCCACGGGAAGCAAATCATGCCACATCCGGAAACCTTGTTAAGATCAGCATTTCGGGGACGGACAAAGTCCTCCTTGGAAAGGGCGGACACCCGCAGGCTGGGACGCTGAGTGGTATTTCAATCGGCGATGCGGTGTCTGCACGAGGTGTTTTGTCACTGGATGGCAGCTTTGATGCAGATGTCATCATCGCCAGGGTTGCACCAGACTGCGTCTTTCCGCCTCCAGCATCAAACTGATATAACAATTGACACCGCACGGGCACGCAGGATGCGGTATTCTGCGTGCTCGCATGGTCTCCGATTCGCCTTCTGAAACTCCCATTGATGTCAGTCATATCGACATCGATGGTCTGGCTAAAGGCCTGAATCCCAGTCAGGAAACTGCTTTTCGCTTTGACAAAGGTGCGGCGCTCGTGCTGGCAGGTGCTGGTTCGGGGAAGACCACCGTTCTCATTCGGCGGATTGCTCGCCTCCTCGCCGAGGGCGTCCCCGCCAAGCGGATTCTGGTCGCTACCTTTACCCGTCGTGCGGCGGATGACATGGCGGACCGTCTTATGGCTCTCGTCGGCCCCGAAGTCCTCGATGGAATCTGGATTGGCACCTTCCACTCACACGCGCTGCGTATTGTTAAGCGGGAGTGGGCCGACATTTATGGCAAAGAGGGTAAGTTTGAAATTGC
Organism: Armatimonadota bacterium; assembly: GCA_046075665.1. Taxonomy (GTDB): domain Bacteria; phylum Armatimonadota; class Armatimonadia; order Armatimonadales; family Armatimonadaceae; genus CAIRTT01. The sequence goes on along the minus strand of JBJTQN010000214.1, from coordinate 683 downwards.
CGATGAGTACTGGCAGCAGCGCGTCGTCCGCGCCATCCTCGGACGCCCTGGAGTAAACGACAAGCTACCATCCCCGCCGTATTGCCAGAACATCAAGATGGACCGCAAGACGGCCCTGCTCGCAGTGTCCGCGTGCAAAAACATGGGCAAGTACGCCGAAGAGGCGGAATCGGCCTTGTCCTATCTCTATCCGGATTGGGATAAGTCTGCGATTGTCGATACAGCGCGTTTTTGGCGATGTTACGAAATGGCGAAGACGAAGGAATACGATGTTCTTTCAAAGGTGCCAGCCCGCCGCTTGGATTTTGATGATCTTCTGCTTGAGTGCTGGTTGTTGCTCCGCGACAACGCCAGTATTCGGACCAAGTACGAGGTCGCATTTGACTATGTCCTTGTGGATGAGACGCAAGATACATCCGATGTTCAGTGGGAAATCGCGCGGGCATTTGCAAAGCGTAGCGGGAATCTGTTCCTCGTCGGGGATGTCGGCCAGAGTATCTATGGGTTCCGAGGGTGCGATCCGCGGCGCACGGTGATGGCTTTTCGGAAGGCATTTCCAATGGGCGAGATTCACCGCCTGCCTGCGAATTATCGTGCACATGAGACATTGGTGGTGTTGGCAAATGAGCTGATTGCGCATGCCGACCTTGATGAGCGGTATCGCTTAGAGATGCAGCCCGTAC
>JBJTQN010000213.1:0-2504 GCA_046075665.1 Armatimonadota bacterium | reverse complement strand
CAAACCGTTTGTCCCTCATGGCAAAAGTGGAACGTATCTCAGTCCATTGCTTCCGGGGATTGGGAGCATCGCGGATAAGTTCACGCTCATCAACTCGATGACAACCGATGCTGTCAATCATGCTCCCGGTGTAACACTGTTTATGACCGGGTCACAGATTCCTGGTCGCCCAAGTATGGGTTCATGGCTGGTTTACGGCCTGGGGAAGATGACAGAAGACTTGCCGAGCTTTGTGGTGATGACATCCACGGATGTCGGTAAGACCTGCGGACAACTGTTTTTCGATTACTATTGGGGAAACGGCTTTCTTCCAAGCCAGCATCAGGGAACGCGATTCCGCAGCGATGGCGAGCCGGTTCTATATCTTGATAATCCAAAGGGTGTGCCGGCTGAGCTTCGCAAGGCGATGCTTAATGGCGTTCAGAGTGTGAATAAAGCACATCTCGCAGCCAAAGGCGACCCCGAAATCGCAAGTCGAATTAGTCAATATGAGACAGCATTCCGGATGCAATCGAGCGTCCCCGATTTGCTCGCCATTGAAAAAGAGCCGCAGCACATTATCGATTTGTACGGCAAAGACGTCCAGCGGCCAGGTTCATTTGCACGAAACTGCCTCCTCGCACGAAGGCTTATTGAGCGCGGCACGCGTGTCGTCCAGCTGATGCACTCCGGTTGGGACCAACACGGTAACTTGTCCACGCAGCTTGCTGAGCAATGTAGGGACACCGACCAGCCGGCATCGGCTCTAGTGAAAGATCTGGAGCAACGCGGCCTACTGGATGACACGATCGTGCTCTGGATGTCTGAGTTTGGTCGGACAGTTTTCGGACAAGGTGACATCAATGCATCCAGTGGTTATGGCCGTGACCACCTCGGGTCTGTTTACTCTGTATGGGCCGCGGGTGGTGGATTTCAAAAGGGGCTGGTGTACGGTAAGTCGGATGATTTTGCATACAACGTTGCGGAAAACCCGGTCCACGTCCACGATCTCCAAGCGACGCTTCTAAACCAGTTTGGGATTGACCACCTTCAGCTGACATACCGATACCAGGGTCGCGATTTCCGCCTCACCGATGTCTATGGAAACGTGATCAAGGAGCTGGTGTCGTAGCAGACCATGTGGACCTGAAACTAGGTGCATGCACCAAACTTAGAAAGAGCACCGTCGCGTCAAAACCGCTCGGTGTTCTCTTCGGTTTGGCCAAGAATTGAAACCTTAGTTGCTGTACATCCCGAGCCAGCGGCTTGTGTACACACTGGGCTTGTTTCCGCGCTGTCCACGTCCTGAGATTTCAGCAAGGCCATCCACGGCTTCCATGATTGCTTCCGTCAGGTTTTCACAGAGAGAGCGATCGGAGTTACTCGGGCCATGTGCTTCAATACTGTAGACAATGCCTCCGCGGCGGCTAAGGGTACGCCCAAACTGATGACCTGGAAGCTCGGTCCCCGCAGCAAATGTGTTTACGGTCACCGTCGCTCCCTGCCCTTTTGAGCTGGAGAGGCTTGCAAAGTGATAGCCAGGACCACCAACTTGCATTTGCCACATATCAGATGTCGATCCCGCCTGTGTCTCATCATCCTGTCCAACCGGAGTAATCCCAGGAAGGAATCCACGGTCGATCAGAGCATCAACTAAGTGCTGGGGCGTTAGCAACTCCGTTTGCAGTGTCCAAACCGATGCTCTTGCTGTGTTCCGGGCGGCTGTTTCGTGAACCATATCAATCTCAATTCTGTCGCCGCGATGGTATCGGCATTCGGAGTTATTCTAGCCCGTATTGAATCGGTTTTAAATGCAAACATCCCTGCATCCAACAACCCGGATACAGAGATGTACGTGCAGATGACGATTATGCAAGCTTGCGGCGGCGAGCGCGGACTACGAGTCCACCAAGTCCGGATGCAAGCATTCCCATGGCTGCCCACTCGCCTGGCTCAGGAACCGGGGAGGAGACGGTGATGTTGAGGTAGTCAACACCCTTTGGACTAGCAGCTGTTCCGGAGAACTCCCAGGTGCCGGTCATGTTACGGTTCATCCATGATGGCATGTTAAATAAGTCGCGCAGTGGATCGATCCAAAGACCACTGGTGTACTCAACGGTACCGCTGTAGTTGAACTCAGGGCCGTTTGCACCAGCGTACGCATAGGTGTTCTCAAGTACCGTCGTAGTGCCTTCAAGGTAAATAATGCTCTTGGAGAAGTTCGTCACCTGAAAAATGCTGTCAACGAGGCGGATGTAGTAGTTGCCGGTGCCAGTAATCGATGTCAGGTCACCCTTGTCTTTTACAAAGTAAACCTTGTCAACGCCCAGACTGCGTGATCCGGTTACATTTGAGTTATTGATACAGTTTCCACTAAAAAGCGTGTAGGTTTCAGCGGCATTCGCGCTGCCTGCGACGGACAGGGCCAGGACTGCAGCTGCAGATGCGGTGAATAGTTTTAAGTTCTTCATTGATGTTCCAATCTTCGTCATGTGCCGGTAACCGTAGACCAGCGTTCCGATGAG
>JBJTQN010000212.1:0-2986 GCA_046075665.1 Armatimonadota bacterium | reverse complement strand
GTGAAGTCGACATCGTAGGTCTGCCACGCAAGCGGCGGAAGACACATGTTCAGCCGTGGCTGAGCAATGGAGTAGATTCCACCACACTCATTGTCACGGCCATCCAGCCCAAACGAGTCTAGCATCTGCGTCTCCCAGCGGCCACTGTGGTACACCCCGCTGTTACCCCGCGCCTGGCCACGAGCTGACGGCATGTAGGGAGTCCGAAACTCCAAGTGGAGCGTGTAGCCGCCGAAGCGCTGCTTTGTCATCGCATCCGATGCCTGTAAAAACCCGCCATCCACCTTGCCGCGCTCCCACGCATCCGCCGATCGTCCATCAAAGAGCACAACCGCGCCACGGGGAGCCTTCTTGGCAAGCGTCGGGCTCTTGCGCTCAACGCGCTTGAGCGACTTGATCCGCTCAAGGGCCTCATCTGACTTTAGGAGAGTACGCGACCTTCCAGGTTCCCAGCCAGCCCCCGGGAGGCCGCCGTCGAGGAGATAGCCATCGAATTTCCCACCGCCAAGCGCCACCAGCTGGAGGCCAACGCCGCGGCCTGTATACTCTCCTTGCAGATTAAAGTCGGGGTCTTCGCGACGCGCGACATTGGGATCTGTCCAAATGCGATTCTGTCTCATACGTTTTCTCCAAAGCGCCAACCCGCGCGTGCCGGCTCTTTTACAAATGCGTTAAGCTCGGGGTGGTTCTTGATGCGGCCCGCTTTAGCATCCCACTCAATCCGGGTGTTGAAGCGCTGCGCGAGGACGCCCAGCAGGATGATCTCCGTGAGGTTTGCCGAGACGGAGAAGTTCGATGCAGGCTCGGGGCCCTCACCCTTAATCGCCCGAATCCACTCACGGAAAGGGCCACCTTGCACCCGTGCAATCGTTTTGGGAGGTGGGCTGGCCCGCCACGCAGCCTGAATCGGGTCTGGATACAGCGTTGGTTGACCGGCATGCGTCCCGCAGCCGAGGATGCCTTTCGTCCCCAGCATTAAGCACGCATTCCCGTTCAGCTCATCTTTATCAACACCAAATGTCTCAAATGCACCAGCGCGACTCCAATCGCCTGTGCCATCAAACCAGTCAAGCACCACCGCTCCACGCTTGCCCTTCGCCGGGAAGTGGAAGCGGATATGACTGGATTTCGGGATGAGGCCATCAAGGGATGCCGTCCGGTAGAGGCACTCAACAACCGTCGGCGGATCAAGGTCCAGCGCCCACACCGGTGTATCAAACGTATGACAGCCGAAATCTCCAAGCATCCCGCTCCCAAAATCGTAGAACGCTCGCCACTTCAGCGGAAGGTAGTCACGGTAAAAATCGCGCTGGGCGGTCGGGCCAAGCCAGAGGTCCCAGTCTAAGCCGGCGGGGATGGGCGAGCGCGGCGGCGGCATCGTCGAAGGATTACCAAAATGCTCCCCTCCCATGTTGGGTCCATCATTACGGCAAAGGACGCGGGTGACATCCCCAATAACACCGGCACGGACGAGCTCGACGGAGTTACGCGTGCCATTATCCGAGTGGCCTTGATTGCCCATCTGCGTGATGAGCTTGTACTTTTGCTTTGACTTCGCGAGCGTGCGGACCTGCCAGATGTTATGGGCGAGGGGCTTCTGCGTGTAGACGTGGATGCCTCGTTCCATCGCCATTTGGGTCGCCGGGAAGTGGGTATGGTCCGGGGTTGAGACGACGACGGCATCGATTTGCTTGTGCATTTTGTCAAGCATTTTGCGGAAGTCTTCGAAGAATGGCTGGTCGGTACGCCACTTCTTCATATTGTCTGCGCATTGGTTATGGTCGACATCACAGAACGCTACAAGGTTTTCTTCCGAGCAGCCCTGGTTGTAGGGTTGCTGGGCAATCCAGCCGCCGGAGCCGATGAAAGCGATATTCAGCTTGTCATTCGCGGATTTTCCGGGCTTGCCGATCGAAAAAGCCGTGCGGGTTGCATTTGGCGTCCGGACGAGGTCACGCATGGCTTTCCCCATCGCATCCCCGATCAGGTAGTAGGTCTCCGCATTGGTATTCCAGTGGTAGCCCTGCCCGGATGGCGAATCTTCCTGCGCGCGCCAGAAGTCGCGTGTCCCAACGAAGGCCACATTTCCTTGAAATTCGGGGTACTTTGCGACCGCGGCTTGCGCTTTCATTAACGAGAGGGCTCGTGGATGGTTCTCGGTGGGGCCTGTCATCCCGGTTTCAGCGATGACAAATGGGAGGCGCTCCGCCCCGAGATCCCGCCTTAAGTCGCGGATTAGACAGGCGAGGTTCTTTTCGTACTCATCATTGAAGGCCTGGTTGATTCGGTCATTCCAGCCTTGGTGCCAGCCGATGCCGCAGAGCTCAGGAGATGTGTCAGCGAGCTCGGGGAAGTCCTTCGCGATATTGGTGATGGCTTTTCGGGTGCCACGAATAAGCTCTGTATAGTACGGTCCGACTTTGCCGCCGGCGCTCGGGGGGCGGAAGTCAGCGGCCAGGCTTTTGCCACCCCATGCAAGCTTGACGAGGAGAACAGGCTCGCGGTAGTGATCGCCCATGATCCATCCAAAGCCAAGCTCTGGACCAATCTTTTGCTCATCCGCGCCGTAGCCGGTGGTCAGTTTTCCCTTGCGACCAAGATAGTGGATGAAGACATCATCGCGTGTCCGCCAGGTTCCACTGCTATCGACTAGATGTTTGTATCTGGGTGCAGTTGCCGGGTCTTTGGCGAGGTGTTCGAGCGAGCCTTTGCCGCCATTGCGCTTTGGATCCGCAGCGATAAATCCCTGCCCTTCCATATTGGACTGTCCGGCGAGAACAAAGACTTTCAGTGGCTTCTTCATGCCCGCGAGTATATCCGAATGCGTGTAACCAGATACCTACTTGCCGTTTAGCTGGCGTGCGACTTCCTCGAGGATTTCTTTGTCACCGCCTTTGCTGATTTGATGCTTCATGCCAGACGTATCCCGGACTTCTATACACCACTGCGGTGTGCTTCGGCGGCTGTTGTTTTGCACTTGGAAACC
>JBJTQN010000211.1:0-13703 GCA_046075665.1 Armatimonadota bacterium | reverse complement strand
GAGACGTGAGCGTTCATCACCAAGCTTTGCTGCACGTGCATCGGAAAGGCGTTTCACAAGGGCTGCTCTGGACTCAGCAACGACAAAAGGTGCGAGCTCTGGATGCGCTGCAGCGGCAGGCAACTTGACTGTTTTGACACCGATTTCGCCACCCAGAAATGTGGGAAGCCCGGGAGTAAAAGCACGTGACTTATCGGGATTTCGGTCATCCCCACGCGGAAAAAAGTAAGTTGCCGCCGTCATGTCGGCATCGTATGCGCGGACAAGGGCGGTCTTTGCGGTGTCAGGCTCGCCCGGGATCCGCTCGGTCCGCACGTTGTAGTTCTCAAAAATGGCCCGGAAGCGGTAGTAATCAGTCTGCTGGATGGGGTCATACATATGCGAATGGCATTTCGCGCAGTGCATTGTGATTCCTAAAAACGCCTTGGATGTATGGTTGACGGTGTCTTCCATCCAGGCTTCGCGGCTCAGGAGCTTATAGTTACGAACGAGAAACCCGGTTGCGCGAAGCGCATTTTGGTCGGTTGGCGTGACTTCATCCGCCGCCAGCATCAGTGTGACCATCCGGTCGTATGGCATATTGCCATTTAGCGATTCGACGATCCAGTCGCGCCAGCGCCAGATGTGTGGCTGTGAGTCGCGGACCTGGCCGCCATCATTCCAGCCGGCCCAGTCGGAGTAGCGCCAAATGTCCATGAAGTGGCGTCCCCAGCGCTCGCCATAAGCGGGGCTGGCAAGGAGTCGGTCGATGAGGCGTTTATAGGCATCCGGGCGGGTGTCGGCCAGAAATGCCAAGCGTTCGGAGGGGGTTGGTGGGAGCCCTGTGATGTCCATCGTTGCGCGGCGAAGGAGCATTTCCTTGGGTGCGGCTGGGTTTGCTGTGATGTCGCGTTCGGTTTGATAGTGGGTTAGGAGGGAGTCGATGGATGTCTTCGATGTAGGTGCACGCGGGACAGGTTTGAACGGTCGATAGGTATAGTCGGCGGTGCGGAATGCGAGTGGGAGCTGTTTTAGGGCGGCATCGGTTAGCTGTGCCCGGGTCGGCCGCTCGGATGCTTTCGCAGGGTTGGTTCCAGCGAGGAGCTCGAGCTCATTGGATGTGCCATCGTGGTCGGTGTCTTCTTTGGCGATTTTTGCGAGCCGGGTTTCGATGTCACTGGAGCCGAGCGTAGCGAGGCGGGCGCCGAAGGCATTGTGCGGGATGTCGGCAAGGCGTGTCGGCATGTGGATACCGGGATCGGAGGTATGGCACGTGATGCACGTTGCGCTGGCTTTTGGCAGAAGGCGTCCGTAGCGATCGATGAGTGCGGCTTTGTGGGCGGGGGATGCCAGCGTTGCGTTTGCTGAGCAAAGGGCGATGACCGCGGCGAGAAGCGTGTGGGTTAATCTGGCTGGAACCGGCATCATTGCACTCCAACAGCGTTTTGGAGATTGTACCGGAGGCGTGTGCGTAGGATGGGTTTTCCAGATTTATTGAGGGATGTCGCCGCATGGAAACCTGCTCCGCTCCTTTAGCTTCACAGAATGAACAACCCATTTCACATTTGTGAAAGAAAAAGAAAAGACTCCCGGTTGCCTGCCCGTCTCATCGCATGGAAACCACATGCACGGCGGCACCGGAAGTCGGCTATTCAACCGCTGAACTAAAAGTCAGTCGGTTGATTTTCAGGGGTCTGAAACAATACCGATATAACATCGGTCATCATCGTTTCCAAATCCTTGAGTATCTGCAGCATATTCACTCTCTCCTTTCCAAAAACTTGCCATCAATGGCAGGTGGAATTCGACAGTGAATTGGCTCCCGATATTAGGTACCACAAGATACGTGCGCGCGTTCCCACCGCAGCTACTACCACGGTGGATAGTTCAATTTTCGAAGCAAACGACCATCCAAACTTGAAATGCGAACCAGCCTCACGCAGGCTTACGTATTTTCATCTGCAACAACCGTTCGAAATGGCATAGAGGTTGCTTTTTACCTAGACATCCACGGGCTCGGTCAAATTTTCCGGCAGACCGGGCCCGTGGCTCCCCGCTAAATATGATCTCCGTTGTTCAGTAGTGCGCCTCCGGTCCGCGCACGGAGGCATCACCCTGATAGTTATCGTCACCGGCGGAGCAGGCTAAATCTAAAACTCCAAGACTAACGAACATCCTCGTTTCCCACCTCCAAAACAAACTTACTCCCACCACTGTCGACGCTTTGGGATGAACGTCCCCCCGCGGTATTCTAAACACCGGAGGCATCACCCTGATGTATATCGTCACCGGCGGAGCAGGCTTCATCGGAAGCGCAATGGTCTGGCAGCTAAACCAGCTTGGAATCACCGACATCCTTGTCGTCGACCACCTCGCCACATCCGAAAAGTGGAAAAACCTCGTCCCGCTTAAGTACCGCGACTACCTCGACCGGGATGCGTTTTCCACCAAGGTGCAAACCCGGAGCCTTGGCCACATCGATGCCATCATCCACCTCGGGGCGTGCTCCGCAACCACCGAGCGGGATGCCGACTACTTAATGAATAACAATGCCAAGTGGACCGTCGAGCTTGCCGCCTGGGCCGTAGAGCGCGAAACCCGGTTTATCTACGCCAGCAGCGCCGCAACCTACGGGGATGGCGCGCAAGGGTTTGATGACACTGCCGACCCGTATAGCCTCCGGCCGCTGAATATGTATGGCTATTCAAAACATCTCTCGGATGTCCGACTCCACGAAGCCGGTCTGCTCGAGCACGTTGCTGGAGTCAAATTTTTCAACGTCTACGGTCCAAACGAATACCACAAAGGCAATATGGCAAGCGTAGTGCTGCACTCACATCGACGAATAAGCGAAGAAGGAGCCATCTCGCTCTTCAAATCCTACAAACCTGAATACGCGGATGGCGCACAGGTCCGCGACTTCATCTATGTAAAGGATGTCGTGGATGCGCTTGCGTGGCTGATGCAAACACCATCCGCGAATGGCATCTTCAACCTTGGCACCGGTCAGGCACGCAGCTGGAATGACCTCGCGAATGCAATCTACGCCGGCATTGGACAGGAACCAGTCATTAAGTACATCGAGATGCCCGATGCCCTACAAGGAAAGTATCAATACTTCACGGAAGCCAAAATGACAAAGCTGCGGGCCGCAGGGTACACGCGGCCCTTTACCAGCCTCGAAGATGCCGTCAAGGACTACGTCACCAACCATCTCGACAAGGAGCTTGCCCCTCTGGGCTGGTGATGCCAAGGTTTCTACCAGAGCCCACCGAAGAAGGCATCGTCGCAGTTGGCGGTCCGATTACGGCCGGGATGTTGCAGCAGAGCTACGCCAACGGAATTTTTCCGTGGCCGCATGAGGGGTATCCCTTGCTCTGGTTTGCTCCTGACCCGCGGGCAGTGCTTGACTTTGATGACCTCCATGTCGGAGATCGCCTTGCGAGACGCCGACGCAATACTCAGTACACATTCTCTATCAATAAATGCTTCCGCTCCGTCATGAAGTCCTGTGCAACCATCCCGCGCGCCGATCAGGATGGCACATGGATCACTTCCGAAATGCTAGATGCGTACACAGATTTACATGGACTTGGGGATGCCCACTCGATCGAGGTATGGGATGGCGAGACACTGGTAGCCGGACTCTACGGCGTCTATGTGGCGGGCGTGTTTTCCGGCGAGTCGATGTTTACCCACGTCACGGATGGCTCAAAGCTCGCCGTGCTGTTTCTTATTGACCATCTTCGGTCGCTTGGACTCATCTGGCTGGACATCGAGCAGCTCTCCCCGCACTTTGAAGCCCTAGGTGCCAAAGAAATCCCCAGGGTGAGCTTTATGGCGAGACTTCGCGATGCCGCATCAAAGCCGCACACTCCATTTGTCTAGCGCTTAGCGGTGATCGCGCAGCCGAAAGCCGGCTCTGCCGCAGGAGGCGTTTTTCCGGTTAGCAGGGCATCGATAGCCTTGTTCAGGACGGCATTCGTTACCAACTCCTGCTCCCGGCGGTCATCAATACGACCCGCGTACCGCAAAATGCCTTGCTGGTCCATCAGGAAGGCCTCCGGCGTCACGGCAGCCTTGAAATGCTTCATCCCGACCTGCCCGTAATCATGAAGAACCGGTCCGACAAACCCGGACTGCTTGGCGTGAGTGATGACGTCATCAATGGTCTCATCTGCGTTTGCATAAATGACCGCAGTACGGAGCCCGCGCTTTGCTGCGGTTACCGTTAGCTCCCGGACGCGTTCGTTATAGGCATTCGAACACGGGCAGAGGGTGCTCAAAAAGATGGCAATGGTTGCCTTCTGGGTTTTGTCTCCATAGAGGGGAGTCATTTTGCCCGTGATGGCATCTTGGATCGAGATCGGCGCGATGGGTTTTCCGATGCCTTTTGACCGTGCTGCCGCGACTTCATCGTTGCAGGTGCGCGCGAATGCGAGGAGCTGCGGTCCGTGATGGCGGATATCGACATCCCGAATGTGGAACTTGACCATCCCTTTGGCATCCACAACAATGGTCTCGATGCGACCTTTTTCAGCACCAAAGGTGTGCGCTACGCTGCCCCGGAGGTCGATGAGTACTGGGAAGTTCAGCTTGCCGGATGTGTGGAAGGCTTTTGCCGTTGCGGTATCGGTGTTGGCGAGGAGAAATACCTTGCCACCTGCCGCCTCGAGGAAGCCCATTTGTTCTTTCAGTGACTCACAAATACGAACGGCATCATCATTTAGCTGAGGAACAGTGACGAGAAAGACGGGTCGTCCGATGTAATCCTTCAAGCGAATGTGCCGGCCATCGTGTGCCGTGAACTCAAAATCGGGTGCGGGCGCTCCAACCGGGATGCCGGGAGGCGGTGCACTGAGCCGGGCATTGATAAGGAGGAGTGTCCCTCCCATTGCCATCGCAACCACCCATAGCGCAACCAATAAATTCCGAACCAGTTTATTCATTCAATGCCTGCCGAATGTTAGCCTACCCGGGCTTGCCAACATCTGGCATCCCCCGGGAGGCTGAAACCATCAACGTGCATCCCTTTTCCATGTACCATCGTCAGCATGTCGCGATGCATGAAAAACAGCTGTGAGTTGCTTATTCTTCGAGCAGGCTCAGCATGAAGTGAGCCGTGTGTTTTGCTCCCAGGAGGAGGTCACTGATGCGAAGGTTTTCGTTAGGTGCGTGTGCACGTCCGCCGGGGTAACCGACACCGCAGGTAACAACGGGTTGTCCCAATGTCTTGATAAACGGGTAGATGGGTCCGGAGCCACCGACGAGAGGCACCACGACTGGTTCACATCCGTAGACGGTGCGTGCGGCATCGATGCATTTTTTGACCATCGGGTGCCGTGGATCAACCCGCCCAGGGCGCTGACCACCGAGGTAATGAACTTGCACATCGGCAAATCCATTGTCATTCAAGTGCTTTTGCAGCGCCGCAACCACGACCTCAGGATCCATATCTGGAACCAGTCGGAAGTCCATCTTTGCCATCGCATTCGCAGGAAGGACGGTTTTTGCGCCTTCTCCCTGCCAGCCACTCCCAATCCCACAAACAGTCGCGGTGGGTTCAAAAACTTGTTGGATTTTGGCATCCACGCCGCGGACATCCCCGAGGAAGTTCGGCATATTGTACTCAGCCAACAGGGAGTCCTCAAGATTTGGGAGCTTTTCCATAAGCTCGTGATCATAGTCATCCGGTGGGATAACGGGAGCGTAGTGGCCATCAATAAGGATGCGGCCATCAGGTCCTTTTATGCTGCTAATGGCCCAAATAAGTCGCCATGCGGCATTTTCAAAGAGAGAGCCAATAAAGCCTGAGTGTCCATCGTATGCGATGGTCTGAACATGCAGCTCGATGTATGCGATTCCCCGAAGGCCACAGATGATTTCGGGTGTCCCGTAGTGATCCACACCCCCGAATTCCCAAACAGTGACACCCGCATCGAGGAGACTGCGGTTCTCATCAATCCACTGTGAGAGGTGGAGACTGGTTACTTCTTCCTCCCCTTCGACGATGAACTTGACATTCACCGGGAGGGTGCCATTGTTTGCTGCAAGCAGGGCATCGATGGCCATCAATCGGGCGCTGATATGCCCTTTGTCATCGGTTGCACCCCGTCCGTAGCAGATATCGCCATCAATGCGCAACGTCCACGGATCGCTGTCCCACAGCTCAAGTGGTTCAGCCGGTTGAACATCGTAGTGGTTGTAAAAGAGAACCGTTGGTTTGTCCTGTCCCGCTGAGAGGTTTTGTGCAAAGACTACCGGAGGTGCCCCGAAGGTGGTGATGAGCTCTGCTTCAAACCCACGTTTTCGGAGGAGTTCAGCGACCTTGGCAGCACCTTCTTGCATCGGCGAATCGCTCTTTGCGGCGACGCTTGGGATGGCAATCATCTCGGCGAGCTCCGTTAGGGCAACGGGTAATGCAGCATCTACGGCTGCGTTGACAGCGTTCAAATCATAGGGCATGTGACAAGTATAACCGTTTCATTGATAATGGTGGACGCGGGTGTTTACACCAGAGCGTAAACCGTGGCAAAGCCTCATGTAACTAAACGTAGAAATGTGCGTGATTACTACAGTCGAGTAGAAAATAACTATGGGAAACACATGTGTCCGTAGGTAAGACGATCACATTAAGCATCCAGACGACCAATCGGCGAATATGTTAATCATTACAAACCCAACGCAGTGAAAACACTCCAATGCGGGGACAATCAGCATACTTATCGTCCAAACAACGCCTATCATTACAAAAAATTAGCAAATCGCCGATTATCACTTTTAACAATTGTGCGATGAATCTTCGTTGTGCAGAATGGCGGCATGTCTATCGACCATCCTTCCGCTGCAACATTTCGCTCTGGTTATCGGAGCGCTCAACCCTACGATTCTGCTGGCCCTGTTCTGGCCCAGCGCTTTGGAGTTGCCTTTCGAAATGGTGATATGGGTCTGGCTGAGAAGCTGCATCGGGAGCTTTTCAAAATGCACTTTTACAAAGTCCAAATTTTTTGCGAGCGGCGGATTATCCGGATGCAAACGGCACTTGCCATTTTCGAAGCGGAAGACATAGCGATTGAAACCTGGGAGGCAGTCATCCACCTGATCCAAAGAAGTCAGCTTGAGATTCATTCAGATAACCACTTTGTCCGCTTACTCTTCAAGACAGCCAAGCATCGCTTTCTAGACAGACTAAGGCGCAATATGCACCGTGTATCAACAGTTGCTTTGGAGCGTCCATCCACGGATGGCAGCTACACCGTTGAAGTCGATACAAACCTTGCACATGCGACATCCGATCGTCCTGCATGGCTAAGTGACAACCCAACTCTAAGCCTTCTTCAGTCTTTGTTTGCGGGTGAAGGCAGTTTTGTGAGGGCCTGTGCGGTACGTCCAAAGCGTCGCGCCAAGGTGTATCAGACAGCTATTCTTTATCTGCTGATCACAGAAACAATGGTCATCGAGACGGAAATCCCGCCTCATGTTCCGTACATTCTCGCGGCATGTGGCTTGCAGCAAAGCCACTGGGATGCCTTTCTATCGGCAATGGGAAATTGTGAGTATCCTGACCCAGACACAATCCTTGCAGCAACAAACATTGTCTTTGCGACCAATATCCAGTCGCGCAGATCGGTTGCAGTCCTTAAGTCAGAGTTCACTCAATTGGTTTCGCACCCAATGCGGCGGCGCTCCGCTGGCTCATCAACCCAAAGGTCTACCAAATCGGCACCAGTCCGTTCAGGACTGACCCGAACCACAGTCGCCCAGCCGCCCGCTACACCAGCCCCGATGCCAGAAACTCCCGGGCAAGCCGCTCTGCAGACTCCACATCGCCCGGCGCAAGGTCGCCATCTACAACCAAACCTTCAAGGTAACGCTTGACAGCGCCCAGCCACGGACCCGCCGGACGCCCGCCGGCGAGACGTATCAATGCCCCTCCGTCCAGCGGCGAGACCGCCGATGCCACATCCGCGCCCGCACACGCATCCACAAGACGAACGCGCAATCCATCCACATCGATCTGCACAGGCGTTCCGCTACCCACCGCGTCCGCAAGCGCAAGCACTAACAGCTCATCCTGATACGGACCGACGGCACGCACCAACCTCCGGAGCGCCGTTCGCGACCAGCTCTCCGTGACCTGCCCATAACGCATATGCAAGCGCACCAGCGAACAGACATCGCGAATCGTGTCATTATCAAACTTCAAACGGCCCAGAATCCCACGGGCGATGTCAGCTCCGACATCCTCGTGGCCGTAAAAATGCACCGCTCCATCATCCGAGACGCTGCGCGTCGCAGGTTTGGCAATATCGTGGAGCAGTGCCGCAAGACGCAAAACGATTCCCGCATCGGATGGAAGTGCCGCAAGCACCCTAAATGTATGCGTCCAAACATCGTAAACATGCCAGGCATTCTGCGTGACGCCATACAACGCGCCGAGCTCAGGCAGAAAATGCCCCAGCAGCCCGGTCGTTCGCATTAGCTCAAAACCACCCTCGGCACCCTTTGCGAGCAGCGTCTTGACAAGCTCATCCCGCACACGCTCGGCTGAAATACCGTGTTCAGGTGCCAGCCGATGCGCATGCCGAACAATGGCATCACGGGTCGAATCCTCAAGCACAAACCCAAGCTTTGCCGCAAACCGACATGCCCGCAGCATCCGCAATGGATCATCTGTAAATGTAATATCCGGGTCGCATGGTGTCCGTAAAATGCCGGCATCGAGGTCAGCACGCGCCATCCCCAGCGGATCCACAATCTCACGCGTATCGATGTGCTGCAGAAATGTATTGACCGTAAAATCCCGCCGCGCCGCATCTGTTGCAATCGTCCCGGGAGTGACCACTGGCTTGCGACTGCCACTGCGATACGTCTCCGCACGCGCCGTAACCAGCTCAATCTGGACACCATTGATATGAACCATGGCCGTACCGAATGCCGGATACGTAACCGGATGATGACTCGCTGCCCGCACTTTCCAAAGATGCATCGCAACCGATGGCGCATCCCCTTCGAGAACCAAATCTATATCCGGCGTGCTCGACTCAATCCCTAGCAGCTGATCGCGCACCGCGCCGCCCACCAGCAACAAACGACCTTCCCACTCCGTCCCGCGCAGCGCGGCAGAGAGGTCTTTAAGGGCTTGGTCAACTGTAGGGGTCATCGGGACACTATCCTACACCCGCCCCCCATTACCTGACCACCCACACTCCACCGCCGGGTAGTATAAACCCTGTATGTCCGCCATCCAAACCAGCCGCCGAAGCCCCTTCACCGCTCTCCGGCACCGGGATTACCGCTGGTTTTACATCGGACAGCTCTTCTCCCTCATCGGCACCTGGGTCCAATCCACAGGCCAGAACTGGCTTGTCACGTTGCTCTCAGAATCAGAAAGCCATGCATCAAAATGGCTAGGAATCGTCGCCGTCCTTGGCGCCCTCCCGATGTTTCTCGGTGCCGTTATCGGCGGCGCGGTTGCGGACCGGATGCCAAAGCGTAACCTCATCCTCGCGATGCAGGTGGTTCAGTGCATCCTCGCCCTCACCATGGGCTTCCTCGTAATTACAGGTCACATCAAGATCTGGCACATCCCCGTCTTCGCAGGCCTCCTCGGCATCACGCAAGTCTTCGACATGCCCGCACGCCAGGCGTTTCTTGTAGAACTCGTCGGTAAAGATGACCTCCCAAATGCCATCGGCCTGAACAGCTCGATGTTCAATGGAGCTCGCGTGATTGGTCCCCTCGTCGCTGCACAGCTCATCGAGCGCCTCGGCGCTGGCCGCCCGGAAGCCGCCGCCGTCGGCCTCTGCTTCATCATGAATGGCCTCTCGTACATCGGCGTTATCGGCGGCCTCATTGCCGTCAAAGCCGGACGCACGGCTGTCGCAAAATCAAAACAAGCCATCGGAACCCAGCTGAAAGAAGTCGCAAACTACCTCAAGTCCTACCGGGCTGGAATCGCCCTCGTCGCACTGCTTGCGGGATGTTCACTCTTCATGACCGGCGACTGGATTCTCCTCCCGGCCCTTGCGAAATTCGGCTTACACGCAAATGCTAGCGGCTACGGCACCTTAATGTCGATGCGCGGGGTTGGCGCGCTCGCCGCAGCCCTCCTCCTTGCGACCTACTCAGGCAGCATCCAGCGCAAAGGACACCTCCTCCTCGGCGCCGCCTTCTGCTGGGGACTCTGCTCCCTCACCCTCGCAAACTGCGGCAGCATGGCCATCGGACGCTGGCTCATCATCGGCGTCGGTTTCAGCATGATCCTCTTCCTCGTAACTGCAAACACCTTGCTGCAGACATCCACGCCGGATCACCTCAGAGGCCGCGTGATGGGAGTGCACAGCTGGCTGATGATAGGTCTCACGCCCGCTGGAAGCATTATCGCCAGCAGCATCGCCGCATCCACAAATGTCGTCCGCGCCCTGACCATCGGCGGGATGATCACCATGGTCATCGTCGCCATCATCGCTATCAAAGCACCGGCACTCCGGAGGGCGAAGCGCGCGCTACCGAAATGCCCTGTGCGCTTCCGCTCTGTCCGCGAGCGTGTCGTTTCCCCGGATGCCTAACTCACGCTGAATGCCTGCGATACCATTGATGCCGTGAGCCTAGTCCCTGAATCCGCATTTCTAACATTTCCGCTAGAGGAAACACCCGGCGCCATCCTGTTTGACTGTGATGGCACCCTTGTCGACACGATGCCACTGCACTACAAAGCGTGGCATATGATGCTGGACAAACACGGCTTTGAAGACATTTTTCCGGTGGATGAGTTCTACGCATTCGCAGGCACACCCGCGCGGGAAGTGCTCGACCATCTCGCAGAAAATCACGCCGGACTGCGCGCGTTTGATTTGAATCTCCTCACGGATGAAAAGGAAATGGCCTATCACACCCTCGTCCCGACGGTGACCGACCTCCCTGAAATCGTTGCCGAAGCGCGGCGCTTTCACGGAAAAATCCCGCTGGGCGTTGTCAGTGGCGGTCTCGGGATGGTCGTTCGAGAATCCCTGCGCATCACCGGGATCATTGACCTCTTTGATGTCATTATCGGCTCGGAAGATGTCACCCACGGCAAGCCGCATCCAGAGCCGTTTCTCCTCGGAGCCGAGCGGCTCGGAGTGGCCCCGGAGCGCTGCGTCGTTTTTGAAGATGGTGTGAATGGCTTTATCAGCGCACATGCAGCCGGAATGAAAGTGGTGGATGTCACCCGCTGGATCACGCAGACCAAAGCCTAGTCGGTACCACGGCAGCCAAGCGACATTTTGGAAGCTTGGTGAGCGCACGGTATCAAAGTCACCTTGATACACTGTACGTACATGTTTGACCGTTCCCACACGCCTCCTGTAGCGAAGCAGGTCCCCGTCACCCACACCATCCATGGTGTCACCCGCACCGATGAATACCATTGGCTTCGTGAGAAAGAAAACCCGGAAGTCCGCTCCTATCTTGAGGATGAAAATGCATACGCAGAGCGCGTCGCATCCCATTTGACAGAGAAACGCCACCGCCTCTACGATGAGCTAATTGGCCGTATTCAACAAACGGATCTGAGCGTGCCATACCGCAAAGGAAACTACTCCTACTACATGCGGACTGAAGAGGGGAAACAATACTCCATCCACTGTCGCAAACCCATTGACTCGGATGTGGAAGAAATCGTTATCGATGGCAATGCAATGGCTGAGGGCCATGCGTTCTTCTCGCTCGGGACCGTCACCATTAGTGAATGTGGGCGTTACCTTGCCTATTCGATTGATACCACTGGCTTCCGCGAATATCAGCTCCATGTCCGCGACCAATCGACCGGCAAGGACATCGCAAGCTTTGGCAAAGCCCGCGGCATAATTTGGGCGAATGACAACAACACCATTTTCATCGTCACCGAAGATGATGCCAAGCGCTCTGACACCATCTGGCGGACATCGGTAAGCAACCCATCTGAACGGACGGTTGTTCTCCACGAGCCGGATGCCCTCTTCCGCGTCTTCGTAGGTAAGACCCGGGACAACGCGTATATCGTGCTTGGAACAGGCAGCCAGAACACCAGCGAGTTTCACACCATCTCTGCGGATGTTCCAAACGCCGCGCCAACCGTCGTCCTACCCCGCGAAGAAGACCACGAATACGACTTGGACCATCGGGATGGCCTCTTCTATATCCGGACCAACAAAGGGGCTCCGCTTTTCCGTGTGATCGCGGCGCCCGTCAGCAACCCGCAGGAAGAAAACTGGACGGAGGTGCTTCCGGCCGATCCTGACACAATGCGTGAATCTGTTGACTGCTTCAGCGACCACTTGGTTGTCAGCGAGCGCTGTGGCGGACGGCCGCAACTACGTGTCATTAGTTTCGCAACGGGGCAGGATCAGCTCGTCGCATTCCCGGAGCCGACCTATACGGTCCGCCTCGACCAAAATCACACCTTTGAAAAAGACACGCTGCGCATCGCGTACAGCTCACTGGTCACACCGAATTCCATCTATGATGTCAACCTAGACACCCTTGAACTGACATTACTCAAGCAGACTGCCGTCCTCGGTGGCTTTGACAGAACCAACTATGTCAGCTCGTTTGTGCATGCAGCTGCTCCGGATGGCACACGCATCCCGGTCAGCATCGTCCATCACAAAGACACTCCCATCGATGGCACGGCTCCATGTCTTCTCTATGGCTATGGTTCGTACGGCATCACTATCCCTGTCCAGTTCCAAAGCAGTCTGGTCTCGCTCCTTGACCGCGGGTTCGTCTACGCCATCGGTCATATCCGCGGCGGTGGAGACCTTGGCAAGACCTGGCATGATGCAGGGAAGATGCAGCACAAGCAAAATACCTTTACAGATTTCATCGCTGTCGGGGATTTCCTAAAGACTGCAGGCTATTCGCATCCGAATCGCCTCGCTATACGCGGTGGGAGCGCTGGTGGTCTCCTCCTCGGAGCGGTCGTCAACCAGCGCCCGGATCTGTGCCGTCTGGCTATGAACTACGTCCCATTCGTGGATGTCATCAACACGATGTTGGATGACACCCTGCCGTTGACCGTGGGCGAATATATCGAGTGGGGCAACCCAAATGTCGAGGAAGAATTCCACTGGATGTATGCATACAGCCCGTATGACAACCTCGAAGCCAAGGACTATCCGAGCACGCTGGTGCGTACAGGGTTTAATGACTCTCAAGTGATGTATTGGGAGCCGGCAAAATATGTCGCGCGCAAACGCCGCCTGAAAACTGACGAGAATCCACTCCTCTTCATAACGGACTTGTCCAGTGGACACGGTGGGGCAAGCGGCCGCTACGATGCGATGCGCGATTTATCGTGGGACTACACTTGGCTGTGCGACCAGCTGGATGTTGAGATTTAGCCGTACATAACGGTGAGGTTTGGGTACTATCCTGCCGAAAAACATTACGTAGAGCGCTTGGCGCTTCGAATTTGAGGACAGACACCATGAATGATGCAGCACTTGATTTCCTGAAGGAACTCGTTGAGACGCCATCTCCAAGTGGCTACGAAGAGCGCAATGCAGCCGTGTTCCGCAGCTACGTCGGAGCCTTTGCAGACACGATTGAAACGGACCCGATGGGCTCTGTGATTGCATCCGTCAATCCTGAGGGCTTTCCGAAAATCATGCTCGCGGGCCATATTGATGAAATCGGCTACCAGGTCAGCTACATCGATGACAATGGCTACATCTATTTCAGCAAGGTTGGCGGCCACGACC